>JBIOTO010000135.1:0-9582 GCA_044865945.1 Solirubrobacterales bacterium
GCGATCAGCTTCTCGTTGTCGCGCTGGTGAAGGCCGATCGAGGGCTCGTCGAGCACGTACATCACCCCGACCAGGTGCGAGCCGATCTGGGTCGCGAGCCGGATCCGCTGCGCCTCGCCGCCGGAGAGGGTGCGGGCCGAACGGGCCAGCGAGAGGTAGCCGATGCCGACGTTCTCGAGGAAGGAGAGCCGCTCGGTGATCTCGCGCACGATCAACCGCGCGATCGCCCGCTCGGTCTCGGTCATCTCCAGCTCGCGGATCCAGGCGGCGGCGGCGTGGGCGGAGAGGTCGCTGTACTCGGCAATGCTGAGCCCGCCGACCTTGACCGCGAGGCTCTCGGGTCGCAGGCGGGCGCCGTGGCAGGCGGGGCACGGCTGCTCGGCCATGTAGCCCTCGATCCGCTCCCGGTTGGTCTCCGAGTCGGTCTCCTCGTAGCGCCGCTGCAGGTTGTTGACGATCCCCTCGAAGCGGACCTTGTAGGAGCGGCGGCGGCCGAAGCGGTTGGTGTAGCTGACCTGGTGGCGCTCGTCGCCGGTGCCGTAGAGGAAGATCTCTTTCTCCTCGGCCTTCAGCTGTGACCAGGGCTTGTCGACAGCGACCCCGTACTCGTCGGCCACGGCGGCGATCAACCGGCGCCAGTAGGCGCTGATGCCGCGGTTCCAGGGCTGCAGCGCCCCCTCGGCCAGCGAGAGGGTCGGGTCGGGGACGACCAGCTCGGGGTCGATCACCCTCTGGAAGCCGAGCCCGTGGCAACGGTCGCAGGCGCCGTGGGGCGAGTTGAAGGAGAAGATCCGCGGCTCCAGCTCGGGGATCGAGGTGCCGCAGTTGAGGCAGGCGAACTGCTCTGAGAAGAGCATCGTCCCGCCCGGGTGCTCGGCTCCCTTGCTGCCGGCGGCCCCCTTGCCCTCGACGATCTCGACTTCGACCAGGCCCGCCGCCAGGCCGGCCGCCGCTTCGACCGACTCCGAGAGGCGGCGGCGCAGATCGGTCTTCATCACCAGCCGGTCGACGACGACCGAGATGTCGTGTTTGTACTTCTTGTCGAGCTCGATCTTCTCGTCGAGCCGGCGCAGCTCGCCGTCGACCATCGCCCGCGAGTAGCCCTCGAGCCGCATCTGGTCCAGCAATTTCCCGTACTCGCCTTTGCGGCCGCGGACGACCGGCGCCATGACCATGAACTTGGTCCCGTCCTCCAAGGTCATCAGCCGGTCGACGATCTGCTCCTGGGTCTGGCCGGTGATCTCCTCGCCGCACTCGGGGCAGTACGGGGTCCCGATCCGAGCCCAGAGCAGCCGCAGGTAGTCGTAGATCTCGGTCACGGTGCCGACCGTCGAGCGCGGGTTGCGCGAGGTCGTCTTCTGGTCGATCGAGATTGCCGGCGAGAGCCCCTCGATCGAGTCGACGTCGGGCTTCTCCATCAGGCCGAGGAACTGACGCGCGTAGGCCGACAACGACTCCACGTAGCGCCGCTGCCCCTCGGCGTAGATCGTGTCGAAGGCAAGGCTCGACTTGCCGGACCCGGAAAGGCCGGTGATGACGATCAGCGCGTCCCGGGGCAGCTCAACGTCGACGTCCTTGAGGTTGTGCTCCCGGGCGCCGGAGATGACGATTCGCTCAGAGGCAGCCACTCACAGCGATTCTAGCCAGGCGAACAGATGTTCCCTTTCGCACAAATCACAGCGGTGTGCCTTTTCCCCGCTATGGGCGGAAAAAGCGCACCGCTGTGAAAGTCACCCGAGAGCAGCGGAGAGCTTGCGGCGGTAGTCGCGGGCCGCCGGGTCGGCCGGGTCGAGCTCGGTGAGGATGCCGACGATCGCTTGGCGGAGGTGCTCGCGGTTGTCGTCTTCGGCGCCCTGTAGTTCGCCCAGCAGAGCATCGAGGGCGGCGTCGCGCTCGCCGCGGTCGAGGGCTTCGAATGCCTCGGCGGCGAGGCTGGCCTGGGCTAGGCGGATGCGGGCGGCTATGCCGGCGGCGGCGAAGTCGTTTTCGTGGCCTTCCACCGCTTCCAGCGCCTCGGCCTGCGCCCCACGCTCGAGGCGGGCCTTGGCCAGGGCTACGGCGAGGTCGGCGCGGGCTGGCTCCAGTTCGGATGCCTTGCGGAGGGAGAGCTCGTCGCCCGCCGCCAGCAACTCGTCGGCGCGCGAGGGCACCAGGCTGTCGAAGAAGGCCTCCACTTTGGCCGGTGGCAGGGCGCCGACGAACTCGTCGGTGACGGCACCGTCGCGGAAGGCCTTGACCGCGGGTATGCCCTGGACCTGGAACTGGGCCGAGAGGCGCTGGTTGGAGTCGACGTCGACCTTGGCCAGCACGACCTTGCCGGCGCGGGCGCTCTCGGCCCGCTCCAGCGCCGGGCTCAGCGCCTTACAGGGCCCGCACCAGTCGGCCCAGAAGTCGACCACGACCGGCAGCTCGCGGGAGCGGTCGATTACCTCGCCCTGGAAGGTCGCCTCGGTGACGTCGATCGGCACATCCGGAGGTTATCCGGGGCGCTGCGCGGGCCGGGGAACAGGGTCGAGCAAACCCAGCCCTGTTCCCCGTTGGGGCTACGTGGTTACGAAGTCGATCGATGGTCCTCCTGGTTTCGCGGCATGGAGTGTCATCGAGCCCGTGAGCGTCCCAGCGGCTTTTGCGGTTCCACAGGAGCCGTCGAGTTTGATCGCGATTTTCACGTTGAAGTCGACTGTGATCGCTTTTGTGGTGTTGAAGGTGGTTTTTGTGTATGTGATCCCGGTCAGTTTCGTCTGGGCGGGAACTGTGACGGTGCAGGAACCGTGGCTGATTTCGATCGATCCCGAGGTGCAGGTGATATCGGCTGTCTGCTCGGTCGCGTCCGTCGTTTCTTTGGCCGCGAAGAGGCTGAGCGCACACCCGTTTCGTTTGATTTTGACTTCACCGGGGGTCCCGCCTGTTGTGCGGCATTCAGCGAAGTTTGCGAAGAACGGGAGTTCGTTTTCGTTTTCCAGGGAGGTGGTTATTTCCCATTTGGTGCCGTTGCAGATGACCCCTTTCCCCCAGTTTTCGACCGAGAACTCCACTGTGTGCGTGGTGTTCTCTGTGCCGAAGATTTCCGCGACCCCGACCCCCGGCGTCGTGAAGTGACCTTCTCTGTTGTTCGCGGACGCCGTCACCACCACGAAGGCGGCGGTGGCCAGGGATGCGAGCAGGGCGAGCCCGAGAAGCCTTTGTTTGAGACTCATGCTGTGGTCCTTTCCGGTTCGCTCTCCCGTGATCGAGAGAACCGCCCAGCAATAGCTCCAGCCCGACTTATAGTCAAGCTTCCTTATCTAATGGCGCGCGCGCCCAACGGCGCGTCCCCAGGGAAGCCTCAGGTGCCGGCGGTCATCCCGTCGAGGTCGCGGCGCAGCTCCTTGAGCTCGTCGCGGATCCGGCCCGCCTCCTCGAAGCGGAGGTCGTCGGCCGCCGCCAGCATCTCCTCCTCGAGGGCGACGATCGTCTTCTCCAGCTCCTCGGGGCTGGAGAAGTCGTCGCCGCGGCGGCCGCGGCGTTTGCGCGGCGCCCCGGTCCTCCATCGCCAGGAAGTCCGACATCTCGGAGATGCCCTTGCGGACGGTCTCCGGGGTGATCCCGTGCTCCTCGTTGTAGGCGAGCTGGATCGCCCGGCGGCGGTCGGTCTCGCGCATCGCCGCCCGCATCGCCTCGGTCTCCCTGTCGGCGTACATCACCACCCGCCCGTTGACGTTCCGCGCCGCCCGCCCGATCGTCTGCACGAGGCTGGTCTCGCCGCGGAGGAAGCCCTCCTTGTCGGCGTCGAGGATCGCCACCAGGCTGACCTCGGGCAGGTCGAGCCCCTCGCGCAGGAGGTTGACCCCGACCAGCACGTCGTACTCGCCGAGCCGCAGCTCGCGGACGATCTGGATCCGTTCCAGGGTGTCGACCTCGGAGTGCAGGTAGCGCACCTTGACCCCGTACTCGAGCAGGTAGGCGGTCAGGTCCTCGGCCATTTTCTTGGTCAGGGTCGTGACCAGGGTGCGGTCGCCCTGCGTGGCGACCTTCTTGACCTCGTTCATCAGGTCGTCGATCTGGTTCCTGGTCTCGCGCAGCTCGATCTCCGGGTCGACGATCCCGGTCGGGCGGACGATCTGCTCGACCGTGCGCGTCGCTTCGGCTTTCTCGAACGGCCCGGGGGTCGCCGAGACCATCACCAGCTGCTTGACCCGGTCGAGGAACTCGTCGAACTTGAGCGGCCGGTTGTCGATCGCCGAGGGCAGGCGGAAGCCGTAGTCGACCAGGGTCGTCTTCCGCGAGCGATCGCCCTCGTACATGCCGCCGATCTGCGGGATCGTCTGGTGGGACTCGTCGACGAAGACGACGAAGTCGTCGGGGAAGTAGTCGATCAGGGTGTGCGGCGGACTGCCGGGCGGGCGGCCGTCGAGGATCCGCGAGTAATTCTCGATTCCGGAGGTGAAGCCGAGCTCCTTGATCATCTCCAGGTCGTACATCGTCCGCTGCCGCAGCCGGTGCGCCTCCAGCTGCTTGCCCTCGGCTTCCAGCTCGACGGTGCGGGCTTCCAGTTCGGCGCGTATCTCGTCGACGGCGCGGTCGACCGTCTCGTCGCGGGTCACGTAATGCGAGGCCGGCCAGACGCTGACGTGGTCGATCACGTCGAGGACTTCGCCGGTCAGCGGGTCGAAGTGCTGGATCCCCTCGATCTCGTCGCCGAAGAGGGCGATCCGGTAGGCCGACTCGGCGTAGGAGGGCATGATCTCCAGCACCTCGCCGCGGACCCGGAAGGCGCCGCGCCCCAGCACCTGGTCGTTGCGCTGGTACTGCATCTTCACCAGCTTGCGGAGGACGTCGTCGCGGTCGATCTGCTCGCCGACTTTGAAGAGCTGCATTTTTTCGTTGTAGACCTGGGGCGAGCCGATCCCGTAGATGCAGGAGACCGAAGCGACGATGATCACGTCGCGGCGGGCGAAGAGCGCGGCGGTGGCGGCGTGGCGCAGCCGGTCGATCTCGTCGTTGATCGAGGAGTCCTTCTCGATGTAGAGGTCCTGGGCCGGGACGTAGGCCTCCGGCTGGTAGTAGTCGTAATAGGAGACGAAGTACTCGACCGAGTTCTCCGGGAAGAACTCGCGGAACTCGTTGCAGAGCTGCGCGGCAAGCGTCTTGTTGTGGGCGATCACGAGGCTCGGCCTTTGCACCTCGGCGATCGTCGCCGCCATCGTGAAGGTCTTGCCGGTGCCGGTGGCGCCAAGCAGGGTCTGGAAGCGATCTCCCTCGCGCAGCCCCTCGGCCAGCCCGGCGATCGCCTTCGGCTGGTCGGCGGTCGGCGTGTAGGCGGGGTTCAGCTTGAAATCGGGCACGTCCAGAACATAGCTGGCGCATATGCTGCGCCTTCGATGAACCGCTCGCGACTCGGCCTCGCCGCCTTCTTCACCTTCATGGGGACGATGCACTTCGTCGCCCGGCGCAGCTTCGAGGCGATCGTGCCGACCGCGATCGAGGAGTACAAGCGGGAGGCGGTCGCCGTCAGCGGCGTCGCCGAGATCGCCGGCGGGGCGATGGTCCTCCACCCCGCCACCCGCCGCCTCGGCCGCTGGTGGCTGCTGGCGCTGCTGTTCTCGGTCTTCCCGGCCAACATCCACATGGCCGTCAACCCGGAGCGGATCCGCGGCCTCGACCTGAAGAAAGTTCCGCGCTGGGCGCTCTGGGCGCGGCTGCCGCTGCAACCGCTGGCGATGGTCTGGGTCTGGCGAGCGACCCGTCGCGGTTAGGCTTCAGCGATGGACAAACGCGACCGCTTCGCCGCCAACCTACGACGCGCCCGCAAAGCGGCCGGCGTCTCCCAGGAAGACCTCGCCGAGCGCTGCGAGATCCACCGCACCGAGGTCTCGCTGCTGGAGCGCGGCGGCCGCGAACCCCGGCTTGGCACCCTGGTCAAGCTGGCAACCGCGCTCGACACCACCCCGCAGGCGCTCTGCGCGGGGATTGGCTGGGACGCGAAAGAGCGCGAGTACCGGATCGCCGCCCCCTCGGACTAGGCCCCCAGGGCTACTTGGCCCTGAAGCAGTCCTCGTTCTCGATGCAGTACCAGCTGATGCCGGCGCAGCGGCGGTCGCAACCGGTGTAGCGCTCCCCATCGCCCATTTCATCGACGGCGGTGAGCGGGGTTCGCCCCGGCCCGTCCTCGAACTCCGGCTTCTCGTCGGGCAGCATCGCTTCCGCCCGCTTCTCGAACTTCTCGGCCGAGACCGTCTGAACGCCCTCCAGCGCGACGTCGTAGACGTAGCGCCGTTCGCCGAACCTGGAGGTGACGGTCCGGCCGATGATCAGGCGGGGATGCATGAACTCCTTGGCCGCCGGCAGCAGTGCTTTCCGGTACGCGCCGAGGCTTCCGAAGACCGCGGTGATCGAGAGGTCGACCCAGGGGGAGGAGGCGCCAGTGGCCCCCGCCACCAGGATGCCAGCGGCGAGGGCGGCACCGTAGACGACGAAGAAGCCGGCGACGAACCGGTGCCCGTACCACCACCGGGTCACTTCCCTCCAGGTGCGGGGGAAGGTCTTGAACCCGCCGTCGTCTCGGCACGGTCGGGGACCGAGGAGCCCCGTCATCCGGGGCAGGATTACGTACCAGTCGAAGAGGCTGGAGCCATAGACGACGACCGCGACCAGCGTGACGATCTCAACCGCGTCGACCACAAATCCAGCGACGTGCGGGGTGTCCGGTGCCAGCACCGACGCGAAGACCCCGAGCACGATCCCCGGCAGCAGGGCTGCCCTGGCGTCGCCGGACATGAGCATGTCGAGCCGCTCACGGTGCGGCGGCACCTCGGCGGCGGCGAGCAGCTTGTCCCGTCGGTACTTGCGCCAGACGAAGACCGCGAAGAGGGCGAGTGCGCCCCCGGCGACGAGGACGAAGGTGGCGCCGCCGAGGACGACGGTTGAGACCAGGGTCACGCAGACGGCGGCCGCCTGGATCCGCACCCAGGGCTCCGGGCTCACTCCCGCCACGCCCCCGTTCGCTGCCCGCCGTCAGACTGGGCTCGTCTCCCGCCGCTCATTGAGGGGGAAGATAACCGTGGCGCTCGAACCAGGAATTACAGTCAAGTACCGAATCAAGGCCAGGCTGGGACGCCTTGCCGCAATGAGTCTCCTCGGCTTCGTGGCGATCATCGTCACCGAGCACCTCCTCGACCCCTCCCTGGACCCACTCCGTCATCAGGTCTCCGAGTACGCCAACTCCGACAGCGGACCGCTGACGACGATCGGTTTCCTGCTGTGGGCCCTTTCCCTGCTCGCGACGGGCCTGCTCGTTCGACCCCCACAAGGAGAACGACGCCTGGTCGTGCTTCTGCTCCTCGCCGCGGCCGGAGTGCTCCTGGTGGCGGTCTTCCCCACCGAAACCAGCGCCGGAGAGCTGCCGCCCGGCGCCACTCTCACCGCGGGGGGCCGCCTCCACGACCTCGGCTCTGGGCTGACCACTCTGGCACTGTTGGCAGCGGTCGCCGTCGCGGCATTGAGTCCCCGATGGGACAGGGCCTTTCGCCACAGGTCAGCCGCCCTCGCGGCGGCGGCGATCGCGACCAGCCTGGCGCTGCTGCTGGTCGGGCCCGAGGTCGGCGGGCTGCGCCAGCGCCTCGTCCTCCTCGCCGGGTGCTGCTGGCAACTCCTGCTCTTGGCAGAGCTCCGCCAGCCGGCGGGAAGGGTCAGGGCAGGAACTGTTCGATGATCCCCTGGGCGGGACCGAGGAAGCTTTCGACGTCATCCAGCAAGCCCTGGGCGTCGTTGATGATTTCGATCGCCTGTTCGAGTGGGATCTCTTCCAGCGTCCGCCGCAAGGGCGTCGCCAGCAGCGGGCTGAGGGCGCCGGCTTCGACGGCGTCGTCGACCGCGCGCAGCAGGCCCGACCGGATCGCCTTCGCCAGCTTTTCGTCGTCGATCCCATAGCGCTTGGTGAAGCGTTCGCGCGCCTCAGGCGTCGCCAGCGCCCGCGCCAGGGCCTCACGCGAGACCCCCAGCTGGCAGGCGGCCCCGTCAAGCGCGGAGATCGTGAACTGGTTGGCGATCTGGCCCAGGGTTTCGGGGTTCGACCAGGGCCGCGGCTGGCACGGGTCCTGGACCTGCTTCGGCTCATACGAGGATCCGCCGGCGGCGAGGTAGGCGCCGACCAGCAGCAGGGAGGCGACGATCGAGGCGACGATCAGCACCGTCCCGCCCAGCCTCCTCTCCCCGTTCACAGGTCGACCCTCCGCGAGAGCGCGATCGGCAGCAGGGCGATCAGGCCGAGCAGGGCGGCGAGCAGGAAGGAGGTGCTGAAGGCGTGGGTCGCGCCGCGGTCGAGCTGGTCCTGCAGTTCGCCCTGCAACTGCTCGACTTCGGCCCGCTGCGCCGGGTCGGTGGGCTTCGGCTCGAAGGCCGGCCCGATCGTCGGCACCTTGCCCCGCTCCGTTTCCAGCTGCTGGCTGACCTTCTCGGCCAGGTCGAGCTTCAGCAGCGGGTTGATCGGCGAGTCGAGAATCACCGCGGTGCCGGCGTCGATCGCGTCGTGGCGCTGCTGGTTGATGTCGGCGGTGAAGATCGGAGTCAGGATCAGCAGCCCGATCACCACCCCGGCGTGGCGGGAGGTAATCGTCCAGCCGCCGTGGATCGCTTGCGGCGCGCGGCCACCCAGAGCGGTCTCGGTCAGGGCCGAGAGCACCAGCGCCAGGCCGATCCCGACCAGGATCTGCGGCGGGATCGTCAGCAGGATCGTCGCCTTGGGCAGGAAGGCCAGCCCGGCGAGGCCGCCGGAGACGAGGATCGCCCCGGCGGCCGCCCGCGCGCGAGCGTCCGCCACCAGGTCGCCGAGCCTGCCGCTGAGGATCGCCGCCAGCGGCATCACCGAGACGACCAGCGCCGCTTCGATCGGGCTAAGGCGCCAGCCTTCGATCAGCAACAGGACGAGCAGGAAGAGCGCCGCGGCGATCGCCGCCGAGACCATCGCCAGCGCCAGGTTGGCCCAGAGGTGCGGGCGGCCGGTGCGGCGCACCTCGGCTTCGATGATCCCGGTCGCCGCCTCGTGCTTGGCGACGGCGAGGATCGGCACCGCCGCGATCAGCGCCACCGGAACCTGGATCAGGAAGATCGACTGCCAGGAGACGAGCTCGGTGAGCAGACCACCGACCGCCGGTCCCAAGGCAGCGCCAGTCGCCCCGGCGGTCGCCCAGATCGCCACAGCGCGACGCTCGGAACCGACAGTGGCGGGCAGCAGCTCGAGGACCGCGGTGACCGCGAGAGCACCCCCCAGAGCCTGCACGCAGCGGGCTGCAATCAGGGTGCTCAGCTCATTGGAGAGGCCGCAGGCGAGGCCGGCGCCGGCGAAGACGGCGAGCCCCACCGCGGCCGCCCGGCCGGGGCCGACCCGGCGGGCCAGGTGTGCGGCGGGGACCGCGGCCAGCGCCATCACCAGGTTGAAGGAGATCAGCACCCAGGTGACGCCGGCGATGCTGGTGTCGAGCTCGCGGTAGATCTCCGGCAGCGCCAGGACGACGATCGAGGAGTCGGCGAGGACGACGCCGACCGCCAGCGCCAGGGCTGCGACCCGCGGCCTAGGGGATTCCGGCATAACCCAGCTCCGATGCG
>JBIOTO010000136.1:0-7229 GCA_044865945.1 Solirubrobacterales bacterium
CCCCCCCCCCCCGCCACCCTCTTTCAACAGCTTCCGAAGGACGCGGATCAGCGAAACCGTAAAAAGGTTCGCTATGCGGACTCTTTTGCGGTTTCGCTGACAGCTGATCTTCGACTCCTGTCGAGAGAAGGGACGAGGTACCCCTGATCGGCACTCAGCATGGAGCCGAGCAGCAAACGGTCACGGTCAGCCACTGGCGATCCTCTCGGCGGAGGTGCGCCGAGCAGGGGTACCTCGTCCCTCCCCGCCACCCAGCACTGGAGCCCAATAACCTGTGCCCATGGCCGATTCCGCGCAGAGCTTGCCTGTCGCATCTCGCCTGGCCGCTGTCCGGGAGCAATTGTCCCTGCTCTCGGACTACCTTTGACCCCGCCGCGCTAGAGGGGGAAGTCACCCGGCTCGAGGAGGTGATGGGCCAGCCCGGCTTCTGGGACGACCAGGAGACCGCTGCCCGCACCTCGGCCGCCCACGCCCGCGCCCAGAAGCGGCTGGAGCTCTTCCGCGGGCTGGAGGGCGACGTCGCCGATCTCGGTGACCTGGCCGAGATGGCCGCCGAGGACGAGGAGATGGCGGCCGAGCTGGACTCGCAGCTGGGCTCGGTCGAGCGCCGCCTGGCCGAGCTGGAAGAGGCGCGCCTGTTCAGCGGCGAGTACGACGCCGGCGACGCGGTCGTCACCGTCCACGCCGGGGCGGGAGGGACCGACTCCCAGGACTGGGCCGAGATCCTGCTGCGGATGTACCTGCGCTGGGCCGAACGGCGCGGTTTCGAGGTCGAGATGCTGGAGGCCTCGCCGGGGGAGGAGGCTGGGCTCAAGTCAGCCACCTTCATCGCCCGCGGCGAGAACGTCTACGGGCTCTTCGCCGCCGAGCGCGGCGTGCACCGGCTGGTGCGGATCTCCCCCTTCGACTCCTCCGCCCGCCGCCACACCAGCTTCGCCCAGGTCGACGTCGGCCCGGTGGTCGAGGACAGCGTCGAGGTCGAGATCGACGAGGGCGACCTGCGGGTCGACACCTACCGCGCCTCCGGGGCCGGCGGCCAGCACGTCAACAAGACCGACTCGGCGGTTCGCATCACCCACATCCCCACCGGCGTCGTCGTCCAGTGCCAGAACGAGCGCTCGCAGACGCAGAACAAGGCGGTGGCGATGCAGCTGCTGCGCTCGAAGCTGATCGAGCTGGAGGAGCGCAAACGCTCCGAAGAGCTGGCCAAGGCGCGGGGCGAGGTCAAAGACGTCGCCTGGGGCTCGCAGATCCGCAGCTACGTGCTGCACCCCTACACGATGGTCAAGGACCACCGCACCGAGCACGAGGTCGGCGACGTGCAGAGGGTGCTCGACGGCGACATCGACGAGTTCATCCGCGACTACCTGAACAAGACCGCGGCCGCCTCGGCCAACTAGCGATGGCCTCGCTCACCCAGGTCGAACGGGCGGCGGACGGTGACCCAGAGGGGCTGCTGGTCCTCCACCATGGCCGCGGCACCAGCGAGCGGGACCTGATCGGCCTCGCCGACCTGCTCGACCCCGAGAAGCGGCTGCGGGTGGTTTGCCCGCGGGCGCCGCTGCAACTGCCCGGCTCGCCGGGCTACCACTGGTACCTGGTGCCGCGGGTCGGCTACCCGGACCCGGAGACCTTCGCGGCGGCGCGGGCGGCGCTTGCCGAGCTGCACGACGAGCTCTGGGAGGAGTCCGGGATCGGGCCGGACCGCACCGTGCTCGGCGGCTTCTCGATGGGCGCGGTGATGAGCTACGCGATGGGTCTCAGCGCCGAGCGCCCGGCCGTCGCCGGCATCCTCGCCTTTAGCGGCTTCGTGCCGACGGTCGAGGGCTGGGAGCCGGCGCTTGCGGATCGGACCGAGACCCGAGCATTCGTCAGCCACGGCCGGCGCGACCCGGTGATCGGGGTCGAGTTCGCCGAACGGGCGCGGGAGCTGCTGAGGGAAGGCGGGCTTGACGTCACTTACCGCGAGTCCGACCTGGGCCACCAGATCGATCCCGCGCATCTGCGCGAAGCGAGCGCTTGGCTCGGGGAAGTGCTCCGTTGAGCTCCAGCTGGCAGTAGCGCGGGGTGTTGACCGCCTGCAGCTCGACCTCGAACTCGCGGGCGGCGAGGACGCGCTCCATCCGCTTCTCGCCGAGCACGAAGGTGTCGCGGAAGGTGCCGGCGCGGCGGAAGCGGGTGTGGCTGGCGCCGAGGTGGAGGCTGCCCTTGCCGCCTCGCAGGCGGGCGTCGATCGCGACAGCGGCCGGGGAGTAGGAGCGGTAGCGGACGATCAGGCCGACGCTGCCCTTGCCGGGGTTGGCGGTGACCTTGGCGGTCGCGTCCTCGATCACGCACTCTTCCGCTTCTTCGGCTTCCAGCCTTTCTTCCTCGGCGACTTCGGCGCAGAAGGCCGCGTCTTCCTCGTCTTCGACCACGCAGTCGCTGGAGACTTCTTCTTCGTCTTCTTCGGCCCCGCCTTCAGCGGCGCTTTCGCCGGCTTCTTCATCGGCGGCTAGCGCAGGCACCGGCAGCGGCAGGCTCAGCGCCCGCGCCGGGACGGCGATCACGCAGAGGAGAAGCAGGGAGGCGAGGAGGGGCAATAACAGCTTGCGCATCGCCCGACCATCGGAGTTTCGGCTGTTTCGCTTTAGGAACTGGACTTTTCGTCCAGTACGCCCTCAAGCTCCAGCAGGGCCTGCTTCATCGGCAGCCCGCCGCCGTAACCGCCCAGGGCGCCGCCGGTGCGCAGCACCCTGTGGCAGGGGACGACGAGGGGGATCGGGTTGCTGCCGCAGGCGCTGCCGGCGGCCCGCACCGCCCGCTCGTTGCCGGCCTTGCGGGCCATCTCGGTGTAGCTGCGGGTCTGGCCGTAGGGGATGCGGTCGATCGCCCGCAGGACCCGCTGGCGGAAGCCGCTGCTGAGCCGCCAGTCGAGCGGCAGGTCGAAGTGGTCGAGCTTGCCGGCGAAGTAGAGGTCGAGCTCACGCCGCGCCTCGTCCAGCTCGGCCGGTGCCTCAAGCACTCGCGGCGAGAGGCGCTCGGCGATATCGGCGAGCAGCGTGTCGGGATCCTGGTTCGGCAGCCCGACCCGGACCAGGCCGCGCTTGGTGCTCGCCAGCAGCAGCGGCCCGAAGGGGGAGTCGGCGCTGGTGTAGGCGACGTCGAGCAGTCCCTCCTCGGCGGCGCGCGCCTTGAACCTCTCGGTGGCGGCGTCGATCTCCTTCTTGGTCGCGGTGCTCATGCCAGCTCCTTTCGCAGTCGTTTCAGTCCCTCGTGCAGCGAGCGCCGCGCCGCCTCCGGCGAGCAGCCGAGCGCGGCGGCGATCTCGGCGTGGGGGAGGTCGCTGCCATAGCGCAGGGAGACGGCGGCGCGCTGTTTCGGCGGCAGCGCTCCCACCGCCGCCCAGAGCCGCTCGTCGGGCTCGGGCACGCCGTTCTCCGCGGCCGTCTCCGGCACCTCCGCCACCGGGATCGGCCGCCGGCCCTTGGCCCGGTGGAAGTCGATCGCCTTGCGGTGGGCGATCGTCAGCAGCCAGCCGCGCAGGTTGCGCGCGTCGTCCAGCCGCGGGTAGGCGCGCAGGGCGGCAAGGAAGGTCTCCTGGAAGCAGTCCTCGGCCCCCTCGCGGCCGACGGCGCCGCGCAAGATTCCCATCACCGCGGAGGCATGGTCGTCCAGCACGGTTTGAAACGGCGGCAGCGCGGTCACTCGGTGGGATTAAACGTGTCTGAGCGAGGAAACGTGAGATCCCATGGATAGGCTGCCGCGATGATCGAGCTGGCGGAGGAAATCGAGGAGCTGGTCGGCCGCGCCCTGGCCGAGGACGTCGGCGAGGGCGACATCACCTCGGAGGCGACCGTGCCCGAGGACGCCCGGGCGCGGGCCCGGATCGTGCAGAAACAGCCGGGCGTCGTCTACGGCTTGGCGGTGGTTGCCGAGACGATGCGCCAGTGCGGGGTCGAGGACGTCGACAACCTCGTCGTCGAGGGGCAGTGGCGCGAGGAGGTGCCGGTCGAGGTGCTGATCGCCAGCGGCTCGGCCCGGGCGCTGCTCGCCGCCGAGCGCACCGCGATCAACTTCCTCGGCCACCTCTCCGGGGTGGCGACGCTGACCGCGCGCTACGCCGAGGCGGTGGTCGGCACCGGGACGACGATCCTCGACACGCGCAAGACGACGCCGGGCCTGCGGCACCTGGAGAAGGCCGCGGTCGCCGCCGGCGGCGGGATCAACCACCGGCTCGGCCTCTACGACGCGGTCCTGATCAAGGAGAACCACATCGCCCTCGCCGGCGGCCTGGCAAAAGCCGTCTACGCCGCCCGCACCGCGGAGCCCGAGAAGGCGATCGAGGTCGAGGTCCGCGATGTCGAAGAGGCCGCCTACGCGATCGGCACCGGAGTCGACCGGCTCTTGCTCGACAACATGAGCGCCGACTCGATGCGCGAGGTGGTCGCCCTGCGCGACGAGAACGCGGGCGGTCCCGACGGCGTCTCGCTGGAGGCCTCTGGTGGCGTCAACCTCGACAACGTCGGCGAGATCGCCGCGACCGGGGTCGAGTTCATCTCGATCGGGGCACTGACCCACTCGGCCGCGACGCTCGACTTCTCGATGCTGTTGGAAGCTACTTAGAGCAGTTTCGACAGTCGCCGGTCCTTGAGAATTCGTCCACCAGTCTGCTCCCGCGGGCAGTAGTTCGTCTGGTGCTCTGAGAAGAAGACAGCCTCGATCGTGGTGCCGCAGCGCGGGCAGGGCTCGCCCTCGTGCTTGTGGATCTTCAGCGGCTTCGGGATCTTCTCCGGCACCTCGGGGCCGATCGTCTCTTCGTAGTGGTCGATCGCGTCGCCGAGGACGTGGAGGGCTCCATGTAACCGCTCGACCTCCTCGGGCTCCAGCTCCGAGCCTTTTTTGAACGGCGAGAGCCGCGCCTCCCAGAGAATCTCGTCGACCCAGGAGCGGCCGATCCCGGCGACGTCTTTCTGGTGGCGCAACAGCGGGTGGAGGTGCCGGGGGTGGTCGATCGCGGCGGCGAACTCCCGCGGTGGGGGAGGAGGCCAGGCCTCCGGGCCGAGGCTGGCGACCATCTCGTCGGCGGCGACCTGGTCGGCCGGCAGCAGCTTCGCCCAGGCGCGCTGTTTGGTCCCCACCTCGCGCAGTCGCAGCTCGCGACCGTCGCCGAGCCGGATCAGTACCCGCGAGGCGCGGTCTTTGAGCGAGGCGTGTTTGTCGTGGACCCGCAGCCGCCCCGCCGACATCAGGTGGACCAGCAGCGCCAGGTCGCCGAACTCGACCACCGGCATCTTCCCGACCCGCCGCACCGCGGTCAGCTGGCGCCCCGCCAGCGCGTCCAGGGGCGGGTCGAAGGTCTTCATCACGTTCATCCCCGGCGCCAGGGCCGATTCGACCTCGGCACCGGCCAGGGCGGCGTCGAGGCGGCGGGCGACGATCTCGACCTCGGGCAGCTCGGGCATGCCGAAAAGGCTAGACGGGCACCTCGATCAACTAAACTGGCTGCACGTTCATTCGACCGGTCCCGGACTCAGTCCCGCCGGCGAACATCAGGAAGGAAGGGCTCATGCAGGAGCTCCCGACTATCCAACCTACGCTGGCACCGGAGCTGACTTCGGAGCAGGTCGCTGAGATCAGCGACGAGGTTCGCGCGCTCGCGCGGGAGCGGAACGCGGTCATCCTCGCCCACAACTACGAGCTTCCCGAGATCCAGGACGTCGCCAACTACCGCGGCGACTCGCTCGGTCTCTCGCGCCAGGCGGCCGAGACCGACGCCGAGGTGATCGCCTTCTGCGGTGTCCACTTCATGGCCGAGACCGCCGCGATCCTCTCGCCCGAGAAGACGGTCCTGATTCCGGACCTCGACGCCGGCTGCTCGCTGGCCGACTCGATCGACGCCGACCAGCTGCGCGCCTGGAAGGCCGAATATCCCGACGCGCTGGTCGTCATGTACGTCAACACCTCGGCCGAGGTGAAGGCGGAGACCGACTACTGCGTCACCTCCTCCAACGCCGTCGACGTCGTCCGCCACATCTGGGACGAGCACGGGCCCGAGCAGGAGATCCTCTTCGGCCCCGACATGTGGCTTGGCGCCTTCGTCGAGCGCGAGACCGGGCTCGTCGAGGAACCGGAGCGCCGCGGCAACTTCCACATCTGGGACGGCGAGTGCCACGTCCACGCCGGGATCAAGCCGCTGGACATCGTCCGCACCCGCGCGGAGCACCCCGACGCCGAGTTCCTGATCCACCCCGAGTGCGGCTGTTCGACCCAGGCGATGGAGTACGTCGCTTCCGGCGACATCGACCCGGAGGGCGTCCACATGCTCTCGACCTCGGGGATGCAGAAGCACGTCGAAGCGCATCCCGACGGCGAGTTCATCGTCGCCACCGAGAACGGGATGCTCTACCCGCTGCGGCAGGCCGCCCCGCGGGCGAACCTGATCGAGGCCAACCGGATGGCCACCTGCAAGTACATGAAGATGATCACCCTGCCGAAGCTGCGGGACTCGCTGCGCGAGCTGAAGTTCGAGGTCAGCGTCTCGCCGCAGATCGCCGCGCGGGCGCGGATCCCGATCGAGCGCATGGTCGCGATCGGCTAGCGGCGCTCAGTCGTCGTCGCCACCGCCGCCGTGGCCGCTGTGGTCCTCGTCGCCACCGTGGTCGTCCCCGCCGTGGTCGTCTGATTCGGTCGTCGTCGTTTCCGGTTCGGCGGGAGGAGATTCTTTTTGAGGCGGAGCGGGCCGGTCGGTCTGGCTGGCGGCCTGGCGCACCGCTGGGGCCAGCTGGTCGCCGGCGCTGACCGATTCCGAGGCGATCCCGATCTGCTCGCTGGCCAGCTGGCTGGCGGCGGCGGCGACGCCGGCGGCGATCAGCAGGCCCAGGAGGGCGAGGGCGATCCATTTCCAGCTGGCGGAGATCCTCATTCGCTACCCGTTTCCCGCAGCTCGATCACCGCTCGCAGACCGCCCTCCGGGTGGTTCGAGAGCTTCACGTCGCCGCCCCATTGTCGCGTCAGCTCGCGGGCGATGGGGAGGCCGAGGCCGGTCCCGCTCGGCCCCTGCTGGCCGGCGCTGCCGCGACTGAAGCGTTCGAACACCGCCTCCTCCTCTCCGGGGGCGAGGCCGGGGCCTTCATCGCGCAGCTCGATCCGGCGCGGCGCGGCGCGGAGGGTCACGGTGCTGCCGGCGGGCGAGTAGAGCAAGGCGTTCTCGATCAGGGTGTCGAGGCTGCGGTCGAGGTCGGGGCCGG
>JBIOTO010000137.1:0-16266 GCA_044865945.1 Solirubrobacterales bacterium
TTCTGCGGGATCGTCGTCTCCTCGATCTCGGCCTCGCGCATGCGGCGGGCGACGACCGCGCACTCGAGCAGGTCGCCGCGGTATTTGGGGAAGATCCGGCCTTTGGAGACTTCGCCCATGCGGTGGCCGGCGCGGCCAATCCGCTGCAGGCCGCGGGTCACCGACTTCGGCGACTCGACCTGGATGACGAGGTCGACGGCGCCCATGTCGATGCCCAGCTCCAGCGAGGAGGTGGCGACCAGGCAGGGCAGCTCGCCGGACTTGAGCATCTCCTCGACCACAGCGCGCTCCTCGTGGGAGAGGGAGCCGTGGTGGGCGCGGGCTATCTCGACGTAGGGCTGCTTGCCCGCGGGTCCTGTCTCCGATTCCGGGCTCTCCCTACCGGGAGAGTCCTCGGAATCGTCGCCACCCGCGGGAGGAGCGTTTCCGTTGTGACCCGCATGCTCGGTGGCGGGAAGCTCATGTTCGCCTTCGCCGTTGGCTAGCTCGTTAAGTCTCTTCGCCAGGCGCTCGGCGGCGCGGCGGTTGTTGACGAAGATCATCGTCGAGGTGTGTTCCTGGACCAGCTCCAAGAGCTTGGGGTAGATCGCTGGCCAGATCGAGCGGACGTGGGCCGAGGGCTCGACTTCGGTCGGCGGCGGCCCGTCCTCGCTCGGGTAGGCGGGCGCCCCCGGATCGGCCATGTCCTCAACCGGAACCACGATCTCCAGATCCAGCGCCTTCTTCTGCCCCGCATCCACGATCCGGCAGCTCCTCTTGGAACCCACAAGGAACTGCCCGATCCGCTCCAGCGGCCTCTGGGTCGCGGACAACCCGATCCGCTGGATCCTGGAATCAGACGCATCTGCGGTGGGTGGCGACGATGCGGGACCCGCGCCGGTAGGCGCGGGGGACGTATCGGAGACAGGACCCGCCGCCCCACCCGCATGGTCCTGCACCCATCGATCCAACCGCTCCAGCGTCAAAGCCAGGTGGCTCCCACGCTTGGTCTGGGCGACGGCGTGGATCTCATCGACGATCACCGCCTCGACCCCGGTGAGGATGTCCCTGACGGAGGAACTCAGCATCAGGTAGAGCGACTCCGGCGTGGTGATGAGGATGTCGGGCGGGGTTTTCGCCATCGCCCGCCGTTCTTTCTGCGAGGTGTCGCCGGTCCGCAAGCCGACGGCGATCTCGGCGCCGATCCCCCGCAGCGGCGCCCGCAGGTTGCGCTCGATGTCGTAGGAGAGCGCTTTCAGTGGCGAGACGTAGACCAGCTTGACGCCGGTCCCCAGCGAGTCGGAGCGGGCCAGCTTGTCGATCCCCCAGAGGAAGCTGGCGAGCGTCTTCCCTGAGCCGGTCGGGGCGCAGATCAGCGCGTGCTCACCGCTGGAGATCGCCTCCCAGCCGCCGGTCTGAGCGGGCGTCGGCCCCTCGAAGGAAGCCTCGAACCAGCGCCGCGTCGCGGCGCTGAAAGGCGCCAGTGGATCGGTTTTCTTACTCGCTTTCGCCTTGGAAGCCAACCCACCGATCTTACGCAGATCGATGGGTCGGCTCTAGCACACTAAGGCGTGCCGCCGGTGAGCTTCACGAATTCGAACCAGGACTTCCTGGGCGTGAAGCCGGGGGCGAAGAGGCCGGAGTGGCTGCAGAAGTTGCAGGCGCCGGGAGCGTCGTCGACCGAGAACCAGAAGGCGCTCTTCAGCTTCCACTTCACCTGCTTGTTGCGCAACAGGGTGAGGGAGGTCTTCAGTTCGCGCGCCTGGCCGGCTTCGCCCTTGGCGAAGAGGTTGCTGCCGCTCTTCGGACCGGCGCTCCAGCCGAGCTCGGTGATCCAGAGGCTCTTGCCGGCGTCTTTGTTGGCGGCGAGGACTTTGCGGAATTCTTCGGTGACTCCGGGCAGTTCGCTGGCGTTGATCGTGTAGGGGTGCAGAGCGGCGCCGTTGAAGTTGGCCTTCAGGCTGGGCGTCGTCTTGTACATCTGGTCGAGGAAGTCGCTCGCGTACCAGTTGAGGCTTTTGTGTTTGCCGGCAGCGTTGCGGGCGCCTTTCGGCCGGGCGAAGAGACCGGCGAGGACGACCTGCGCCCCCGGGTCGGCCGCCTTCAGCGCCGTGTAGGAGATCTTCACCAGCTTCCCGTACTCGGTCGGGTTGGGCTTGGCGATGAAGTACTTGAAGTTCGGCTCGTTCCAGATCTGCCAGATCCGGATCGGCCGTTTCGGCACGCCGGGATGCTCGGACCAGAAGCTGCCGGTCGGCCCGTAACGGGCGACCGCGGCGGTCAGGAAGGCGGCCCAGCCGCTGCGAGCGGCGCCGCTGACCGGCAGGTGGGCCGGGGCTTTGAGCCCGCCCGCGCCCGGGACGGTCTTCGCCGGCACCGCCCATTCCGGCGCGCCGGAGAGGAACGGCAGCACTTTGATGCCGGCTTTCGCCGCCTCTTCGACCTGGCTGTCGAAGCTGCGCCAGTCGAAGGCGCCACCCTTCACCGTCTGGACCGATCCCCAGCCGACCGGGATGCGGATGCTTTCGGCGCCGCCCGCGCCGAGCCGCTGGTACTGGTCGGCGCTGAGGTTGCTCTGCGGCACGACGCCCCAGAAGCCGGCCGGCAGCGCCTGCGCGGCCGAGGCGAAGATCGCCAGGCTCGCCGTGGCGGCTACGACGGCAGTCCAGACGCGCACCAATCTCCCCCTGTTCCCGCTCGATTTCGGCATCGGTCAGCCCGCCTTCGGCGAGGAGACGGGGGAACTGGAGCCGGAGCGGCGCTGGCGGTAGAGGAAGTAGCCGATCGAGATCGCCGCGAGCACGGCCACCGCGATCAGAATCGGCACCAGCGGCGAGGAGCCGCCATCGGAGTCGGTTTCCGCGGCCGGCGTGACCTTGAGCGGCTTCGCGGAGTTGACGTTGCCGGCTGAATCCTGGGAGCCATTCTTGGCCTTTTGGCCGTCGCCGCCCCCAGCTTGGTTACTCTGGCCGCTCGGGGTGCCGCCGCCCTGGCCGGAATCTCCGCCCCCACCGGTAGTCCCACCGGCCGGGGTATCTGACTTCGAAGCTTCGGATTCGGATTCCGACGGGGCGTTGGTACCGCCGGATTTGTTCTTAGGCGGAATATTGGAACTTTCGTGACTGGGCACGGTTGGTACGTCAGTTTCGTACTGGATTCCGCTGTTGTCTTCAGCTTGAGCCAGACCCGGAAAGCAAGCAATTGCCAGCACAGCAAGCACTGACAGAAGCGCGAAGGCAGGTCGGGCCGAGCTACGGGCGCGGGGGCGACGGGTCCGAGGCATGGCGCGCAAGACTAGAGGAATCAGCGGCGCTGATAAGTCCGCTCGCCCTGATCCTGGGTCTGAGCCTGGCCGGCGGTGGCTTCGTGCTGAGCCAGCGTCACATCGCTGGGCTCGCGGTTTGGGGAGTCGTGGTGCTGCTGCTGGTGCTGGGTGCCGCTGGGCGAGCGACACTCGGCCGCCCTTTCTACTGGGCCACGGGATTGATCGCTGGACTGGCAGTTTTCTCAGCATTCTCTTCTCTCTGGTCCGGGTCGATTGAGTTGAGCGTCACCGAAGCAGACCGTGTTCTGGTCTATCTCGGCTTTTTCCTTGCCGCATTCCTCATCGCCCAAACCGAGCAAAGGCGCCAACGTTTCGCTGAAGGGATCGGAATTTCGCTGATCCTGATCGCGGTGATCGCGCTCTCTACGCGACTTTTGCCCGATCTGACTTGGTTTGGGCCCGATCCAGGCGGCAACGCCCGCCTCGGATATCCGCTTGGTTATTGGAACGCAAACGGCCTTGCGTTCGGGATCGGGGCGGCGATGGCGCTGTGGATGAGCCGCCGCTCGCTGAACGCGACCCTGCGCTGGCTGGCGGTGGCGGCGCTGCCGGTGGTGATGCTGGCGCTCTACTTCACCTACTCGCGCGGCGGCCTGCTGGCCCTGGCGGTCGCCTGCGGCTGCCTGATCGCCCTCTCCCACGACCGGCTCTGGCTGCTGGCGACGCTGGCAATCGGCGCCCTCGGCGCCCTGCCGGCGATCCTGGTGACCCAGGACCGGCGGGCGCTGGCCGACAACATCGCCGGCCAGGCGGCGATCGACGACGGGCTGACCGTGCTGCTGATCCTCGCCGCCGGCTGCCTGCTGGCGGTCGGGCTGTTCTGGCTCCTGCGCCGGCTGGAGCGCGGCGAGCACGAGGCGACGGGGCGGGCGGTGGCGATGTCGCGCAATCCGCGAGTGCTGAAAACAGTGGCGGCGGTGCTCGCGGTGCTGGCGATCGGCGCCGCGGTCGCGGTCGGTGGCCAAGCCTGGGACCAGTTCTCCACCCGCGAAGTGCAGTTCACCGGCTACCCCGAGAGCCACTTCAACGACGTCTCCGGCTCCGGCCGCAGCGAAATGTGGCGGGTGGCGCTGGATGCCTTCGGCGAAGACCCGGTGGCCGGGCACGGGGCGGGGACCTATCGCTTCTCCTGGACCGAGCTGCGCGAGATCGATCTGAAACTGCTCGACGCCCACTCGCTCTACCTCGAGGCCTTCGCCGAGCTCGGGCTGATCGGCGGCCTGCTCGTGATCGGGCTGGTCGGGACCCTGCTGTGGACCGGGTTCGCGGCCTGGCGCGCCGCCAGCGGCCCGCGCCGGGAGCTGCACGCGGTGCTGCTGGCGGCCTGCGTCGCCTTCGCCGTCGGCGCCGGGATCGACTGGTTCTGGGAGATCGCCGCCGTCGGGGCGATCTTCTTCCTCGCCGCGGGGGCGCTGGTGGCGGCCCGCTGCGGCCAGCTCGCCCAGGCCCGGGTCGAGGCGAACGGGCAGGGTGAGCGGCGGCGCTTCGGGCTCGCGGTCGGTGGCCTGGCGGTGGCCTGGATCACCGCCCTGGCCCTGATCGGCCCGCTGCTGGTCGAACGCGAGATCGACGCCAGCAACGCGGCCGCCGCCGACGGCCAGATCGAATCGGCGCTCGACCACGCCGACACCGCCCGCTCGATCGAGCCCTGGGCGGCCAGCCCCTACGTCCAGCTCGGCCTGCTGGCGGAGTCCCAGGGCGACTACGCGACCGCCGCCGAGCGCCTCACCCAGGCGATCGACCGCGAAGAAGACAACTGGCAGCTGTACTACCTGCGGGCGGGGATTCAGCACGAGGGCGGCGACGAGGCGGCGGCCAGCGCCGACCTGGCCGAGGCGCGGCGCCTGAACCCCGAAGAAGCCTGCCTGGGCGAAGGGTTCGAGGGATGCGGATGAGCCACGTGCCGGACACCGAGCGCAAGGCACCGGGGTCGAGCAAACCGGCCCCGCGGCGCCCCTCCGGGCAGCCGGAGGGACCAGGCGCGATCGAGTCGCGGCGGCGCGGAGCGCTGCTGCGGCGGCTGCTCGCGCTCGGCGACTGGGCGGCGCTGCTGGCCTCGCTGGCCGTCGTCACCGCCGCCACCTCCAGCACCGACACCGCCACCTTCTTCTGGGCGGTCCTCTTCAGCCCCTCCTTCGTGCTGGTGGTCAAGCTCCACGGCCTCTACGACAACGACCACCGCCGGATCCGCCACAGCACCCTCGACGAGCTGCCCTCGCTGGTCTCGGCCAGCGTCCTCGGCACGCTCGTGCTCGACGGAGTGCTGGCGATCAGCCCCGCCGGGCCGCTTTCTCCCGCCAGCGCGATCGGCGTCGGCGTCGGCGTCCTGCTCGCCAGCTTCGTCGCCCGCGGCGCGATCCGTTTCCTCTTCCACCGTCTCACCCCGCAGGCCCTCGGCCTGGCGATCGGCGCGCCGAAGGCGGTCGACATGGTCGCCCGCCGCGTCTCGACCCACCCGGAGACCCGCCTCGCCCTGGTCGGCTACCTCTCCAGCGAGAGCGAGGAGACCGCCAGCGAGCTGCCCCGGCTCGGCTCCCCCGCCGAGATCTCGCGGGTGGCGCGCGAGCTGATGATCGAGCGCGTCGTCGTCACCGAACTGGAGATGGGCGAGGTCGACGCCGAGCACCTGATCGGAGAGTGCAAGGCCGAGGGGCTGGCGCTGACCTTCCTGCCCCAGCACTACGGCCTGCTCGGACCGGGGATCGAGCTCAACCGCCTCGCCGAGCTGCCGGTCCTCGACTTCCGCTTCAGCGACCCGCCGCGCTCGACGATCGCGATGAAGCGGGCGATGGACGTCCTCGTCTCCGCCCTGATGCTGGTCCTGCTCTCGCCGCTGCTGATCGGGGTGGCGATCTGGATCCTGCTCGACGACGGGGCACCGGTCCTCTTCCGCCAGCGCCGCGCCGGCAAGGACGGGGTGCCGTTCACGATGGTCAAGTTCCGGACCATGGTCAACGACGCCGAGCAGCGGCTGCCGGAGCTGGTCGACATCGAGAACCTCGACCAGCCGGCATTCAAGATCCCCGACGACCCCCGCGTCACCCGCAGCGGCCGCTGGCTGCGGCGGACCAGCATCGACGAGCTGCCGCAGCTGCTGAACGTGCTGCGCGGGCAGATGTCGCTGGTCGGCCCGCGGCCCGAGGAGGAGGGCGTCGTCGCCCTCTACGACGAGCGCCAGCGCGCCCGCCTGGCGATCAAGCCGGGGATGACCGGGCCGATGCAGGTCTACGGCCGCAGCGACCTGACCTTCGAGGAGCGGCTGGCGATGGAGCGCGACTACCTCGACAACCTCTCGCTGCTGACCGACCTGGAGATTTTGATGCGTACGCCGCGGGCGATGGTCCGCGGCGAGGGCGCCTACTAGCTTCCCGGCGATGCCCGATCTGGAGGTCGTGATCGTCAGCCACGGCGCCGAAGCGCTGCTGCGGCGCTGCCTGCGCTCGCTGGAGGAGCACCCGATCTCCGGCGGCGAGATGCGGGTCACCGTCGTCGACAGCGGCAGCCCCGACGCGACGCCGGAGATGGTCGCCCGCGAGTTCCCCTCGGTGCGGCTGCGGCGCGAGGCGAACATCGGCTTCTCGGCCGCCAACAACCTCGTCCTGCGCGAGGACGAGGCGGAGGCGGTGCTGCTGCTGAACCCCGACACCGAGGTCTACGCCGGGACGCTCGACGCGGCGCTGGCGCGGCTGCGCTCCGACCCGGAGATCGGGATGGTCGGGGTGAAGCTGGTGACCGAGAGCGGCGAGCTCGACCACGCCTGCAAGCGCTCCTTCCCCACCCCGCTCTCGGCCCTCGCGCACTTCACCGGGATCGGTCGCGACGAGGGCGCCGGCGAGTCGCTGAGCCAGTACCGCGCCACCCACCTCGGCGACGACGAGCCGGGCGAGGTCGACGCGGTCAACGGCGCCTTCATGCTCTGCCGGGCCGCGGCGGTCCAGGACGTCGGCCTGCTCGACGAGGGCTACTGGCTCTACATGGAGGACCTCGACTGGTGCCATCGCTTCTGGGACGCCGACTGGAAGGTCTTCTACGAGCCGGCCGGGGTGGCGCTGCACGTCAAGGGCGGCTCCAGCGCCTCGCGCCGGGCACCGAAACAGGAGATCGCCTTCCACCGCGGCATGGGCCGCTTCTACCGCCGCTTCGACGCGCCGGAGCACAACCCGCTGCTGAACACGGCGGTCTACGCCGGGATCGGGGCGAAGCTGGCGGTCAGCCTGGCGATCACCGCTTGCAGGCGCGGCGCTTAGCGGCTTTCGCCTTCTTCTTGCCCTTCTTGTGCTTCGCGCACTTCGGCTTCTTGCGGTGAGGCTTGGGCTGCGCGGCGGGCGTCTGCGACGAGGCGGCCGATTGGCTCGTGCCCGGGGTCGTCAGCGATGGCAGCGCTTCGAACTCTGCGGTGACCTGGGTGGGGGTCCCGAACATGAGGAATTCGCAGACCGGTTCCGAGTCGCATTCGGGATTGCCCCAACCTTTGACGGCCTCCCAAGTCAGCCCCGACCAGCCTTCGCCGGACCAGCCAACAAACACCGATCCTGGATCAGGGATGGCGGTGAGGGTCACCGGAATCTTGCCGGTATCCAGCACCCCACGGTAGAAGCGCGCGATGCAGTCGACGCCGCATTCGATCCCGGCCGGATCGGAGACGACCGTGCCGCTGCCGCTGCCGCCTTTGATCACAGTCAGGACCGTCTTCGCGACCCATTCGAAATCGACCCCCATCTTGGCGCCTTTGCCGGTATCGCCTTCGACGCGAATCGAATAGGTGGTCCCTTTGTCGGCGTCGAACCGCGTCTCGGTGCAGATGCCTCCGTTGATCACCGGCCCCGCGACCCAGGTCAGTTCGCCCAGCGCCGGACCGGTGAAGACCGAGGCGTCCAGCCGCGGCCAGTTGGCGCAGTTGTTGATGCTGACGAGACCGCTTTTGCCGGCAGTCCACCGGTACCAGGCGGAGTTGGCGGCCTGGTTCTCCGCCGGTGGCTCCCCTGGCTCGGGGCTGGAGAGACCGGGATCGACCGACACGGAGGTCGGGAATTCGGGCAGGACGATCGCGTCGGCGAAGTCGGCGTTGGGGGGATAGCGATCCATGTTGAAGTACATCGCGTTGGTGCCGGGGGTCGATTTCGCGTCGACCGCGATCCGGTAGGTGACCCCTTCTTTCGCGCCGAACCTGACCGAGACGCAACCATTTTCGGTCTCTTCGCTGTCGCTGCCGACTTCGGTCAGTTCGTTGACCGCGCTACCGGCGTAGACGGCGATCAGCAAGTCGGCGCCATCGGCGCCGCAGGCAGTCGCCCGGGCGTCGGTGTCCTCGTAGAACTGCCAGCTGTTCCACACCGAGTGGCCTCCCGGGTAGCCGGCGTGGTTCGGCTCCCCGGGCTCCTTGGTCGCCGAGCTGAGTTTCGCGAAGTCGGGTTCGATCCAGTCCTTGCCGCTGCTGCCCTCCGGGTGGGCGACCGAGACCGCGAGTTCGTCGGCGAAGCCCGCGGAAGCGGAGGCAGGAACCGCCAGCAGCGCAACGAGAACCAAGACGAGGAGAGTTGCCCGTGACCGACTCACGCCGGCCAGGGTACAGACAACTACTTACCAAAAATCAGGGTTTTCTAGAACGGCAGCGAGTCGGCGACTTCGGCCAGGCGCGGGGCGTTCTTGTCGCGCTCGGAGAGCAGCGGGTCGCTGACCTGCCACTCGACGCCGACCTCGGGGTCGTCCCAGGCGATCCCGGACTCGGTTGCCGGGTCGTAGTAGCTGGAGACCTGGTAGGCGACGTCGGCGACGTCGGAGAGGACGGCGAAGCCGTGGCCGAAGCCGACCGGGACGAAGAGCTGGCGGTGCTTGACGTCGTCGAGCCGGTGCGCCTCCCACTGGCCGAAGGTGGGTGAGCCGCGGCGCAGGTCGACGGCGACGTCGAGGATCTCGCCGCGAGCGCAGCGGACCAGCTTCGCCTGTCCCGGCTCGGTCTGGAAGTGGATCCCGCGCAGCGTCCCCTTGGAGGAGCGCGAGTGGTTGTGCTGGACGAACTCGACCCCGACGCCGAGCTCGCGCCAGGCATCGCGGCTATAGGACTCGAGCATGAAGCCGCGCTCGTCGCCGTGGACGACCGGCTCGATCAGGACCACCCCGTCGAGCTTCGTCTCCAGCCGCTCGGCCACTAACTCAGGGCCTTCCCGTACTGCTTTTCGTAGTACTCGCGGTACTCGCCGGAGCGGATCGGGCCCCACCAGTCCTCGTTGTCGCGGTACCAGTTGACGGTCCGCTCCAGGCCCTCGGCGAAGTGCACCCGCGCCTCCCAGCCGAGGTCCTCCTTGAGCTTCGCGGAGGAGAGCGAGTAGCGGCGGTCGTGGCCGGGGCGGTCCTTGACGTATTCGATCAGCGACTCGTCGCCGCCGGTCAGCTCGATCACCCGCTTGACGACCTCGATGTTCTCGCACTCGTCGGGGCCGCCGACGTTGTAGGCCTCGCCCGCCTTGCCCTTCGTGAGCACCGTGTGGATACCGCTGCAGAAGTCCTCGACGAAGAGCCAGTTGCGGACCTGCTTGCCGTCGCCGTAGACCGGCAGCGAGTCGCCGTGGACCGCGTTGAGGACCATCAACGGGATCAGCTTCTCCGGGTACTGGCGCGGGCCGTAGTTGTTGGAGCCGCGGACGATCGAGGCGTCGATCCCGTAGGTGTGCCAGTGGGCCGAGACGAGCAGGTCGCCGGCCGCCTTGGTCGCCGAGTAGGGCGAGGAGGGGTCGAGCGGCGAGGTCTCGGTGAAGGAGCCGGAGTCGATCGAGCCGTAGACCTCGTCGGTGGAGACCTGCAGGTAGCGCTCGACCCCGAGCTCGCGGGCGGCGTCGAGCAGCGTCCCGGTGCCGATCACGTGGGTGCGGGCGAAGGCGTCCTGGTCGTCGATCGAGCGGTCGACGTGGGACTCGGCGGCGAAGTTGACCACCGCGTCGACGCCCTGCATCGCTTCGCGGACGACGGCCGGGTCCTCGATCGCGCCCTCGATGAGCTTCGTCCCCTCGGGCAGATTCTCGCGCCGCCCGGCATAGGTGAGCTTGTCGAGGACGACGACGTCGTGCTCGTCGCCGACGAGCCGCACGTAGGTGGAGCCGATGAAGCCGGCGGCCCCGGTGACCAGGAGTTTCATTCACTTGCCTCCGCTTGTCGTTGGGCGAGATAGCCTGCCAGGCCGTCCTGCCAGGTGGGGAGCCGGATCGCGTGCTCGCGCTGGCTGACCAGGGCCGAGAAGGCGGGTCGCGGCGCCGGCCGGCCGAGCATCTCGGTCGTCCCGGAGAGGACTTTGCACTCGACCTCGGCCTGCTCGAAGATCTCGCGGGCGAACTCGTACCAGGAGCAGTGGCCGCCCGCCGCCATGTGGTGGATGCCGTACTCCATGCCGTCGATCAGCCGCACGATCCCGTAGGCGAGGTGCCAGGTGTAGGTCGGCGAGGTGCTCTGGTCGCGAACGACGAGGACCTCGTTCTGGACCTCGGCCAGGCGCAGCATCGTCTCGACGAAGTTGCGGCCGCCGAGCCCGAAGAGGCCGGCCGAGCGGACGATGAAGTGGCGCTTGTTGGCGGCGGCGACCGCCTCCTCCCCGGCCAGCTTGGTGCGGCCGTAGGCCGACCGCGGCGCCACCTGGTCGCTCTCCACGTAGGGCGCGCCCTTGCTGCCGTCGAAGACGTAGTCGGTGGAGACGTGGAGGATGCGGGCTTCGATCTCGGCCGCGGCGGCGGCGACGTTGCCAGCGCCCGAGCCGTTGACGGCGAAGGCGGCCTCCTCGGCCTCCTCGGCGCCGTCGACGTCGGTCCAGGCGGCGCAGTTGATCACCACGTCGGGCCGCTCCAGGTCGAGCTTGCGGGAAACCGAGGCGGGGTCGGTGACGTCGAGCTCGGCGCGGCCGTAGCCGATCACGTCGTGGCCGGCATTGCCGGCGGCGAGCAGCACGTCGCGGCCGAGCATCCCGGCGGCTCCGGTTACCAAGAGCTTCACCAGCAATCCCCCACTAGATGAGTTTGATCTCGGATTTGTCGCCGACCAGCAGCCGCAGGGTCTTCGGCATCCCCTCGCTGCGGGTCAGCTTCACTTCCTTGCCGAGCAAGCTCGCCTCCATCCGCGTCCCCAGGTCCTCGACCACGGAGCCGGAGAGGACGATCGAGTTCTCGACTTCGGAGCGGCGGACGTGGACGTCGTCGCCGATCGAGGTGTAGGGGCCGATGAAGGCGTCCTCGATGTGGGCGCCGGCGCCGATCACGGCCGGGCCGCGGACGACCGAGCGCTCCAGCCGGGCGCCGGGGCCGAGCACGACCCGTCCCTCGACTTTGGAGGCCTCGTCGACCTCGCCCTCGATCTCGGTCTCCAGCTCCTCCAGGACGAGGCGGTTGGCCTCCAGCATGTCGGCCAGCTGGCCGGTGTCCTTCCACCAGCCGCGCACGACCTCGGAGCGGACCGTGCGGCCCTCGTCGATCAGCTTGTCGATCGCCTCGGTGATCTCCAGCTCGCCGCGCCAGGAGGGCTCCAGCGAGCGGGCGGCGTCGAAGATCAGGTTGCTGAACAGGTAGACGCCGACCAGGGCCAGGTTCGAGGGCGGGTCTTTCGGCTTCTCGATCAGGCGGACGATGTGGCCGTCGTCGTCGAGCTCGGCGACGCCGTATGACTGCGGGTCGTCGACCGGGGTGAGCAGGATCAGCGCGTCGGGCTCGGCCTCGGTGAAGGTGGAGACGAGGCCGCGGAGGCCGTCGCGGAGGAGGTTGTCGCCGAGGTACATGACGAACGGCGAGGTGCCGATGAACTCCTCGGCGGTCAGCACCGCGTGGGCCAGGCCGGCGGGTTTGTCCTGGACGATGTAGGTGATCTCGGCCCCGAACCGCGAGCCGTCCCCGGCCGCCTCGCGGATCTCCTCGCCGGTCTCGGGGGCGATGATGATCCCGATCTCCTTGATCCCGGCCTCGACCAGCGCCTCGATCCCGTAAAAGAGCACGGGCTTGTTGGCGACAGGTACGAGCTGCTTCGCCGAGGTGTGGGTGATGGGGCGCAGGCGCGTGCCGGCGCCACCCGAGAGAATCAGTCCCTTCAAGGGCTCCATGCGAGGCTGCAACCCTACTGCGCGGCGAAAAGAGCGTGCTACCAGCCGTTTACATCCCAAATTTCAACGGGTCGGCCCAGCTCGGCAGGACCCTGCGCGGGCTCGCGGCGCAAACCCGGCCGGCCGACGTGGTCCTGGTCGACAACGGCTCCAGCGACGACTCGGTCGAGCTGGCGCGAGGCGTGCTGCCGGAGGTAAAAGTCCTGGAGTTGGGGGAGAACCTCGGCTTCGGGCCGGCGCTGAACCGGGCGGTGGCGGCGCACCCGGCCGACGCCGTGATCCTGCTCAACAACGACGCCGAGCCGGAGCCGCGCTTCGTCGAGGCGCTGCTCGACGGCCTCGGAGCCGGGGTTGACTCGGTGGCCGGCGTGCTGCTGCAGGAACGGGCGCCGGAGCTGATCGACTCCGCCGGGGTGGTCGCCGACGCGACCCTGATGGGCTTCGACTACCTGCACGGCGAGCCGGCCGCGGCCGCGGCGGGAGCGGCGGACCCGCTCGGTCCGACCGGCGGCGCGGCGCTCTATCGGCGCGAGGCCTTCGAGGCGGTCGGCGGCTTCGACGAGCGGATCTTTCTCTACTACGAGGACCTCGACCTGTCGCTGCGGCTGGCGGCGGCCGGCGGGCGCTGCCGACTGGCGCCGGAGGCGCGGGCGCTGCACGCTTACTCGGCCAGCCTCGGCGCCGCCAGCGCCGCCAAGTACGCCCGCACCGGCTGGAGCCGCGGCTACATGCTGCGCCGCTACGGGGTGATGGGGAGCCCGCGACTGGCCCTGCGGGCGCTGGCCTGCGAGGGGGCGCTCTGCGCCGGGCAGCTGCTGAAGGACCGCACGACGGCCGGGCTCAAAGGACGCCTGCGCGGCTGGCGCGACGGGGCCGGCCTGGAGCGGCGCGACGCCGACGGGGCGGCGCTGCTCGACCTCAGCGCGCGGGAAGCCCTGGCGTTGCGCCGCCGCCGGCGCGGCTAGCGCAGCAGGCGGGCACGCATCCGGCGCAGGACGCCGCGGACGCCCATCCGCAGCTCGGCGATCTCGGCGATCAGCTCGGCTTGGCGCCGCTCGAGTTCGCCGCGGTGGCGGGCCGAAGCCTCCAGGTCTTTGCGGGCGTCGTCGAGCTCGGCCCGCAGCTGGTCGCGTTCCTCGATCAGGCGGCCGAGCCGGCGGGTGGTCGGCATCCCGGCCGGCCGCGGCGCGTCGGCGTAGCCGAGGGTGAGGTTGCGCACCTCTGCCGCCAGCTCGGCGTTGACGCGCAGCAGTTCCTCGACCCGCGGGTCCTCCCCCGGCCGCTCGCTCATCCCGGCGCCTCGGCGGTCCAGCGGACGGCGTGCAGGCCGATCCGTTCCTCCGATTCGGTCCAGCTGCGGTCCTGCAGCTCTTCGCTGTAGCCGCGCATGATCGAGCCGGGGAGAACCCGGTAGCGGGCCAGACGCTCGGGGATCACCGTCCCGAAGCGGCCGCCGGCGCGCAGCCAGCGGTAGAGCTCCCAGTCCGAGTGCATGGACCCTTCCGGGTGATATTCGAAGCCGAACTCGGTGAACACGCGCCGCGGCAGCATTGCAAGCGTGTCGCCGTCCCAGTTCTCCCGGTAGCCGGCGAGGACCGAGTTGCCGAGCGGGGCGAAGTTGGGATGGGCGTCCGTGTCGCTGTTGTCGGGCCCGACCATCCGCAGCCAGCAGGTGACGTAGGCGAGATCGGGTTCGGCCTCCAGGACGGCGAGCGCTCGCGCGACGAAGTCCGGCTCCAGCAGGTTGTCGGCGTCGAGCATCACCAGGTACTCGCCGCGGGCGATCCGGGCGCCGAGCGTCCGCGCCGTCCCCTCGCCGCCGTTGGGCTGGGTGACCACGGTCACCCGGGGGTCGCCGCCGAGCTCGTCCAGGACCGCGTCGTCGGGGGCGAAGGAGCCGTCGTTGACGACCAGCACCTCGACCTCGGGATAGGTCTGGGCGAGCAGCGAGGCGACCGCCTCGCGAACGTACTCGTGGGCGCGGAAGTAGGGGATGACCCCGGTCACCAGCGGTCCCCCGGCGCCAGCCGGCCGCACCGGCACGGGGTAGGCGCGGCTGCCGAGCAGCTCGTCGTAGGCGGCGAGGATCGGCGCCGGGTCGGTCAGCTGCCGCGCCCGCTCGGCGGGAGCGCCGGAGTCGCGGACCCGCGCCAGCTCGCCGCGGTCGGACTCCAGCCGGCGCAGCGCCCGCCCCAGGGCGAGGTGGCCGGTGTCCTCGGCGTGCCAGCCGCTGACTCCGTCCTCGACCACCTCGACGAGGTCGCCGACCGGGGTGGCGAGCACCGGCACCCCGGCGGCGAGCGCCGCCGTCGCGATGCCGGCGGTCGCCTCCAGGCGCGAGGGGACGACGAGGAGGTCGGCCCCGGCGAGGAGGTCGCGCAGCGCCACCGCGCCGGGCTCCGGCGCGAACTCGATCCGCCGGTCTTCACCGCTGAAGACATCGATCACCTCGCGGATCGACTGTCCCATCCCGGCCGTCGTCGTGTCCTCCCCCGCCAGGGTCAGGTGCCAGCTCTCCGGCGGCAACGCCCAGCAGGCTTCCACCAGGTCGACGACGCCGCGCGAGCGACGCAGGTCGCCGACGTAGAGGAGGCGCAAGGGCCCGCCGGCCCGGGCGGAGGCGGCGGGCCGGTCGCCGCCCGGCAGCTCGACCGCCGGCCTGATTCGCGTCCCCGGCGGCAGCGCCTCGTCGCCGTAGTAGCGGCGATAGAGGCCGAGGCAGTCACCGCCGGACCAGAGCAGGCGGTCGGCAAGGCGCAGCTGCTCCCGCTCGATCTCCGCCAGGTGCTTGTGGTGGGGTAGGTGGAGGGTGCCGTCCTGGAGCGCCAGCAGCTCGGTGCTGGGCGAGCCGCGGACCGCGATCGTCGTCCCGGCGAGCAGGGGATCGCCGCCGCGCCGTGCCTGCAGGGGGACGAGGCCGTGGGCTCGGAAGTCCGGGACCTCGATCAGGTCGGGACCGCCGTCGGCGTAGAGGCGGCGGATCGCCGCCATCGCCGCCGCCGAATGCCGGTGGTCCTCGCAGGCGAACTTCAGCGGCTCCAGCTCCTCCGGCAGGTCGGCGTAGACCTCGCGAATCCCCGTCATCGGCGCGAGGACGGGCCGCTCCTCCCCCCAGCCGCTGTGGATCAGCGTCACCTCGTGACGCTGGGAGAGCAGTGCCGCCAGGGCACGCGGCGAGTGAGCGGTGGCGCCGGACTGGTTCGGCGCCGGGGCGACAAGGCAGACCTTCATCGCGCTCAGCCTTTCACCCCGAGCCAGCGCCGCGCCAGATCGAGGTTCCCCTCGCGTCGCAGCTGCCGCCGTTCGCGCAGCAGCGCCGGCAGCCAGCGCAGGGCCGCGAGCTTGCCGGCCAGGGTCGCCCACAGCCGCCGCTGCCTCGCGGCCCGCGCCAGCGCCTCGACCTCGACCGCGGCGAACCGCGGCAGCGCCCGCGCCGGCATGAACTTGGCCTGGGTGGCGAGGCGGTTGCGGGCGACGAGGCGGGCGTTCCAGGCACCCGGACTGGGCGCCTCGGCCAGCCAGGAGGCGTTGCCGACGTGCCAGACGACGGCCTCGGGAACGTAGGCGAAGCGCCAGCCGGCGATCCGCGCCCGGACGTTGAGGTCGACGTCCTCGTAGAAGGCGAAGTAGCTCTCGTCGTAGCCGCCGAGCTCGCTGAACAGCTGCCGCCGCAGCAGGCAGGCGGCGCCGCAGACGCCGAAGATCTCGCGGGCGGTCGCGCTGCGCGAGTCCTGTGCCTCCCCCGCCCCCTCCTCGAAGGCGCGGCCGTCGGCGCTGAGCGCCATCCCGCGGCTGTAGAGGCGCGCGGTGGCGAGGTCGCCGCTCTCCCCCTCGAGCTGGAGGATCCGCGGCTGCGCGCCGCCGAGGCCGGGATCGGCGGCGAGCGCCTCCG
>JBIOTO010000138.1:0-6186 GCA_044865945.1 Solirubrobacterales bacterium
ACTCCTTCAGCCACGGCGCCTGCCAGTGCGCCTGGGGCGGGGTCAAGGACTCCGGCCTCGGCCGCTCGCACTCCAAATTCGGCTTCTACGAGTGCGTCAACATCAAGATGAACGCCTGGGAGCCGGGCCTGACCCGCGACTTCTGGTGGCACCCCTACGACCAGACCCTCGGCGAGGCGGTCAAAGCCTCGGCCAAGATCCTCTACGGCAAAGGCGAGGTCCGGGCCAAGGCGCTGCGCGAAGGTGCGGGGCCGTTGCTGAAGGTCGGCCGCCGCACCCTGCGGAAGCGCCGCTAGCGGCGCGCCGGCTCAGCCGCCGCCGATTTCAACCGTCTTCGAGACGGCGGCGAGGCACTTGTAGATCGGGCCGGCGGTCGCCTGGGTCGAGGGCTTCACTTCGGCGTAGACCATCGCCGGGATCTTGATGTTTTCGTTCAACGCTTCGAGGTCGGCCTTCCAGTTGCCGTTGGGCTTCGACTGCGAGCGGCTGAGGACGCCGTTGCCCTTCTGCTTGAGGACGACGGTGCGTTCGCCGACGCAGTTCGAGTTGGCCGCCTTGACCTTGCCCTGGTAGCCGCTGGCACCGAGGGTGACTTCGGACTTGACCTTGACCGTCTCGCCGGGGCCGGCGGCGATTACCGCCGAGGCACCGAGGGCGAGCACAGCGAGGATGGCGGCGCCGAGCGCGGCCAGGTGACTGGATTTCTTCATCGTTTCTCCTTGTCGAGGCGCCTCGCGCCCCTGCCGAAATTGCCGCGGCAGACTAAGCGATGGAGCCGCGGTCGGTCCGAGACGTCGAGACTTAAGGAGGACAGGCCTCCCAGAGCCCCCGCGAATCCTGCCGAGCCACGGCCTCGGCCGCGGCAAGCTCGCGTGCGTAGCGGACGTTCCGCAATCCCCTTCTCCTGTCCGGGGGGTCGAGCTGGGCGACGACGACGCCGCGGCGCAGCAACGCCTGGTTGACCAGTCCCGCCGACCCGAATAGGTAAACCAGCTTGCGGCCGACATTGTCGATGCGGCGGCGGTCGAACGAGTATTGGACTTCGGAGCCGGGGGGAATGAGCTCGCGCAGGGCGGCCTGAGCGGAATCGGCACCTTCCTCGCCCAGCTCGGGCGCATCGATCCCGATCAGCCTCACTTTCTTGTGACCCTCCGCAGCCTCGAGCATGACCGTGTCGCCGTCGGGCACGGAGAGCACCGTCCCCTTCGCAACTCCCCGCCTCGGAGCTTTGACCAAGGGCCAGGGCGCGACCTGGGCCGGGTCGACGAGCTCGGGAAGCCGCTCTTCGAATCGCGGGGGCCACAGCGCCTCGTCCGTGTTCTCAGCTTCATCGAGGCCGACCGCGGCGAGAAAGGCACGCCGCAGGTCTAACCAGAAGATCGCGCCCTCGACATCAGTGCCGGTGAGCGCCGCGCGCTCCAGGTGGACACCCTGCAGCGAGGCTCCCGCCAGGCTGCCGTCGGCCAGGCACGCCCCTCTCAGGTTCGCCCCGGTGAGCTCGGCGCTGGAGAGATCGGCGGCGAGCATCCGGGCGTCGTGGAGGTCGGCGCGGCTGGCTGTGGTCTCGCTCAGGTCGGCGTCGCTCAGGTCGGCGCCAGCCAGGTCGACCGCTTCGAGGTTGGCGCCGCCGAGATCGGCGCCGGAGAGGTCCGCCCCCTCGAGATTGGCGCGGACGAGGCTCGCCTCCGAGAGGTGCGCGTCCGAGAGGTTCGCGCCTTCCAGGTTCCTGCCCGAGAGATCGAAGTTCTCCATGTGCTTGCCGTGCAGGTCGATCCCGGGCATGTCGCGCTGGAATCCGAGCATCGCCTGCAACGCCTCGCGCTTTTCGATCGGCCTCCGCAGCTCAGCCGCCATCCAGACGGCCAGAGCGAGCAACGCCGCGACCAGGAGGCCGACGCCCACTTCCCCCCAGACGATCCGGCGGTTTGTCCGATCCTCGACCGATGCCGCCTGCGCAAGTGCGATGCCGAGGACGAAAAGGAGGATGAGGAGGATGGCCCCGGACCCCGCCAGCTCGAGCTTGAACTTCCAGTAGATCGTCCCGATCACGAGGGCGGCTACCCAGGTGGCAATCCAGACCCGCGCCAGTCGGTTGCCCTCCATCAGCCCTTCGCGAAGGATCTTCTTGAACCCCGCGAGGATTCCCCTCACCGGCGACTCAACCCTCGTAGAACTTTCACCGTACCAATATAAACACTCCACTTCGGGCTGCTTTGGCTCTCGGCCGGGCCCCGCCGCCCGCGGACCATCAGAATCATTCAGCGTGAATGCGGAACTGAGCTCTGAAGGGGCGGCCATTCGGGTAGCCGGGCTGCGGCGCGACTACGGCGACCGCCCCGCCCTCGACGGGGTCGACTTCGAGCTGCCCGCGGGCGCCTCGCTGGTCGTCCTCGGGCCCAACGGCGCCGGCAAGACGACCCTGCTGCGGATCCTCGCCACCCTGCTGCGTCCCAGCGGCGGTGAGGTCTCTGTGCTCGGCTGCTCGCTGCCGAGCGAGGCGTGGAAGTTGCGCGGCCGGATTGGCTACCTCGGGCACGAGCCGCTGCTCTACCGCGACCTCTCGGGGCGCGAGAACTTGCGCTTTCAGGCGCGCCTGCACGGGGTCGAGCGCGAGGCTGCCGAGGCGCGGATCGAGGAGCTGCTGCAAGCGGTGGGGATGGAGCGGCGCGCCGACGAGCGGGTCGCCGAGCTCTCGGCCGGGATGCGGCAGCGGCTCTCGATCTGCCGCTGCGTCCTCCACCAGCCGGAGCTGCTGCTGCTCGACGAGCCCGACTCCAACCTCGATGTCGAGGGGCGCGAGCTGGCCCGCGCCCTGATCGGCCCCGGCGAGGGCCGCACCCGGGTCGTCGTCACCCACGACCCCGAGCGCCACCTGTCCGAGGCAGATCAGACGCTGCGGCTGGGGATCGGCGAGACGGCGGTGATCTCGTGACCCCCTCGCGCGCCGCCTTCGCCGCGATCCTCGGCAAGGACCTGCGATCGGAGCTCCGCACCCTGCAGTCGCTGCCGGCGATGGCGCTCTTCGCGGTCACCACCTTCGTCATCTTCCGCTTTGGGTTGGACCGCACCGCCCTCTCCGGCAGCCTCGCCTCCGGCGTCCTCTGGGCGACGCTGCTGTTCGCCGCGGTGCTCGGCATCAACCGCCTCTTCGTCGCCGAGCGCGAGGAGGGCGGCTTCGACGCGATCCGGCTGGCACCGATCGACCGCAGCGTCCTCTTCGCCGCCAAGGTCACGGCCCTGCTCGTCTACCTGCTGGCCTTGGAGCTGGTCGCGGTGCCGATCTTCGCGATCTTCTTCCTCGACGACGCCGCCGGCCTGGGCCCGCTGGTCGCCGTGCTCCTGCTCACCGACCTCGGGCTCGCCGCGACCGGCACCCTGATCTCCTCGATGGCGGTCAACTCGCGCGCCCGCGACCTGCTCGTACCGCTCGTCCTCCTGCCCCTGGCGGTGCCGCTGATGATCGCCGCGACCGGCGCCACCGAGCCGTTGCTGGCGGTGGGCGGCCCGTCCTACGACCGCTTCGGCACCTGGCTGATGGTGCTCGGCCTATACGATCTGATCTTCGGCCTGGTCGGCTACGCCGTTTTCGACTTCCTCCTCGAGGACTGACCGGGCAACCGACTTCCCCACACCCTCAGGGCATGTACGGCAAAGGACTCAAGCCCCTCTCGATCGCCACCGTGGCGATGCTCGCCCTGTCGCTTTCGCTGGTCTTCTTCTACGCGCCGCTCGACGCCGACCAGGGCTTTGTCCAGAAGATCTTCTACATCCACGTGCCGCTGGCGATCGTGGCGCTGATCGGCTTCGTCGTCGGCGGGGTCTTCGCGATCGCCCACCTGCGCACCGACAACCGCAAGTGGGACGCCTACTCCTACGTCTCGATCCACCTCTCGGTGATCTTCGGCGTCGCGGTGCTGATCACCGGCGCGATCTGGGCCAAGGCCTCCTGGGGGCACTGGTGGGTCTGGGACGAGCCCACCCTGGTCAGCTTCCTGATCGTCTTCCTCCTCTACGCGACCTACTACCCCTTCCGCTACGCGATCGAGGACCGCGACCGCCAGGCGCGCTACGCCTCGGTCTTCGCGATCACCGCCGGCGCCTTCGTGCCGCTCAACTTCATGGCCGTGCGGATGGCCGAGAGCCTCGTCCACCCCCGCACCTTCGCCACCGCCGAAGGCGGGATGCCGGGCGAGATGATGCTCACCTTCCTCTGCATGCTGGTCGCGATCGGGCTGCTGTGGACGACGCTGGTCAAGTTCGAGCTGACCGCGAAGAGCGCCGCCGGCCAGGTCAAGCGCCTGCGCCGCGCCCTCGACGCGCCGGTCTCCGGCGGCAGCTCCCGGATCGCCCCGGAGGTGAGCTGATGGTCGAGCTCGCCACCATGCTGCCGCTCGGCGCCCCGGCGCTACCGCTCGACGAGGCCGGCAAGTACGTCGCCGGCGCCTACGTCGTCTTCGTCGTGCTGCTCGTCGTCTACGTCGCGATCATGGCGGCGAAACTGGGGCGGATCGAGAGGGACCTGAGCGAGGTGGCGGAGATCGCCGAACGGAACAAGGAGAGCGAAGCCGCCCCCGGACGCGAAGCGGAGGAGGCGGCGCCTCATGTCTGAGTTGCTCGCCCTCGGCGTCTCCCACAAGACCGCGCCGCTGGACCTGCGCGAGCGCCTCTCGCTGACCGAGGGACGCGCCGTCAGCGCCCTGGCCGAGCTGACCGCGGCGCCGGAGATCCACGAGGCGGCGGCGATCTCGACCTGCAACCGCACCGAGCTCTACCTGATCGTCTCCGACCCGGTTGAGGCCGAGTCGGCCGCGCTCGGCGTCCTCACCCGCCAGGCAGAGATCCGCCCGACCGAGCTGCTCGGCCACCTCTACTCGCTGCGCGCTGGCGACGCCGCCCGCCACCTGCTGCAGGTGACCGCCGGGCTCGACTCGATGATCCTCGGCGAGGCCGAGATCCAGGGCCAGGTCAAACGCGCCTACGAGCTGGCGATGGTCGAGGGGGCGACCGGGGCGATCCTCAACCGCCTCTTCCGCGGCGCCCTCAGCGCCGGCGGCCGCGCCCGCGAGGAAACCGGGATCAGCGAGACGGGCGTCTCGATTCCCTCGGTCGCGGTCGAGCTGGCGCGGCGCACGCTCGGCGACCTCTCCGACCGCCGCGTGCTCGTCGTCGGGGCCGGCGAGACCGCCGAGCTGGTCGCCAGGGCGCTGACGGCCCGCGGGGTCGACACCGTCTTCGTCGCCAACCGCCACTACGACCGCGCGATCGGCCTCGCCCAGCGCTTCGACGGCACCGCGGTCCGCTTCGACGAGCTGCCCGAGCAGCTGGCAAGCGCCGACATCGTCGTCTCGGCGACCAACTCGCCGCACCACATCGTCGAGCGCGACGGGCTAGAGCACGTGATGGAGCAGCGCCCCGAGCGGCCGCTGCTGGCGATCGACCTGGCGGTGCCGCGCGACATCGAGCCGGCCTGCCGCGAGATCGCCGGCGTCACCGTCCACGACATCGACGACGTCCAGCAGATCGTCGAACGCAACACCAGCGGCCGCGAGGCCGAGGCGCGGCGGGCGGAGCTGATCCTCGAGGCCGAGCTCGACCGCTTCGAACGCTGGCTCGGCCTGCAGGAGGTGGTGCCGACGATCAGCGCCCTGCGCGAGCACGGTGACGAGGTCGTGCGGCGGGTGCTGGCCGAGAACGAGGGTCGCTGGGAGAGCTTCTCCGACGCCGACCGCGAGCGGCTGGAGAAGATGGCGAAGGCGATCGCCTCGCGCCTGCTCCACGACCCGACCCTGCGGATCCGCGGCTCGGCCTGCTCCGGCGAGTCCTATTACCTGGTCAGCGCCCTGCGCGAGCTGTTCGGCCTCGACGCCGAGACCGAACCCGAGGTCGAAGCCGGCAAAGACAACGTCACCGAGCTGCGCCGCCGAGAGGGGCCGTGACACTGCGCATATCGGCGTCCTCGGTCGCTCGCGTGCAGAGCACGCTTCGCTCCCTGCGTCCTTGATCTGCTTGACCATGGGGATCACCTGGGAGACGCCCCGTTGCCCTCGGCCCCGGCGTCGAGCTGGGAGACGGGAGCGGCGACCTTCGGCTTATCCGCTTTCAACCAGGGCGGGGCCGTGGTGCCGAGCTTGACCACCAGGTACATGTGGGCGCCGATCAGGGCGATGATCGCGCCCGGGACGAGCA
>JBIOTO010000139.1:0-12391 GCA_044865945.1 Solirubrobacterales bacterium
CGGTGGGGACGTAGACGCGGTCCTCGCCTTTGTATTCGAGGTAGAGGTAGTCGCGGGTGACGCCGCCGACCTCGCGCGTCTCGAAGCCGGCGAAGCGGGCGACGCCGTGGTCCTCGTGGACGACGTAGTCGCCGACCCGCAGTTCGCTGAAGGCGAGCCGGCCGCGCCCGGCGCCCGGCGCCGGCTCCTCCGTGCGGCGGCGGTGGACGAGGCGGCGGAAGGGATAGACGGCGAGCTTCAGCTCAGGGCTGACAAAGCCCTCGCGCAGGCGTGCCTCGGCGAAGGAGAGGCCGGGGTCGGGCGAGAGGCGGCCGCCCTCGAGGATGCGGGCGTCGAGGCGGTCGAGCCCGTAGCGGGCGCGGTCGGCCTCTCCCCTGCTCTCGAAAGCGACGACGGTGCGGTAGCCGGAGCGGACCAGTTTCTCCAGCTCGCCCTCGGCCTCTTTGACGCTGCGGGCAGGCGACTCGGCGCGCGAGGCGCGGAAGGCGTCGGAGTCCTCCTCGCCGGCGACGGTCAGCGAGAGGGCGGCGCGCTCGTTAAGCGGGGCGGCGACGTCGACGTAGAGGTGCTGGGCGTCGTCGGCGTGCATCGCCGTGGTCACGTCCTCCCAGTGGTCGCGCAGCGCCGGTTCGATCTCCTCGGCGCCGACCAGCACCACCGCTGCTGCTTCGGGCACCAGCTCCAGCGGAGCCCGGAAGTGGTCCAGCGGCAGCACTTCGGCCAGGTTGGGCTGCTCGCCCCCCTCCTCCTCGGCCGCCATCGCCGCCAGCTCGGCCAGCTCGCGGTGCTCGGCGTCCATCTCCGCCGCCGGGGCGAGCTCGACCCGCTGCGCCTCGCCGAGCGAGCGCTGGGTGAAGGTCGAGAACCAGCGCATCGACTCGACCTCGTCTCCGAACAGCTCGATCCGCACCGCCCGCTCCTCGGTCGCCGGGAAGGCGTCGAGGATGCCGCCGCGGACGGCGAACTGGCCCCGCTCCTCAACCTGCTCGACCCGCTCGTAGCCGGCGGCAACGAGGTCCTCGGCGACGGCGCCGAGCTCGATCTCCTCGCCCAGCTCGATCGCGAAGCCGGCGGGGCGCAGTGAGGCGTCGGGGACGGCCTCGGCCAGGGCGGTGGCGGAGGCAACGACCAGCGCGTCGGCTTCGGAGCCGAGCGCGTCGAGGGCGTCGATCCGCAGCCCGACAAGGTGCGGCGGCGGCGAGACGTGCGAGGCGTAGCCGGTCCCGCGCGAGGGGTAGAGCCGGACCCGGCGCGGTGCCAGGTAGGCGCGCAGGTCGGCGGCCAGGTCGCGGGCCGAGCGGTCGTCGGGGGCGACCAGCAGCACCGGCCGCTCGCCAAGCCCGCGCTCGTCCTCGACCAGCGTCGCCAGCAGCAGCGGACGCAGCATCGTCGAGGCCCGCACGGCAACGCTCTCCCCGCCACCCGCCGCCGCGGACACGCGCGACGCGAGCGCATGGATGCGCTCGTTCTCGGCGGCGACGTCTACTAGCGGTCTGAGGCTCATGGGCACGCGGAGCGCCCGGATCGGGCGATCCGGGCGTCGGCGAACGATTCTAGGGAGCGCTGCCGCTCAGCTGGCGATCGTGAACTTCCGCTTAACCGCCGCGCCGACGTTGCCCGCCTTGTCGATCGCCCTCACCTTGAAGACGTGCTTGCCGGGCTTCAGCTTCTTGTAGGTCTTCGGCGACTTGCAGTTCTTGAACTTGCCCTTGTCGAGCTTGCACTCGAAGCGCGAGCCCGCCTCGTTGGAGGTGAACTTGAACTTGGCGGTGGTGCTGGTCGATTTGGCCTTCGGGGCCTTGGTGATCTTGGCCTTGGGGGCGGTGGTGTCGGCGGCCGGGACCGGCGGGGTCGGCGCCGCGCACTGCGCGGCCGGCAAGGCGTCCTTGCAGGGGTCGCTCGGGTCCGACGGGACGGTCGCCGTCGAGAGCTCCGAGGTGGCTCCGGTTTCCTTGGTCTGGGTGACGGCGACGTTCGTCCCGCCGGGGACCGAGTAGGTCAGTTTCCAGTTGCCGCTGGCGTCGGCTTGGGTTTCGCCGAGGAAGGACTGCAGCTCCCCGGCTTCGGTGCTCGCCTTGCGGAAGACCCGGATCGTGGCGTTTTCCTCCGCCCCGCTCCCTTCGACGCTCGTTTTCGTCGCGGCGGAGATGGCGGGGGGCAGAACGCCTTCGTTGGCATTGGGTTTGAGGTGGATGAAGAGGCCGCCGTTGCCGCTGCCGTTGTTGCGGGCGATCTCGGTCCAGCTCCCGGGTTCCCCGGCTTCTTCGAAGATCTCGATTGCCGCGCCGGCGCTTCCTTCAATCGTGTTTTCCGCTTCTTCGCTGTCGCCGCCGATCAGGTTGCCGGTCGTGGCGACGATGTCTTTGGGCGGTTTGACCGCGATCCCGGCGGCTCCGGCGTTGAGAACCGTGTTGTTGCGGACGTCGTTGTTACTGCTTTCGATCAGGATCCCGGCCGCGGAGGAGGCTTTGACGGTGTTGCCGACGATCAGGCCGCCGCCCCCGACGCCGAAGACGATCCCGGTTACCCCACCTTCGACATCGTTGTCGATGACCCGCCCGACCGAGAATCTGGTTTCGATTCCCACGCCACCGGTCATGCGGATCTGGTTGGTGTCGATTTCCGGCTCTTCGGTCACTTCGAGCGCGAGCGCGAAGATGCCGGCAACGCTCGGCGGCGTCGTCGCCGAGCCGTCGGAATTGAATCCGATGCTGTTCTTGAGCGCGAGGAAGTCGTTGCCTTTGCTGCCGGTGACGATTCCTTCCTCGCCCCCGGCGACGAAGTTCGCGTCTCCGTCAGCCGAGCCGCCGACCGTGACGTGGTCTGCGCCGCCGACGTAGATGCCGGCACCGCCGTTGGCGGCGACATCCGTCCCGGACGCCTCCAGGCCGACGAAGTTGCCGTGCACGGTCGTCGGCCCACTGGCCGGTTCCTCATTCAGCCCGGAGCCGTTGAGATCGATCCCGTTGCCCATCGCTCCGGAGATCACGTTGCATCCGCCGTCGCAGGCGTCGCTGGTCAGTGCGGCACCTTCGATCGTCTCCCCGATCTCGTTGTCTTCAGCCGCAAAGCCGCCGCTGGCGGTGGAGTCGGTGATCTCGATGTTCGTCGGATTGGGTGCCGCTTCGTCGCCTTTAGGAGTGACTCCAAAGTAATTGCCCTGAATCGTCGCGCCGCTCGCCCCCTCGATGTCGAGGCCGATGACGCTGTTGCCACCGATCACGTTGCGGTCGGCCGCAGTGAGCCCACCGATCGTCGCATCGTCCGAGCCGGGGTCGATGAAGATGCCGATGCCGTTGACCGCGCCAACCCCGGGAAAGCCGGCCAGGTTGAATCCGATCCAGTTTCCCTTGGCGACGAAGCGTTCGGAGGCGTTCGTCACGTTGATCGCCGTCCCCGCTCCCATCAGGCCCATGCCCTGGATTTCGACGTCGTCGTCTTCGACGACGAAAAGAGCCCCGCCAGCACGAATCGCCGAGACGCACGGGCCTTTCACCCCGGCCTCGGTGTCGCATTCCCCGCCGTGGATCTCGAGCTGGTCGACGATCGTCGGCAGTGCGGTGGGGAGGCCGATGACGTCGGTGTCTTCACCGTTGAAAAGGGCCGAGAACGTGATTTCGTCCGGGACCCCCGTCGTGCTGTTCGCGACTTCAATCGCCGCGCGCAGGCTGCAGATGCCAGCGGCATTGGTTTCGCAGGGCGCTCCGGGGGTTTTGTCGGCTTCGTCTAGGGCGGAGTTGACTTCGTAAACGGCAGCCGAGGCAACAGCCGGGAAGGCGAGGGCGGACAGGGCAGCGAGGAGCGTCAGGGCGACGCGGCGGCGAAGGTTCATGCGCGCGACCCTATCCCGCTGGGGCGGACGAACAGAGATTCCTAGCCAAACGCCCTAGTCAGTCGGACGAAGGCAAACCGGGCCCACTGCGCTGCCACTCGACCTGGCCCTGGCCCTCCTCGGCGGAGCGGCCGACGACGTCGTCCCACTCGTGCAGCATCCGCTTCAGCTGGGCGACCGCCTCGGGCGGGTGGGCGGCGACCTCGCTGGCGAGCTCCAGCGCCGCCTGCTCGGTGCCGGCGGCGGGGGCGACGCGGTTGACCAGCCCCAGCCGCAGCGCCTCGTCGGCGCCGACGGTCCGCGAGCTGAGCAGCAGGTACTTGGCGGTGGCGAGGCCGCAGAGGGTGATCAAGCGCGCCGGCCCGACCGGGACCCCGAGCGCCGCGCCGGGGAAGCGCATCCGCAGGTTGGCGCCGCCGACCCGCATGTCGCAGGCGACCGCGATCTCCGCCCCGCCCCCGACCACGTCGCCGTGACAGGCGGCGATCGTCGGCTTGGGGAAGTCGACCACGGCGTCGTAGAGGTCGGCGAAGAGCTGCATCCGCCGCACCTTGCCGTCGTCGTCGAGCTTCTCCTTGACGTCGGCGCCGGCCGAGAGCCCGAGGTGGTCGGCGGAGCTGATCAGCAGCACCCGCACCGCCTCGTCGCCGCGGGCGACGGCGAGGTGCTCCAGCAGCTCGGTCAGCATCTGGGTGTTGATCGCGTTGCGGGCCTGGGGCCGATCGAGGCGGACGAGGGCAACGCCCTGCTCGTCCACCGAGTAGCTGGTGACCGCGGCCTCGGGGGTGCCGCCGTTGTCTGCGCTCATTCGCCGGACGCTATCCGGTCGACGAGGCGCTCGGTCTCCTCGGCGGCACCGGCGACCAGCGCCTCGACTTCGGCCTTCGGCTCGCTGAAGCGGCCGAGCACGTAGCGGGAGACGATCTCCGGGTCGGTCGAGTCGGGACGGCCGACGCCGATCCGCATCCGCCAGAACTCGGCGTCGCCGAAGCCGCGTTTGAGGCTCTTGAGGCCGTTGTGGCCGGCGAGCCCGCCCCCCAGGCGAGTCTTGATCTCGCCGAACGGCAGGTCGATCTCATCGTGGAGGACGACGACGCGGTCGAGCGGCACCTTCAGCGAGCCGCGCGCCGGCCCGGCCGCGGTGCCGGATTCGTTCATGTAGGTGCGCGGCTGCAGCAGCGCCACCCGCGGCCCGCCCGGCCGGGTCCGCCCTTCGGAGATCACCCCGTTGAACTTCTGCTTCGGCTTCGGCAGGTCCCAGCGCTGGGCCAGCTCGCTGGCCACCGCGAAGCCGACGTTGTGGCGGGTGCGCTCGTACTCGGGCCCCGGGTTGCCGAGGCCGACGATGAGGATGCGGTCGCCGTGCTCGCCGCCGTCGCGGCGGCGGAACAGCGACAGGGGCTACTCGCCCTCGCCCTCGCCGGACTCGTCGCCGCCGCCCTCGCCCTCGGCGCCCTCGCCCTCCTCGCCCTCGCCGACCAGCTCGGCCTCCTCCTCGACCTCGGTCGTGACCTCTTCGACGCGCGGCGGCGAGAGGGTGACGATCGTGACCTCCTCGAGATCGTCGGCGACGAACTCGACCCCCTCGGGGGCGGTGACGACGGAAAGCTGAAGGGTGTCGTTGATCTCCATCGCGGAGACGTCGACGACGATGTTGTCGGGGATGTCGGTGGGCAGCGCTTCGACCGTGATCTCGCGGGTGACGTGCTCAAGCACGCCGCCGCCCTTGACGCCGGGCGCGACCTCGGCGCCCTCAAGCTCGAGGGTCACCTCGGCCTGGATCTTCTCGTCGAGGCGGACCTGCTGCAGGTCGATGTGCTGAAGGCTGCCGCGCACGGGGTGCAGCTGTTCTTCCTTGATGACGACGGGGATCGCCTTGCCGCCGTCGATCTCGAGATCGAACAGCGCGGCGCCCTCGCTGGTGATGTTGCGGACGTCCCTTTCGCTGACCTGGAACGGCTCCGCGTCGGAGCCGCCCGAGTAGACGACGCCCGGCACGACGCCGTCGCGGCGCATGCGGCGCGAGGAGCGGGAGCCGAAGTCGGTACGGGGTGCGGCTTTCAGGCAGGAACGTTTGCTCGCCATCGGACGGGAGAGGATAGAGAAATCGCCGCGTGGCGCGCTGTGGCACCCTTCGACACCCATGGCCGACGATTCGAAGATCCCCAAAGGCCGCATCCGCCGCTCGGCCAAGCTGGGCTCGATCGTCGGCGTGCAGGGCGCGCGCTACGCCGGAACCAAAGCCGCCAACGTCGGCCGCGACGAGGAGAAGGGCAAGGAGGCGCTCGAGCAGCGCCACCTGGAGACGGCGATGAAAATGGTCGCCGCCCTCGGCCAGATGAAGGGCGCGGCGATGAAGCTCGGCCAGTTCGCCTCCTTCATCGACACCGAGTTCATCCCCGAGGAGTACCGCGACATCTACCAGGAGCAGCTGGCGAAACTGCGGACCGACGCGCCGGCGATGCCCTGGGAGAAGGTGGTCAAGGTGCTGGAGGAGGAGTACGAAGGCGAACCGCTCTCCGAGCTTTTCGCCGAGTTCGAGCAGGAGGCCTTTGCCGCCGCCTCGATCGGCCAGGTCCACCGGGCCGAGCTGCTCGACGGCCGCGAGGTGGCGGTCAAGATCCAGTACCCCGGGATCGCCGAGGCGCTCGACGCCGACCTGCGCAACGCCGGCACGATCGTCCGCCTCGCCCGCGCTCTGGCCCCCGGCCTCGACGCCAAGGAAATTGCCGACGAGATCCGTGAGCGGGTGATGGAGGAGCTCGACTACGAGTACGAGGCGCAGAACCAGCGCTCCTTCGCCCGCGCCTACCGCGAACACCCCTTCATCTACGTGCCGGAAGTGGTCACCCGGCTCAGCCGCCGCCGGGTTCTCGTCACCGAGCTGGTCCGCGGGCGCGACTTCGAGGAAACCAAGGAACTGCCGCACGAGGAGCGCAGCCGCTTCGGCGAGATCGTCTTCCGCGGCAGCATCGGCGCGATGTTCAACCTGCAGCACTTCAACGCCGACCCCCACCCCGGCAACTACATCCTCATGGACGACGACCGGGTCGCCTTCCTCGACTTCGGGATGACCAAGAAGCTCGACCGCGAGCAGATCCTGCTTGAGCAGCGCGCCTTCGACGCCGCCACGCGCGACGACCCGGAGTCCTTCCGCCAGGCCCTGCACGACCTCGGCTTCGTCAAGAAGCCCTCCAAGCTCGACGCCGAGCGGCTGCTGGAGCACATGGGCGCGGTCGGCGGTTGGTACATCGAGGACCGCGAGATCGAAATCAGCCCGCAGCGGGTGATGAAGATCATCGAGTCGACCCACGACCCGCGTTCGGAGTTCTACGAGCTGATGCGGCGCGAGTCGATCCCGGCCGAGGAGCTGATGGGGCGGCGGATGGAAATCGGCGTCGTCGCCGTGCTCGGCCAGCTGCGGGCGAAGCGCAACTGGCACCGGATCTTCCGCGAGTGGGTCTACGCGGACCGGCCGGTGACCGAGCTCGGCGAGCAGGAATGGGAGTACTTCGAGGAAAGAGGGCTCAAGCGAGCGCCCGGCCTCGCCGAAACGCTCTAAGCCGGCGTAGTCAACGGGAACCAAGGAGGAGCGATGCGCAGGATCAAACGCGGTTGGGTTCTGACCAAGAAAAGCTGGGCGCTGCTGAACGGGCACCGCGAGCTGATCCGCTTCCCGCTCTACGGAGCGGTGGCTACCACCCTGCTGGCGATCGTCACCCTCGGCCCGGGCCTGTACCTCTGGGAGGAAGACCAGCTGGCCGGCGCGATCCCGATCATCGTGATCGGCGTCTACGTCCTCAGCTTCGTCGGCTTCTACTTCAGCGTCGGCCTCGCCGCCTGCGCCGACATGATCTTCCGCGGCCAGGAGGCGACGGTCAGCGACGGCCTCGCGGTCTCACGGTCTCGCATCAGCCAGATCAGCGGCTGGGCCGCGGTCTCGGCGGCGATCAGCCTGGTCATGGGCCTGCTGGAAAACCAGGGCGGGGCGCTCGGCACCATCGCCGCCCGCCTGGTCGGCATGGCCTGGACCCTGATCACCTTCCTGGCGGTGCCGGTGATCGCGATCGAGGGCACCGGCCCGTTCGAGACGATCAAGCGCTCCGGCACCCTCTTCCGCGAACGCTGGGGCCAGCAGATCACCGGCAACATCGCGATCGGTGCCGCCGTCTTCCTGCTCGGCGTGGTGCCGGCCGCGGCGCTGATCGTCGCCGGGATCGTGATCTGGTCCTCGGCCTCGTTCCTCGGCGCGGTCCTGGTCGTGATCGGTGCCCTGGTGCTGGCGATCGCGATGCTGGTCTCCCGCGCCCTGAGCGGCATCTTCGGCGTCGCCCTCTACCGCTACGCCCTCGACGGCGAGGTGGTCGGCGGCTTCACCCAGGAGGACATGGAGTCGGCCGTGAAGATCAAGAAGGGCGGCAGGAACGCGCCGCCGACGGCAACGCCGGGCACCGTCTGAACGCGTGCCCGAGCTTGAGGTCCGCGGCCTGACCAAGCGCTACGGGGGGACCGTCGCGGTCGACGATCTCTCCTTCGCGGTCGAGGCCGGCAAGGTCACCGGCTTCCTCGGCCCCAACGGGGCCGGCAAGACGACGACGATGCGCGCCCTGCTCGGCCTGCTGCGGCCGAGCGGCGGCGAAGCGCTGGTCGAGGGGCGGCCGCCGGTGGCGATGGCCGACCCGCTCCGAACGATCGGCGCGGCGCTGGAGGCGACCGCCTTCCACCCCGGCCGCAGCGGCCGCAACCACCTCCGCACCCTGGCCGTCGCCGCCGGCATCCCCGGCCCGCGGGTCGGCGAGGTGCTGGAGATGGTCGAGCTGACCGGCGCCGCCGACCGGCGGGTCAAGGGCTACTCGCTGGGGATGCGCCAGCGCCTGGCGCTGGCGGCGGCGCTGCTGGGCGAACCGCGGATCCTGATCCTCGACGAGCCCGCCAACGGGCTCGACCCGCAGGGGATGCGCTGGCTGCGCGACCTGCTGCGCGCCCAAGCGGCGGATGGGCGCACCGTCCTCGTCTCCAGTCACCTGCTGAGCGAGGTCTCCCAGACCGCGGACGAGCTGGTGATGATCCGCGACGGCAAGCTGGTCGCCCAGACCTCGCTGGCTGAGTTCACGGCTGGCGGCGGTGCTCAGGTGCGCGTGCGGGCAGCGGACCTGACGGCGCTGGCCGAGGCGCTCGGCGAGGCCGGCGCGAGCGTGACGCGCGACGGCGGCGAGGCGCTGCTGGTCGGCGGGCTCGATGCCGAGCGGATCGGTGACCTGGCGCTTCAGCGCGGGATCGCGCTGCGCGAACTGGCGCCGGAGCGACAGAGCCTGGAGGAGCGCTTCATCGAGCTGATGGGCGACGAGGAGGGTGCCTCGTGAACCTGCTGCGCGGCGAGTGGCTGAAGCTCTGGACGACCCGCACGACCTGGGTGATGCTCGGCATCGCCCTGCTCGGCGAGGGCCTGTTCGCCGGCCTCTACGTCGGCCTCGCCCCGCTCAGCGAGATCGGCGAAATCGAAACCGTGGCGACGGGAACCGGCCTGCTGCTGGTGATGCTGCTGGTCCTCGGGGTGCTGATCGCGACCACTGAGTTCCGCCACGGCACCGCCAGCTCCACCTTTCTCGTCTCGCCGCCGCGCTACCCGGTGCTGCTCGGCAAGCTCGGGGTGGCGCTGCTGGTCGGGCTGCTCGCCGGCGCCATCTACGTCGCGATCAACGGCGGCCTGGCGCTCTCGCTCTTCTCCAACCGCGGCGGCGTGCTGCCGGCCACCGGCGACCTGGTCGAGGTCTACGCCGGGGTCGTCATCTCCTACGCCTTGATCTGCGCCTTCGGCCTCGGGGTCGGCGCGATCGTCCGCAACCAGGTCGGGGCGATCATCGCCGCGATCGCCTTCTTCTTCGTCCTCTCGCCGCTGCCCGAACTGCTGCCCGGCTCGCTCGGCGACTACTTCCCGGCGCAGGCGATCGGCTCCCTGCACGGCAGCTCCGAAGGCGACGGCAGCCTCGGTCAGGTGAGCGGCGGGCTCGTGTTCGCCGCCTGGGCGCTCGGGCTCTTCGCCCTCGGCACCCTGCTGATCTGCCGCCGCGACCTCAGCGAGTGAGCTGGGCGAACAGGCGGGGGTCGTTGGAGCAGATGCCGTCGACCCCGGCGTCGACCAACTTTTGCATTCGCGGCAGGTCGTCGACCGTCCAGGCGATCAGCTCGACCCCGGCGAGGTCGCAGATCCGCGCCAGCCGCGGCGTGACCAGCGGGTGGTAGACCCACATCGCCGCGACCCCGAACTGGGGCAGCTTCTGGGCGGCGAGGCCGGGAAGGCGGTGGCGCATCGCCACCATCGCCGCCAGCATCGGGCCGCGCGCCCAGCGCTTCGAGGTCCAGTCCTTGGTGACTTTGGGATAGGTCCAGCCGCGCCGCAGCTCCGGCTCCAGCTCGAGGATCCGGCGCAGCGTGTGCATCTCCATCGTCGAGATCATCGCCCGGCCGACCAGGTCGCGCTCGCGCAGCGCCTCGACCAGCTCCTCCTCCCGGCCCGGGAGCTTGACGTCGAGGTCGATCTCGATCCCGTCCAGCGGCGGCGCGAGGAAAGCGTCGAGCGCCTCGGTCAGCTTCAGCGGCGCGCGCCGCTCGGCGTCCTCCCAGTCGTGGGCGACGACCAGCGGCGCTCGCCGCTCCAGCGGCAGGTGGGAGTCCGGCAGCCAGAGCACGTCCATCTCGATCGTGTCGACGCCGGCCGCCGCCGCGGCGTGGAAGCTCTCGACCGTGTTGCCGGGCGCGATCAGGTCGGCCCCCTTGTGGCCGACCAGGCGCAGGCCTTCGCCCGGCACTAGAAGAGCTGGTTCTCGCCGGCGAAGATCTCGGAGACCGAGTCGTCGGTGAAGATGCGGCGGATCGAGTCGGCGAAGGTGCCGGCGGTGGAGAGCACGGTGATGTTGTCCGGGGCGCCGGGCCGCAGCGGCAGGGTGTCGGTGACGACGATCCGCTCGATCGCCGAGTTTTCCAGCCGTTCGAAGGCGGGGCCGGAGAAGACGCCGTGGGTAGCGCAGGCGATGACCCGGGCCGCGCCCTCGTCAAGGACGGTCTGGGCGGCGGCGCAGAGGGTGCCGGCGGTGTCGATCATGTCGTCGACGAGGACCGCGGTCTTGCCCTTGACGTCGCCGACCACGTAGCCGATCTCGGCCACCTGCTGGGCCGGGCGCTCCTTCTCCATCACCGCCCAGTGGGTGCCGATCCGGCGGGCGAAGTTGCGCGCGGTCTTCACCCGGCCGGCGTCGGGGGAGACGATCACCAGCTCGTCGCTCATTTCCTGGTCGGCGAACCACTGGGTCAGCATCGGCATCGCGGTCATGTGATCGACCGGGACGTGGAAGAAGCCCTGGACCTGGCCGGCGTGGAGGTCCATGGTGAGGACGCGGTCGACGCCGACGCCCTCGAGGCACTTGGCGACGATGCGGGCGGAGATCGGCTCGCGCGGGGCCGACTTCTTGTCCTGGCGGGCGTAGCCGTACCAGGGGAGGACGGCGATGATCCGGTGCGCCGAGGCGCCCTGCGCCGCGTCGATCATCGTCAGCAGCTCCATCAGCGCGTCGTTCGGGGTCATCCCTTCCGCCTCGTTGGCGCAGGTCGACTGGACGAGGAAGACGTCGGAGCCGCGGATCGACTCCTCGTAGCGGCAGTAGACCTCGCCGTTGGCGAAGGTCTTCAGCGTCACCTGACCGAGGTCGAGGTCGAGCTTGCCGGCGACTTTGGCGGCGAGGTCCATCGAACAGCGACCGCCGAAGACCATCATCCGCTTCGTGTAATCGTGGTCGATGCCGGTCGCCACCTCTGGGCGCTGCTCGATCATGCTCACGCGTTGTCGTCCTCTCGCATCTCGGCCGCCTTGCGAGCGGCATATCCGTCGATATTCCGTTGCGCGTTCTCGCTGACGCCTAAAGCCCCGTCGGGCACGTCGTCCTTGATCACTGCGCCAGCGCCAGTGTAGGCGGCGTCGCCGACTTCTACCGGTGCGATCAGCATCGTGTCAACGCCGATTCGCACATTGCGGCCGATCACCGTGCGGTTCTTGCGGAAACCGTCGTAGTTGGCGGTGATCGTGCCGGCGCCGAGGTTGCTGCCGGGACCGATGTCGGCGTCGCCGACGTAGGCGAGGTGCGGGACCTTGGTCCCCTCCCCCACCTGGGAGTTCTTGATCTCGACGAAGGTGCCGGCCTTGGCGCCGTCCTCGAGCACGGCGCCGGGGCGCAGGTAGGCGAAGGGACCGACCGAGCAGCCGGCCCGCACGTCGCACTCGACCAGGTAGGAGTGCAGAACCTTGGAGCCGGCCCCTACCGAGCAGTCGATCAGGGTGCTGAGCGGGCCGACGACGGCGTCGGCGGCGATCGCGGTCTGGCCCCTCAGGGTCGTGCCGGGCTCGATTCTCGCGTCGGCGGCGATCTCGACCCCGGCGTCGATCCAGGTCGAGCCAGGATCGACGACGGTCACCCCGGCCAGCATGTGGGCCTCGAGCAGGCGCCCGCGCGCCTCGGCCTCGACCGCCGCGAGGTCGCGGCGGTTGTTGACCCCCATCGTCACCGC
>JBIOTO010000140.1:0-3291 GCA_044865945.1 Solirubrobacterales bacterium
TCGAGTCCGCCCGCTCCTACTACCCGGAGGTCTCGACCACGGTCCGCTACGAGGGCCGGCTGCGGACGATCCAGGCGGTCAAGGAGGCCGGGCTTGAGACCTGCGTCGGCGGCATCCTCAACCTCGGGGAGAGCGAGGAGCAGCGGGTCGAGATGGCCTTCGAGCTCTCCGAGATCAACCCCACCTCGGTGCCGATCAACCTGCTGATCCCCAAGGACGGAACCAAGTTCGGCGACCGCGAGGTGATGGACCCCTGGGAGGTCGTGAAGTGGATCGCGATCTTCCGGCTGATCATCCCCGGCGCCCTCTTCCGCCTCTGCGGCGGCCGGGTCGAGAACCTCGGCGAGCTGCACGGGCTGGCGGTCAAGGCCGGCCTCAACGGGGTGATGATGGGCAACTTCCTCACCACGCTCGGTGCCGAGCCGGCGGACGACCGCGCGATGTTCGAAGAGCTCGGCCTCAACGTCGCCCGCCAGGACGACAACGGCGCCAACCCGCGGCCGGACAACCGCTCCGGCTGGCTCGAGGGCGAGACCCCCGAGACGCCGATCGACGAGTTGATCGACAGCCAGGAGGAGGCCAACTTCTGGGACCCCTCCACTCAGCTGCGGGTGGTCAAGAAGGCGAAGAAGCCGCCTTCCTACCCACGGGCGGCGTGACCGACGTCTCCGAGCGGCTCGCGGAGCTCCGCGACCGGGGGCTGTACCGCAGGCTCCGCCTGATCGAGGGACCGCAGGGCCCGACCGTCACCCTCGACGGCCGGCAGGTCCTCCTCCTCTGCTCCAACAACTACCTCGGTCTCGCCGACCGCGCCCGGGTCCGCGAGGCCGCCGCCGAGGCGGCGCTGCGCTGGGGCGCCAGCTCGGGGGCCTCGCGACTGATCTCGGGCAACATGGAGCCGCACCACCAGCTTGAGGAGCGACTCGCCTCCTTCAAGGGCTACGAGGCGGCGCTGCTGTTCGGCTCCGGTTACCTCGCCAACACCGGCGTCATCGCCGCCCTCGCCGGCCGCGGCCAGGTCGTCTTCTCCGACGAGCTGAACCACGCCAGCATCGTCGACGGCTGCCGCCTCTCGCGTGCCGAGACCTTCGTCTACCGCCACGCCGACCTCGAGCACCTCGCCTGGGGTCTGCGTCAGGCCGGCGGCCGCGCGGCGCTGGTCGTCACCGACGGGGTCTTCTCGATGGATGGCGACGTCGCGCCGCTGCCCGAGCTGCTGGCGCTGGCGCGGCTCCACGGCGCACGGCTGATGGTCGACGAGGCGCACGCGACCGGGGCCGTCGGCCCCGGCGGCCGCGGCTCGGTCGCCGCCGCCGGCCTCGGCGGCGAGGTCGACGTAGTGGTCGGGACCCTGGGCAAGGCGCTCGGCTCATACGGCGCCTACACCTGCGCCAGCACCGAGATCGTCGAGCTGCTGATCAACACCGCCCGCCCGTTCATCTTCTCCACCGCACCGCCACCGCCGGCGATCGGCGCCGCGCAGGCGGCGCTGGAGCTGCTCGAAGCCGAACCGGAGCTGGTCGAACGACTGCGGGCCAACGCCGCGCTGCTGCGCCGCTCGCTCTCGGCCGCGGGCCTCGCCGCCGGCGGGGCGACGCAGGTCGTCCCCATCCACGTGGGCGAGGCGGACACGACGATGGCGCTCTGCGAGAGGGCCCTGGAAAAGGGCGTCTTCGCCCAGGGAATCCGGCCGCCGACGGTGCCCGAGGGCACCTGCCGGCTGCGCCTGACCGCGATGGCAACCCACCGCACCGAGGACCTGGTCGCGGCCGCCCACATGGTCGGCGTCGCCGCCCGCGAGGTTGGCCTTGTCGCGGCCGAACCGCTCGCCGCCTGACGGGGGCCATGGCGCGCGGAATCTTCGTCACCGGCACCGGCACCGAGGTCGGCAAGACGGTGGTCGCGGCGACGATCGCCAGGACCCTCGCCGCCGAAGGCAAGCGGGTCGCGGTCTTCAAGCCAGCGGTGACCGGACTCGACGAAGGGGTCGAGACCGACCACGCGCTGCTGCGCCGAGCCTCGGGGTCCGGCCAGAGCGACGGGGAGATCGCCCCCTACCGTTACGGGCCGCCGGCTTCGCCCCACCTGGCGGCGACGCTGGCCGGGGAGGGGATCGACCCGGAGCGGCTTCGGCAGATCGCGGCGGCGGCGGCCAAGGGCGCCGACGCGATCATCTGCGAGGGAGTCGGTGGCCTCCTGGTGCCGCTCTCCCCCACCTACCTGGTCCGCGACCTCGCCGCCGACCTCGGCTATCCCCTGGTCGTCGTCGCCAGCCCCGGCCTGGGGACGATCAACCACACGCTGCTGACCGTCGAGGCCGCTCGCGCCGCCGGACTCCAGATCGCCGCCATCGTCCTCAACCCCTGGCCTGGGGAGCCAACCGAGATCGAGCGCTCCAACCGCGAGACGATCGCCGAGCTATCGGGCGCCCCCGTCATGACCCTTCCCCGGATCGACCTCGGCGATCCGGACGGCTGGCCCGCGATGAAGATCTAGACGATCACGTCGAGGCTGCCGTCCGTCAGCTCGACCGTGAAACCGGCCGCCTCGGCGACGGCCGCCGCGCTCTCCGGGTCACGCGGCACCTTCTTCGCCTCCAGCAGCGCCCTGGCAACGTCGCCGCGCACCGCCTTGGCCATGTGCGATACCGCCTTGCGCTGGCCGCTCTCCTCGGTGAAGGCGCGCACCGCCAGCAACGTCGCCCGCTTCGGCTTCCAGGCCGCCGCGTAGGCACCGGAGCGCATGTCGACGATCAGGTCTCCCCCCTCGTCCGGCAGCGCCGCGGCCAGGGCCGGCCGCCAGAAGGCGTTCGGCGCCCCGATCCCCTCCAGCCGCGTCTTCGGCGGGAACTTGTAATACGGGATGCGGTCGTCGGGCCGGACCACGCCCCACAGCGCGCTGGCGATCAGCACCCGTCCTCGCGCGGCCGCTGACAACCCGGGCAGCGCCAGCCGTTTGAAGAGGACACCGGTGTAGACCTCATGCGCCGGCGCCGCCGGCGCCTCGCGCAAGCTCGGGTCGAACGCCTCCAGCAACTCCGCCCGTTTCTCCCCCAGCTCCTCAGCAAAAACCAGCGAGTCAAGGTCAACCGGCTTCCCCTTCGAGGGCCGATCCTTTCCTTCCGACGGAGGCAGCAAAACGAGCATTGGGAGCAGCCTATTTCGAGACGATTCGCGGAGGGCGCCGGTGGGGGTCGATCGGGACTCAGCATGGAGCCGGGCCACAAACCCTTGAGGCGTCAGCAGGTAGGGAACCTCCCGGCGGAGGTGCCCCGAGCGACCCCCACCGGCG
>JBIOTO010000141.1:0-4412 GCA_044865945.1 Solirubrobacterales bacterium
TCTGGAGGGGGTCACCCGCCCCTCCCAACCAGCTACAGCAGGTCCCGCAGAGCTTCGTCTAGGTTCGGGTAGCTGAACTGGTAGCCCAGTTCTTCGGTGCGTTTCGGGACCACTCTTTGGCCGCCACGCAGGACGTGGCCGAACTCTTTGCCGAATTTGAGGTCGAGGACGAGGCCGGGGACGGGCATGACCGCCGGGCGGTTGAGGGCTCGGCCCAGCGCCTTGGAGAAGTCCTTGTTGGTCGCCGGGTTGGGAGAGCTGGCGTTGACGACGCCGCTGACCCCCTCGTCGTCGAGCGCCCAGAGCAGGATCCCGACCTCGTCGGCGATGTGGATCCAGGAGAGGTACTGCTCGCCGCCGGCCAGCGGCCCGCCGACGCCGAGTTTGAAGGGCGGCAGCATCTCCTTCAGCATCCCGCCCTCGGTCGCCAGCACCTGGCCGGTGCGGGTGATGACCAGGCGGATGCCCTTGCCGTCGAGCTCGCGGGCGGCGGCCTCCCAGGCCTGGACGACCTCGGAGTCGAAGCTCGACCCCGGCCCGTCATTCTCGTCGACCTCCTCGGCGCCGCGGTCGCCGTAGTAGCCGACCGCCGACTGGCTGACCAGCACCTTCGGCGGGGTCGGCAGGGACTCCAGCGTCCCGACCAGGTTGTGGGTGCCGGTGCGGCGGCTCTCGATGATCCGCTGCTTCGCCTCGTCGGTCCATTTCTGGTCGATCCGCTCGCCGAGCAGGTGGATTACGCCCTCGACGCCCTCGAAGGCGGCCGGGTCGGGCCGTTCCAGGGTCGGCTCCCACCTGTGCCAGGTGACCCGCGGGTTGGCCTGCCGCGCCCGGCCTGGCTCACGGGTCAGCCCGATTACCTCGTCGCCGCGGGCGAACAGCGCGTCACACAGTGCCTGGCCGATCGTGCCGCTGGCGCCGGTGACGAGGACCCGCACCGGTTAGTTCGCCTCCACCGTGGCGAAGGTCCCGGTCTCCTCGTCGATCCGCGCGATCCCCTCTCGCTTGGCCTCGTCGACCACCGCTTCGGCGACCTTCGGCGCCACTTCGCGGTTGAAGACGCTGGGGATGATGTAGTCCTCGGCCAGGTCCTCCTCGGAGACCGCCATCGCGATCCCCTTGGCGGCGGCGAGCTTCATCTCCTCGGTGATCGAGGGGGCGCCGGCGTCGAGCGCGCCGCGGAAGATGCCGGGGAAGGCGAGCACGTTGTTGATCTGGTTCGGGTAGTCGGAGCGACCGGTGGCCATGATCCGCACGTAGGGCGCCGCCTCCTCGGGCATCACCTCGGGGGTCGGGTTGGCCATCGCGAAGACGATCGCGTCGTCGTTCATCTTGCCCAGCGACTCGGGCTGGATGATCCCGGGACCGGAGAGGCCGACGAAGATGTCCATGCCCTCGATTACGTCGTCGGGCTCGCCCTGGATCACGTCCGGGTTGGTGGTCTCCGCGTACCAGCGCTTGGCCGCGTTCATCGCGCCCGATTCGTAGTCCTCGCGGGCGGTCGAGACCGCGCCCTTGCGGTCGCAGCCCACGATCTGGGTGATGCCGGAGGCGAGCATCATCTTCGTCACCGCTACCCCGGCGGCGCCGAGTCCTACCACCAGCACCCGCAGCTGCTCGATCGGTTTGCCGGTGATCTTCAGCGCGTTGAACAGCGCCGCCATCGTCACCACCGCGGTGCCGTGCTGGTCGTCGTGGAAGACGGGGATGTCAATGCTCTCCTTCAGCCGGTCCTCGATCTCGAAGCAGCGCGGGGCGGAGATGTCCTCGAGGTTGATGCCGCCGAAGGTGGGGGCCATCAACTCGACCGCGCGGACGATCTCGTCGGCGTCCTGGGTGTCGAGGCAGATCGGGAAGGCGTCGACCCCGGCGAACTCTTTGAAGAGCATGCACTTGCCCTCCATCACCGGCATCGCCGCCTCGGGGCCGATGTCGCCGAGGCCGAGCACGGCGCTGCCGTCGGAGACGACCGCGACCGTGTTCTTCTTGATCGTGTACTCGAAGGCTTTGCTGCGGTCGTGGTGGATGTCCATGCAGACGCGGGCGACGCCGGGCGTGTAGGCCATCGAGAGGTCGTCGCGGGTCTTCACCGGGTACTTGTTGCGCTGCTCGATCTTGCCGCCGCGGTGCATCTGCATCGTCCGGTCGACGTAGTCGAGGACGCGGGCGCCGCGGGTCGAGCCGATCGCCCGCAGGATCTTCTCCCAGTGCTCGCGGTCGGTGGCGTCGATCGTGAACTCGCGCACCCGTTTGCCCTCCGGCCCGGCGCCGGGGACGAGGTCGACCCCCTGCAGCTGCCCGCCCGCCTCGGCGATCGCCGCGGTCAGCCGCCCGAGCGGCTCTTTGCGCGCGTCGAGCTCGACGCGGATCGTGACGCTGTATTGGGCGCTGACGGCCATGGGCGGCTATCGAATCAGATTGGCAGTGTGAGCCGCGCTGCTCACGGTCTCTAGATACATGTTTCCTCTATCTGTAGACACAGCTGTCTTTTTGAACTATCGTCGCCCTGGGATGAGGGAGAGATGGAGGCAGTGGGCGGTTGTCACCGCTCTCGCGGCGGCGGCGGTGACCGCGAGCCTGGGTCTGTGCGCGGCGCCGGCCATCGCGGCGGAAGACTTGGCCGCGCCGATGTACCGGCCGGGGATTGTCAACGTGATCAAACTCGAGCTGTCGCAAGCCGGCATGGAAGCCCTGAAAGCAAGCCCTGAGGGCGAATACCAGACCGGCACGTTCTCGATGGCCGAAACCGACGGCACGCCGACGGGCATCGGCGAATACTCCACCCCGATCGAAGCCCAGATCCGGCTCAAGGGCAGCGGCTCCTTCCGCCCGCTTGGCAAAAAGGCCTCGTTCAAAGTCAAATTCGGCAAAAAAGCGCCGTTCCGCGGCCTGCGCAAGATGACCCTGAACAACATGGTCCAGGACACCTCGATGGTTCACGAAGCGCTGAGCTACCGGGTCTTTCACGCCCTCGGGGTGCCGGCCTCCCGGACCAGCTACGCCGAGGTCTGGCTCAACGGCGTCAACTACGGCATCCACACGAACCTCGAGACGCTCGACAAGGTGTCCCTCGAAAAGCGCTTCGGCACCTTCCAGGACCCCCCGCAGCACCTCTACGAGGGCGAGTACAACGCCGACGTGATTCCAAACGCGGAGGCGTTTCTGCAGGTCGACGAGGGCGACGAATCGGACATCTCGGATCTCAAAGCCCTCGCCGCGGCGGCGAACAAAACCGGCGTCGACTGGTCGGACACCGTGGCCCCCTACGCGAATCTGGTCGAGATGACGCGGATGTGGGTGGCCGAGAAGTACATCGGTCACATCGACGGCTACGCCGGCGAGGACGGGGTCAACCGTCCCAACAACTTCTACCTCTACAGCGATCCCGCCGGAAAGTTCCGGATGTTGCCCTGGGGGACCGATCAGACCTGGGTGTTCGAAGCCCAGTTCGGAGGGTCCGGAGGCTTGCTGTTCGACCGCTGCATCGCCGACGCCAGCTGTTTGGCGACCTACAAAGCTGCCGGGAAACGGGCGCTGGCCACTGTTCCGGCTCTCGATCTCAACACGATGGCGGTCTGTCTGACCAAACGGTTGCGGGATTGGCAGAAACGCGAACCGCCGGAGATGGAACCGGACACCGCCGCGGAAATCGCCGGGGCGATGTCTTCGACCCTTGGCTATTTGGCCGGCAGGCCGAAAAAGCTCGCCACCTATCTGGGCGTGCCGACGCCGGCTCCGCCCGCCGCGGGCAGCTGCCCCGCTTACGGGACCGAAGCGCCGGAATCCCTCGAGGAATTCCCTGCCGACGTTGAGGAACCGCCGGCGGAAGAACCGGAAGAGGAAGAACCGGAAGAGGAAGAACCCGAAGAAGAACCGCCCGTCGAAGAACCGGAAGAGGAAGAACCCGAATCCGGAGGTGGCGATCCTGCTCCCGAGCAGCCCTCACCGGAGAACCCGTCGCCGCTCTCGAGCGCTCCCGCTCTGGTGCCGCCGTCCTTGCTCCAGGAAAGGGCTCAGCCCGTCCTCCTTCTCACCCGCCTCGACATGGATCGGCGCGGCCTGGTCGTCTCGGTCAAGGCTCCGCGCTCCGGCGGGCTGCATCTGGCTGTCGGCGGTAGCGAGCGGTCAGGACCGCTCTGCGAGACCCGCCGCCGGGTCAAGTCAGGCACCACCGCGGTCGGCTGTCACCTTGACTTCAGTGAGCTCAAAGCGCTCGCGAATCGCGCCAGGTGGTTGACGGTGGGGGCCACCCTTCGCGCTGGCTCAATGCCCAGGCTCACCGCCCAGCGGACGATGAAGTCGCCGCGCGCTGAACACGCCGCGTCGCTGCCTCGAAAGCGCAAATAGGGACGAAAGCAGCAGGGCAAGGGGGCGAGACCGAGGGCCTGTCGACTTTGTTCGGATATGCCGAA
>JBIOTO010000142.1:0-13468 GCA_044865945.1 Solirubrobacterales bacterium
GGCAGGAACTGGGCCCGCGAGGGCTCCACCTCCCAGCCGATCTCACCGGCGACTTTGACGATCGTCCGGCGCAGCACCTCGGCATAGAGCTCATACGAGCCGGCCATGATTTCCGCCTGCACTTCCATGAAGCGGGCGAGGAAGGGCTCCTCTTCGAAGCTGAAACCGTCTTTGGCCGCCTCTTTCTTGCAGGCCTCGACGATGCCTTTCTCCCAGTCGATGAGGGTCCCGTAACAGTCGGTGGTAACCCATTTGATGTTTTTGAGACTGGGGAGGGCCATGGCGGCGGCGCATTATGTCATTCGGTAGTCTGCGCCGCCGCGCCCCCCGCGCACCTCTACTTATGGACCTCCTCGAGTACCAGGGCAAGCAGCTGTTCGCCAAGCACGGCATCCCCGTGCCGAGCGGCGAGGTCGCCGACACGGTCGACGAGGCCGTCGCGGCGGCGGAGAAGATCGGCTACCCCTGCGCGATCAAGGCCCAGGTGCTGATCGGCGGCCGCGGCAAGGCGGGCGGGATCAAGATCGCCCAGAACGCCGAGGAGGCGCGCGCCCACGCCGGCGCGATCCTCGGCATGGACATCGTCGGCCCGCACGGCGAGGGTCCCTTCCGCGTCGACCAGGTCTGGATCGAGGGCGGCTCCGACATCGCCGAGGAGTACTACGCCTCGATCATCCTCGACCGCGGCGAGAAGAAGCTGTTGGCGATGGTCTCCGCCAAAGGCGGGATGGACATCGAGGCGGTCGCCGCCGAGGACCCCGAGGCGCTGGTCAAGCGCCACGTCGACCCGACCAAGCCGTTCGACGCTGGCGCGGCGCGGGAGATCGCCGCCGACGCCGGCCTCGCCTCCGACGCCCTCGACCAGGCCGCCGAGGCGCTGGTCAAGCTTGAGGAGGTGGCGCGCGAGGAGGACGCGACGCTGATCGAGGTCAACCCGCTGATCGTCACCGCCGGCCGCGACGTCGTCGCCCTCGATTCGAAGGTGACGATCGACGGCAACGCCCTCTTCCGCCACCAGGACCTGGCCGAGATCGCCGACACCGTCGACGACCCGCAGGAGCAGATGGCGAAGGAAAAGGGCCTCACCTACGTCAAACTCGATGGCAACGTCGGCATCCTCGCCAACGGCGCCGGCCTCTGCATGTCGACCCTCGACGTCGTCGCCCAGGCCGGCGGCAAGCCCGCCAACTTTCTCGACGCCGGCGGCGGCTCCAAAGCCGAGGCGATCGTCAACGCGCTGGAAGTCATCAAATCTGACGCCAAGGTGAGCGCGATCCTCTTCAACATCTTCGGTGGCATCACCCGCTGCGACGAGATCGCCAACGGGATCGTCACCGCCTCGCAGCAGATTGGCCTCGAACTGCCGCTGGTCGTGCGCCTTGACGGCACCAACTCCGAGCAGGGGCTGGAGATCCTCGCCGCCGCCGACCTGCCCAACCTGCACCAGGAGAAGACGATGCTCGACGCGGCGCGACGCGTCGTCGAGCTCGCCGGGAGCGCGTCATGAGCATCATCGTCGACGGGAGCACCAAGCTCGCCGTCTCCGGCCTGACCGGCCGCGAGGGCTCCTTCCACGGGCTGCGCAACAAGGCCTACGGGACCGACCTCGTCGCCGGGGTCACCCCCGGCAAGGGCGGCCAGGACGTCGAGGGCGTGCCGGTCTTCGACACGATCAAGGAGACCGTCAGCGAGGCGGGCGCCAACACCTCGATGATCTTCGTCCCCGCCCGTTTCGCCGCGCCGGCGATCGACGAGGCGATCGAGTCCGGGGTTGAGACGGTGATCGCGATCACCGAGGGGATCCCGGTCCTCGACATGCTCTCCACCTACTGGAAGGCGAAGGAGGCGGGGGTGCGGCTGATCGGCCCCAACTGCCCCGGCGTGCTCTCGCCCGGCAAGGCCAACGTCGGCATCATCCCGGCCCAGTTCTTCGACCCGGGCCCGATCGGCGTCGTCTCCAAGAGCGGCACCCTGACCTACCAGATCGGCAACGAGCTGAAACAGGCCGGCACCGGCAACTCCTCGATCGTCGGGATCGGCGGCGACCCGATCGTCGGCTCGGACTTCATCGACATCCTCAAGCTGTATGAGGCCGACCCCGACACCGAGCTGATCGTGATGGTCGGCGAGATCGGCGGCGACGCCGAGGAGCGGGCGGCCGAGTTCATCGCCGCCGAGGTCTCCAAGCCGGTGGTCGCCTACATCGCCGGCTTCACCGCGCCTCCTGGCAAGCAGATGGGCCACGCCGGGGCGATCATCTCCGGCTCCTCAGGCACCGCCCAGGCGAAGAAAGACGCGCTCGAAGCAAAGGGCGTGCGGGTCGGCGAAAGCCCGACCGAGACGGCGGCGATCGCCGCCGAGACGCTGCGCTCGCTTTAGGTGTTCAGCAGCTGGCGGATCTCAGCGGCGAGCTGATTTGCTTCGCGGTCGAGCCGGCGGTGGGTGACGCGGATCGTGCGGTAGCCGGCGATCAGCAGCTTCGGGTCTCGGGCGCGGTCGCGCTCGAAGGCAGCGCGGTCGCCGTGGAATTCCCAGCTGTCGAGCTCGGCGATGAGCTTGGCCGCGGGCCAGAGGGCGTCGACCTCGTGACCAAGGACGTCGACGTTCTGGAACGGGGTGGGCAGGCGATGCTCGCGGAGGAATGCGGCAAAGCGGATCTCCAGTGGCGAGCGCCCTTCGTCCGGTGCGGCGAGCTCGGAGATCAGGCGCCGCACCGGCTTGAGCGCTCGTCGGCCCCGGCCGTGCTCGCAAACCTCCTCCAATTCGCGTAGCTGCAGCAGGTTTCGCCGGTCGGCTGCTTCCGTCGCCTTCTTCAAGTCCTCGTAGGGCGCCACTTCGGCGAAGTCGAACAGGCTGCGCCCAATCGTCGTCACCGGGACCCCGCCATGCGTGGTCGCCTCATCCGGCCGCAACTTGCAGCGATGGAGCCAGATGCCTTGGCGACGCCGGGCTCCCTGCCAACCGAGGGCCGCGTTTACGTGAATGGGTCCGGTCCGACGCCGCCGAAGCCCCCAAAGCACGACGGCGGATTGATGGCTCAGCACGGTGCCGGGCCCGTAGGCGAGAACAGCCGCCCACCAGCGGCCCTTCTGGGAAAGCCGCGAATGACCGACGGAGTAGACGTCCCGATGCACCGCCTCGAAGCGTGCCTCGGCCAGACGCCTCTCGATCCATCGAAGTCCGCATCCCAGATCGATCAACTGTCGATGGGAGACAACCCCGTGCTGCCGCGTCGCAAGCGCTCGCAGGTCCCGCTCCCGCTGGGCGTGTCTGAGCTTTCTCGACATATGTGTGGGTCAAGCTCAGACACGCCTGGATTCGCCCCCCTTGACGGCTGAATTTGGCGCAACGGCCGGGGATCGCCGGGCGCGCGCCGTTGCTAGGGTCGGAGGCCGATGGCTGGCGACACGATCTCATTCGCGCGCGGCGCTCCGAGCGCCGACATCCTTCCCCACGAGCAGGTGCGGGAGGCGGCGGCGCGGGCGCTTGCCTCGGACTGGGAAACGGCTCTCTCTTATGGCGTTGGGATCGGCCATCCCGGCCTCTGCCAGTGGGTGGCGGAGCGGCACGGGGACCTCGATCCCGCCCAGGTGATGATCGCCAACGGCTCGCTCGAGGCGGGGGCGATGCTGTTCCAGCACCTGCTCGGACCGGGCGACCGGGTCGTCGTCGAGCAGCCGACCTACGACCGCACCCTGCTCCTCCTGCAACAGATCGGGGTCGAGCTGGTGCCGGTCTCGCTGGAGGCCGACGGCCTCAACCTCGGCGAGCTGGAAGCGGCGCTGGCCCAGGGGCCGATCAAGTTCGCTCACATCATCCCCAACGCCCACAACCCGGCCGGCTGCACGCTCTCAGTCGAGAAGCGCCGGCGGCTGGTCGAGCTCGCCGCCGAGCACGACTTCTGGATCTTCGAGGACGACCCCTACCGCGAGCTGCCCTTCGAGGGCGAGCCGCTGCGGACGATGCTCTCGATGGACCAAGCCGGCAAGGTCGTCCACGCCTCCTCCTTCTCGAAGACGGTCAGCCCCGGCGTCCGCGTCGGCTACCTCGCCGGTCCCGCTGAGGAGATCAAGAAGCTGGCGAAAAAGGCCAACGAGACCTACATCTCGCCGAACATGCTGGCCGAGTCGATCGTCCTGGAGCTCTGCCGCAGCGGCGAGCTCGACCGCAACATCGAGTTCGTCAAAGGCGAGCTGAAGGCGCGCTGCGACGCGCTGGTCGCCGCCCTGGGCGAGCAGATCCCCGAGGCCGAGTTCGTCATCCCCGACGGCGGCTACTTCCTCTGGCTCGACCTCGCCGAGGGAACCGACAGCGCCGCCCTGCTGGCCGAGGCCAAAGGCGAGGGCGTTTCCTTCGTCGCCGGCCCCGACTTCATGATCGCGGGGGGCGAGAACAGCCTCCGACTTTCTTTCGCCCCGGTGCCGGCCGACCGCGCCGCCGAGGGCGTGCGCCGGATCGCGAGCGCCCTGGAGCGTTTGCGCGCCGGCAGCCCCGCCTAGCCGCTCACTCGACTCCGGCCAGCCGCTCAACCAGCTCGACGTCGAGCCCCGCGACCACCGCGTCGGTGAGTTCTTCGAGCGCCTGATCGAGCGAGCCGGCGGGGTCGGCGCCGAGCAGGGCGGCGAGGAGCTCCGGTTGCTCGAAGAGGCCGTGCGGGGTGATCCCGAGGACCGACCCGTCCGCCCAGCCAAGCTTGGGCTCAAGCGCCTCCGTCGCACCCACGGCCGCCGTGCGGCCGTGGCGGATCTCGTAGCCCTCGAACGGCAGGCCGGCCAGCGCCGCCCAGGGCCCGTCCAGAGCCGGCGAGAAGCGCGCCTGGACGCGGCTCGTCAGCTTCTCGGCGGCGAAGGTGGTGACCAGCGGCAGGAGCCCGAGGCCCTCGGCGCCGCCGTCGACTCCCACCGGGTCGCGCAGCTCCTCGCCGAGCATCTGGGTGCCACCGCAGATTCCGAGTACCCGGCCGCCCCGCGCGACGTGCTCGCGTAGCGCCGGCCCGAAGCCACGTTCGCGCAGCCAGCGCAGGTCGGCGGCGACGTGTTTCGAGCCCGGCAGGACCAGCAGCTCGGCCCCGCGCAGCTCGTCGGCCTGGCAGCAGAAGCGCAGGTCGGCCGCCGCCTCCAGCGGTTTCAGCTCGTCGAGGTTGGAGGCAGTGGGGTAGAGGACCACGTCGACCCGCGGCCGCCCGGCGCCGGACGCGACGGTCGGCCGGGCGACACCGTCCTCGTCGGGCAGGTCGTGGTGGATCATCGGGACGACGCCGGCGAGGGGGACGCCGGTCAGCTCACGCAGCCGCTCCGGCGCCGGTGGCAGCAGGTCCGGGTCGCCGCGGAACTTGTTGAGGACGAAGCCGCCGATCCGCTCGCGCTGTGCCGGCTCCATCAGCGCCCAGGTGCCGTAGAGGTGGGCGAAGGCGCCGCCGCGGTCGATGTCGCAGACCATCAGCACGCTGGCGTCGGCGGCCTCGGCGGCGCGCAGGTTGGTCATGTCGCACTCGGCCAGGTTGATCTCGGCCGGGCTGCCCGCGCCCTCGAGGACGACCAGGTCGTACTCGTCGAGCAGCGAGCGCAGCGACTCGGCAACGGTCGGCCAGAGCAGGTCCGCCCGCTCGCGCCAGGGCACCGCGCTCAGCTCCGGGTCGGCGACGCCGCGCAGCACGACCTGGCTGCGGGTCTCGGCCTCGGGCTTCAGCAGCACCGGGTTCATCCGCACTTCCGGCTCGACCCGGGCGGCGAGGGCCTGGAGGTACTGGGCGGTGCCGATCTCGCCGCCGGCGACGACGCGGGCGTTGTTCGACATGTTCTGGGCCTTGAACGGCGCCACCCGCACTCCCTGGCGGGCGAAGTGGCGGCAGAGGGCGGTCGCGAGGAGACTCTTGCCCGCCCAGCTCGAGGTCCCCTGGACCATCAGGGCGCTCACCGGGGTCACGTTAACCGTCGTGCGGCGGCGGCGCCGCGGCGCTCCGCAACGCCCCGGCCGAGGCGACGACGACGAGCCCGATCGCGAGGACTTCGATCGGGTCCAGGCCCTGGGAGAGGGCGAGGAAGCCGATCGTCGCCGCGACCGCCGGCTCAAGGCTCATCAGCACCCCGAAGACCGCCCGCGGCAGCCGCCGCAGCGCCTCGATCTCGAAGGCGTAGGGGACCGCGGTGCTGAGCACGCCGACCGCGGCGCCGGCGGCGAGGACGGCGGGGTCGAGGATCCCGGCGCCGCCCTGGACGACCCCCAGCGGCGCGACCAGCACGGCCGAGAGCACAGCCGCCATCGTTGCCCCGCCGACTCCCGGGGCCAGCGCCCCGACCCGGTCGCTGAGCACGATGTAGGCGCCCCAGAAGAAGCCGGCGGTCAGCGCCAGCACGACGCCGAGGGCGTCGACGCCCTCGCCACCGACGTCGGAGAGGAGGATGATTCCGGCCGCCGCGAGCACCACCCAGATCACATCGCGCGGCCGCCGCGAGCCGGCGATCGCGACCCCCAGCGGGCCGACGAACTCGAGCGTGACCGCGATCCCCAGCGGCAGCCGCTCCAGCGCCGCGTAGAAGAAGAGATTGACGCAGGCGACCGCCACCGCCAGCAGAAGGACGTCGCGGTGCGGCCACTCGCGGGTCCGCAGCGGCGCCCCGCGGGTCAGCGCCACCAGCGCCAGCGCCCCGAAGGCGGCGCGGAGGAAGACCGCGCCCGCCGTCCCGACCTCGTCGAAGAGGCTGGTGGCGAGGGCCGAGCCGCACTGGACCGAGACGATCGAGGCCAGCACCAGCAGCGCCGCGCTGCGGGTCCGATCGCCTGCTCCTGCGGTCGAGGTCGCCATCGGCGGATTCTGATCCACCGCCTCGTGCTCCCCGTAGCTGGGGGCATGGAAACGAACCAGGAGGCGAATCGAGATGGCTGAGATCAAGGACCTGGCGGGACCGCAGTCGCGGCGCCGCTTCCTCGCGGTCGGCGGCGGCTCGGCCGGGCTGGCGGCCTTCCTCGCCGCCTGCGGCGACGACAGCGGCACGACCACGACCACCGACTCGATGGGCATGGGCGGCGGTGCCAGCGAAACCGCCCAGTTCGGCAAGGGCGACGTCGGCATCCTCAACTACGCCCTCACGCTTGAGTACCTGGAGACCGCCTTCTACGCCGACGTCGTCAAGAGCGGCCTCTTCAAGGGCGCCGAGCTGGAGACGATCCGCAAGTTCGGCCAGGAGGAGGCCGAACACGTGCAGGCGCTGACCCAGGCGGTGAAGCAGCTGGGCGGCAAACCGGCGCCGGAACCGAAAGCCGAATTCCCGCTGAAGAGCGCCAAGTCGGTGCTGGAACTGGCGGGGACGGTGGAGAACCTCGGCGCCGCCGCCTACCTCGGCCAGGCGGCGAACATCAAGAGCCCGGAAGTGCTCGCCTCCGCCCTGGCGATCCACAGCGTCGAGGGCCGCCACGCCGCCATCCTCAACACCCTGCTGGGCGAGTCGATCACCCCCGACGGGGCCTTCGCCAAGCCCGCCGACGTGAAGACCGTCCTCAAGTCAGTCGAACCGTTCATCGTCGGCTGAGGCCGTCGCAAGCAAAGGAGATGAGCATGAGCAACGAGCAACTCGCACATCCAGAGCTCGCCGCCGTCCAGATCGACGAGGACAGCGGCGACCTCTCCCGCGGCGACGTGCTGCTGAAGGGCGCGCTGGCGGCCGGTGCCATCTACGGCACCGCGATGGTCGGCCCCTACGTCCGCCGTGCCCTGGCGGCATCGGGCGGCAGCGACGTCGACATCCTCAACTTCGCCCTCACCCTGGAGTACCTGGAGGCGAAGTTCTACGAAGAAGCCAAGATGCGGGCGAAGCCGAGCGGGGAACTGAAGAGCCTCGTCGACCTGATCGCCTCCGACGAGCAGCAGCACGTCGAAGCGCTGGCGGCGACCGTGAAGAAACTCGGCGGCAAGCCGGTGATGGAGCCGAAATTCGACTTCCCCTACAGCGACACCGCCGGCTTCCTCAAACTCGCCCAGACCTTCGAGGACACCGGGGTCAGCGCCTACAACGGCGCCGGGCCGATGATCAAGTCGAAAGAAGTGCTGGCCGCGGCGGGCGGGATCGTCCAGGTCGAGGCCCGGCACGCGGCGGCGATCCGGCTGCAGAACGGCGCCGAACCGTCGCCGGCGGCCTTCGATCCGCCGCTCGACGAAAAGCAGGTGCTGAAGGCGGTCGAACCGTTCCTCGCCTAGCGGGGAGCGCAACGGGGTAGCGCTAAGGGCAGACGATGGCGGTACGGCGAGAGAAGGCGGAGCGACTGGCCGACGAGGAGCTGATGCCCCTCGTCGGCCGCAAGGACCCCGAGGCCTTCGAGGTCCTCTACGACCGCCACGGCGGCGCCGCCTACTCGCTCGCCTACCGGATCGTCGGCGACCGCGCGGCGGCTGAGGAAGTGACCCAGGAGGCCTTCATCTCGGTCTGGCGCAGCGGCGCCCGCTTCGACTCCACCCGCGGCAGCGTCCGCTCCTGGCTGCTGAGCGTCGTCCGCAACCGGGCGATCGACTTCCTCCGCAGCCGCGCCGGCAAAGCGCCGAAACTGGACTTCGACGACGACGCGGTGCTGGAGCAGCGGCAGGCGACGGAGCTGACCGAGGAGGAGGCGCTGCGGCGCGAGACCGCCGCCGAGGTGCGCGGCGCCCTCGCCGAGCTGCCGGGCGAGCAGTCGAAGGTGATCGAGCTGGCCTACTTCGGCGGCTTCAGCCATTCGGAGATCGCCCGCATCCTCGGGCTGCCGATGGGGACCGTGAAGGGAAGGATGCGGCTCGGTTTGGAGAAGATTCGAGGGCAGCTAGCGGAGGGACTGGCATGACCGACTCAGATCACAAACGCTGGAGCGAGGACCTCGCCGCCTACATGCTTGGCGCGCTGGAGCCCGATGAGGCGGCGGAGCTGGAGCGCCACCTCGATGGCTGCGAGCGCTGCCGCGAGGAGATGCGCTGGCTTGAGCCGGCGGTCTATTCATTGCCGGAGTCGGTCGGGCGCCAGGAGCCGCCGAAGCAGCTGCGCCAGAGCCTGATGGACGAGGTGCGGGCGGACGTACCGGCCGAGCAGCCGGCCCGGTCTCGTTCCCGCCGCTGGGTCCTGAAGCCGGCGGTCGGCTTTGCCGTCGTCGCCCTCTTGGTCGCGGGCGTGGTCGGCTACGAGGTCGGCAAGGACGGCTCGGGCGACGGCGAAGCGGCCAGCACGATCGTCCGCCAGGTCGACGGGATGACCGTGAAGATGGTTCAGGAAGGTGAGAGCGGCACCCTGCAGCTATCGGGCGTGCCCCAGATCCCGCGGGACAAGGTCCTGGAGGCCTGGGTCGAACGCGAGGGCGAGGTCGAAGCGGTGCCGGCTCTGCTCGTTCCCGACCGCCACGGTCAGGCGGAGACCCGGATCGCCGACATGACCGGGGTCGAAACGGTGATGGTCACCGAAGAGCCCCAGGGCGGCAGCGACGCGCCCACCGGCGCGCCGGTGATGTCGATGAGCGTCCCGCAGTAGCGAGACCTGCTTTCAGCGCCCGTAGCGGTCGTTCGAGAGAACGAGCTGCTCCGGGATCGCCGCCCGCGGCGGCGGCGCCGGGTCGGCGCGGACCGAGACGGTCTCGGCGACGCTGCGGCTGACCTCGTGCTTGCCGTCGGCGGAGGCGATGACGACGCGCTCGTCGTCTGAGCTCTCGACCTTGCCCGCCAGGCCCGGGTCCAGACCCGCCGCCTTCAGGTAGTGCAGCAGCTCCTCTGCCTCGTTCTCGAAGCGCAAGACGACGACGTCGGCACCGACCTCGACGTCGGCCAGCAGCGAGCCGGTCTCGCGCACGCCCTCGACGATCGGGTGGCCGTGGGGGCAGGTGGTGGCGTCGCCGATCGCCGCCCGCATCCGCTCCTCCAGCACCGGGCTCATCGCGTGCTCGATCCGCTCGGCCTCCTCGTGCACCTCGTCCCAGGGGATGCCGAGGACGTCGGTGAGGAAGCGCTCGATCATCCGGTGGCGGCGGACGATGTAGCTGGCGTGCTCGCGGCCGGTCTCGGTGAAGTTGAGGGTTTTGTCGGGGTTGCGCTCGACGTAGCCGTCGTCGATCAGCCGGCCGACCATCTCGTGCACGGTCGGCGGCGAGAGCTGCATCGCGCGGGCGATGTTGGCGCCGGTCATCGGCAGCCCTGCCTCCTCCAGCCAGAACATGATCTCGAGGTACTCCTGCTCCGCGACGGTCGCGTTCTCAGACGACACAAGCTCTCCTTTAAGACCGGCGTTCCATCAGCGAGGAAACGACCGCCTCGTAGAAGCCGTCGCCCATGCTGCTTTCAGTGACGGTGACATTGTCCCAATTCGGCAGCGCGGCCCGCAGGCCGGCGTCGTGCTCGGGGCCGTTGGCGACGAGGAAGAAGCGGCCGACCGCGGCTGCCACCTCGAGGTCCTCGATCGAGTCGCCGACGGCGATGCACTCGCGCGGGTCGTAGCCGCGGGCGCGGGCGTGGCCGGCGACCGCCGCCGCCTTGCTGACCTGCCGGGGGACCAGGTGGTAGGCGTGGGTGCGGCCCTCGACGGTCGGCATCGGGCGGCCGATGGCGCCGTTGTCGAGCAGGCGCAGGTCCTCGTCGCCGCGCTCGCGCAGCAGGGCGTTGGCCTCCTCGACGTCGATCTTGCCGCGGAAGAGGTGGGAGAGGACGCGGCCGTGGTGCCAGGGCGAGTGGTACTCCAACCGCCCTTCGAAGTGCTCGAAGAGCAGCTTCGGGATCCCGCGCCGCTCGATCTGCTCGTAGATCGTGCCGTCCTCGCCGGGGGCCATCTCGCCGGTCATCAGGGTCGTCTCGCCCTCGATCGCGAAGGCGCAGCCGGCCTCGTAGATGTAGGAGGTCTGGCCCATCAGCCGGGCGGCCTCGTGGACCTGGGGCTCGCGGCGACCGGACATGATCACCACCTCGGCACCGGCCCGGTGGCAGGCCTCCAGCGCCCGCCCCTGCGCCAGACTGAAGCCGCCCTCGGCGTCGCGGAACAGCGAGCTGCCCTTCCCGAGCAGGGTCCCGTCGAGGTCGGTGTAGACGCAGCGGAGCGGCATCGGCGCGGTCGCTACCGTAGCGGGGAATGGCGTGGAGGCTGGCTGACCGGACCCTCGACCTGGCGCGGCCGATCGCCGCCGGGATCGTCAACGTCACCGTCGACTCGATGTTCGAGGGCGCCCGCAGCGGCACCCCGGAGCAGGCGGTCGCCGACGGCCTGGCGCTGGCCGAGGCGGGCTTCGAGATGCTCGACGTAGGGGCGGTGGCGGCCAAGGCGGGACCGTCGGTGCCGGCGGAGCAGGAGGCCGCGGCGCTCGTCCCGGCGGTCGAGGGCCTTGTGCGTCGTTTCCAGAATTTCCCGCCCTATAGCCCGGGAAGGTCTGGAAACGACGATCCGCCCTCAGTGTCCGCGGACACGTTTTCGGTTGAGGCGGCGCGGCTGGCAGTGGCGGCTGGGGCCTCTGTCGTCAACGACATCTCCGGTGGCTGCGAGGAGATGTTCGAGCTGGTCGCGGAGACGGGCTGCGGCTACGTCCTGATGCACATCGAGGGACCGCCGCGGGTCGATCGGCCCTGGCGCCAGTACGACGACGTGGTCGATCACCTTCGTGCCTGGTTCGAGGGGAGAGTCGAGCTGGCTCGCGACTTAGGGGTGGCGGAGGAGCAGATCGCGATCGACCCCGGACTCGACTTCGACCTCAGCCCCGAGCAGGACCTGGAGATCCTGCGGCGGCTCGGCGAGCTGCGCGCGCTCGCCCTGCCGCTCTACGTCTCGCTCTCCCGCAAGGACTTCATCGGCGCCGTGCTGGCCGGCTCCTGGGAGGAGCGGCTGCCGGCGCGCGAGCGCGAGTGGGGGACGGTCGCGGCGGTGACGCTGGCGGTCCGCGAGGGCGCCGACGTCCTCCGCATCCACGACCGCTCCTCGCTGCAGGCGATGCGGGTCGCCGCCGAGATCGTGAGCCCCGCCTGATGGCACGCGGGGGGAGTCTGCTCGCTTCGGACTGGGCGATCGCCATCGACCCGGCCCGTCGCGACGGCCGCATCGTCGCCCAGTCCTCCGAAGAGGAGCGCCGCTCGCGGCAGGCGCCGCTGCCGCCGGAGCTCGATCCGGGACTCGCCGATGCGCTCGGTCGGGTCGGGATCGACTCCCTCTACACCCACCAGCTGCGCGCCTTCGAGTTCGCCGCCGAGTCCAACCTCGTCATCACCAGCGGCACCGCCTCGGGCAAGAGCCTCGCCTTCAACCTGCCGGTCCTGAACGGGATCGCGGCGCGTCCGAAAGACCGGGCGCTCTACCTCTATCCGACCAAGGCGCTGGCCCAGGACCAGGCGCGGGCGCTGGCCCGGCTGCGGCCGCCAAGCCTGCGCGAGGCGATCTACGACGGCGACACCCCGCGCGAGGAGCGGCCGGCGATCCGCCGCCGCAGCAACCTCGTCCTCACCAACCCGGACATGCTCCACGTCGCCGTCCTCCCCAACCACAAGAGCTGGGGCGACTTCCTCGCCAACCTCAGGTGGGTGGTGGTCGACGAGGCGCATACCTACCGCGGCGTCTTCGGCTCCCACGTCGCCAACGTGCTGCGACGGCTGCGGCGCCTGGCCCGCGCCTACGGTTCGGAACCGCGCTTCCTGCTCGCCTCGGCGACGATCGCCAACCCGGTCGAGCTGGCCGAGCGGCTGGTCGGCACGCCGTTCGAGCTGGTCGACGACGACGGCGCCCCGCGCGCCGGCCGCGAGATCGCGATGTGGAACCCGCCGCTGATCGACGAGCGCAGCGGCACCCGCCGCTCGGCCCTCTCCGAGGCGGCCGACCTGCTCGCCGAGCTGGTCAGCCACGGGGTGCGCACCATCTGCTTCCTCAAAAGCCGGCGCGGGATCGAGCTGATCCAGCGCTTCGCCCGCGAAAACCTCGAGCGGCGGGGCAAGCCGGAGCTGGCGAAGCGGATCGCCCCCTACCGGGGTGGCTACACGCCGCAGCAGCGGCGTGAGATCGAGTCCCGCCTCTCCGGCGACGACCTGCTCGCGGTTGTCGCCACCGACGCGCTGGAGCTGGGGATCGACGTCGGCGAGCTCGACGCGGCGATCTGCGTCACCTTCCCCGGCACCGTCGCCAGCCTGCGCCAGATGTGGGGGCGGGCGGGGCGTCGGCGACGCGGCCTCGCCGTCTACGTCGCCGGCCAGGACGCGCTAGACCAGTTCTTCTGCCGCCACCCGGAGGAGTTCCTCGGGCGGCCGGTCGAGGCGGCGATCCTCGACCACGCCAACGAGCAGATCGCCGCCCGTCACCTGATCGCCGCCGCGTACGAGCTGCCGCTGACCGACGAGGACGACGACGTCTTCGGCGACGGCTGGCGCCAGCGGGCCGAGCGGCTGATCGAAGCCGGGGAGTTGCGCGGGGTCGGTGGCAAGCTGATGCCACGGCGCAGCGAGTTCGTCGCCAACCGGATCCCGCTGCGCTCGGCCTCGGCCGACTCGGTCGCGGTGATC
>JBIOTO010000143.1:0-4968 GCA_044865945.1 Solirubrobacterales bacterium
GGGCAATTGGAGCGCCTACGACCTCGACTTCTCCAAGGATCTGGCGGGCTGGGAGGCGCTGAGCGACGTCCAGCGGCGCTCGGCGATGTGGATCTACTCGATGTTCTATTACGGCGAGGACCGGGTCGCCGACACCCTCGCCCCCTACGTGACCGCCGCCCCGACCGAGGAGATGTCCTACTTCCTCGCGACCCAGCAGGTCGACGAGGTGCGCCACTCGATCTTCTTCCACCGCTTCTTCAAAGAGGTGATCGGGGTCGGTGGCGACTCGATCCAGCAGACTCTCGCCTCCACCCTGCCGCAGCTGAACTGGGGCTACCGCGGGATCTTCGACCGGCTCGACGTGATGGCCGAGGAACTGCGCAAGGACCGCTCGGTGCCGAAGTTCGCCCAGGCGATCACCCTCTACCACCTGATCGTCGAGGGCAGCCTCGCCCAGCCCGGCCAGCATTTCATCGAGGACTTCTTCGCCTCCGAGGAGACGATGCCCGGCTTCACCGCCGGGATGGAGAACGTCTCCCGCGACGAGCAGCGCCACATCGGCTTCGGCGTCAAGGTCCTCTCCGAGCTGCTCAATGAGCCGACCCCGGGCTGGCAGGAAAACCGCGACGCGGTGGTCGAGCTGCTGCGCGAAGTCCTGCCCTACGGCCCGGCGGTCTTCTCGCCGCCGAACATGGACCGCTCCTACACCGAGTGCTACGGCTTCACGCTTGAGGACATCTACTCCTTCGGAATGAAACTGATCCGCCAGCGCTGGCGGACGATCGGCTTCCCGACCGAGGAGTTCCCCCCCGGCGTCTTCCCTTTCCCGCCCGAGGACGACGAGAAGGAGCTGGCGGAGCGGCAGGTGAAGATGATGATGGCCGGCGTGATCGGCTCCCCGGAAGGGCCGCCGCCGAGCAAGGACCCGGAGATCCAGCGCCTCTACTTCGACCTGATCAGCCGCGTCGCCGATCCGGCCGCCGCCAACGGCTCGCCGTTCACCGTGCAGTGGCGGTTCACCGACGCCGACCCTTGGCACCTGGTCCTCGACAACGGCTCGACCCGGGCCGAGCCTGGCGAAGCGCCAGGCGCCAACGTCACGATCGAGACCAGCTGGAACGACTGGATCGCCGCCGGCAAACCCGACGCCAACCAGCTGAAGATGATGCTGCAGCGCCGGATCCGCCCGCGCGGCAAGCTCGGCGACCTGCGCCGCTTCCGCAAGGTCTTCAACTAGAGGCGCTCACCAGACGGGCAGTCATCGAGGAGGCGTCATGACGCGCGGGCGATGGGCGCTGCTCGCCTGCGCGGCGGCGGTCGTCGCCCTCGCCCTGGGCGCGGCCGCCGCCTGGCATTTCTCCTCCGCGGTCCTGGTCCCCGAACACGATCCGTGGTCGGCGGAGACCGAGGTCGAGGCGATGCCGGCCGGACGGATTGTGCTCGAGAGCACCGAGGAGAGCCGGCGCCCGGGCGTCCACGGGCTGGAGTGGCAGGGCGGGCGGGCGATCGTCGGGCCGATCCTCGGCGAAGACGACGGCGAGGTGACCCGACCGCTGCGGGGCCTTGACGGCTACCTGGCACCGGGGATGGACGTCGCCTTCAACCCGACCGTCTGGGCGGGCGACCCGACCGCGGCCTTTGGCATCCCGTCCCGGACGGTGCCGATCAGAAGCGAACTCGGGGAGAACCCGGCCTGGCTCGTGCCCGGCCGTGAGCGCACCTGGGCGATCGTCGTCCACGGCATCAACGCCACCCCGCAGACGGGGCTGCGAATCGTGCCGGCCCTGCGCCGCGCCGGCCTCCCGACCCTGTTGATCACCTACCGCGAGGACCTCGGCGCCCCCGAGAGCCCCGACGGCTTCCACCACATGGGGCTGACCGAGTGGCGCGACCTCGGCGCCGCCGCCCGCTACGCGCTCGCCCACGGCGCCCAGCGCCTCGTCCTCGTCGGCTACTCGATGGGCGGCGCGATCGTCGCCCAGTTCATGCGGCGCTCGCCGCTGGCACCCAAGGTCGCCGGCCTCGTCCTCGACGCCCCGGTCCTCGACTGGCAGGCGGTGCTCTCCTACAACGCCACTCAGATGGGCTTCCCCTCGTTCCTCGCCAAGCCGGTGGAATGGGCGATCGGCGCCCGCATCGACGCCGACTGGCAGAGCCTCGACGCGATCGGCCACCCCGACGACTTCCAGTTGCCGATCCTCCTCTTCCACGGCACCGATGACGACGTGGTGCCGATCGCGACCAGCGACGACTTCGCCGCCGAGCTGCCGCGCTGGGTCACCTACTTCCGCGTCCCCGAGGCGGGCCACACCGAAGAGTGGAACGCCGACCCCCGCCGCTACGAACGGCGCCTCGGCGCCTTCCTGCGGCGGGTCGGCTAAGCGCAACCCAGTCCTCGCAACCGGGTTAGCTGAGCAAATGAATCTCGTCCGCCCGCTGAAGAGGGGCCTGATGGGCGCAGGCCTGCTCCTGGCTCTCGCCCTGCCCACCGCTGCCCCTGCCGCGACCGTCAGCGTCGAGGAAACCAAAGGGACCTACAAGTCCGAAGAAGCCAACTTCGTCAACCTGCGGTTCACCGCGGCCGCGGGCGAGGACAACGCCGTCGCGGTCCGCACCATCACCGCTGAGCACGGGATCCTCTACCTGTCGGTGTCCGACAGCGGCACCCCGCTGACCGCGGGCCCCGGTTGCGCTTTGTTTGGGCCGGCTGCCTGGTGCACCCTCCCCTATCCCCGCGGGCCCGAAGCCACTCCCGGTCCCTTCAAAGGCATCACTCCGGTGCCGGGAACCCGCTGGGTGGGGCTGATGACGATCGATCTCGGAGACGGGCGCAACAGCTTCACCGACGAACGCTTCGGCGCCGAGGGCGACAGCTCCTTCGCGGCGACGGTGACCGCTGGCGCCGGCGAGGACCGGATCGTCACCGGCGGTGGCGATGACCTGATCGACCCCGGCGCCGGCGCTGATTTCCTCCAGACGAACGCCGGCCGCGACCGGGTTCTCGCGACCGCGGCGCCGGACGGACCCGACGTCTACGACTTGGGCTCCGACTACTTCAACCCCGCTCGGTTCGGTGCCGACGAAGTCGACTACAGCCGTCGCTCGGCGCCGGTCGAATGGGACGCGTCGAGCGGCGTGGTCGCGGTCGAGGGCGACACCCTCACTGGAGTGGAAAACGTCTTCGGCGGCAGCGGCGACGATGTCCTTCGCGGCGACGAGTTCGAAAACTTCCTCGTCGGCGGCCCGGGAAACGACGTCTTGGTCGGCGGCTCCAACTGGGATGTACTGATGGGCGGCGAGGGCAACGACGAACTGCGCGGCGGCCAGGACCCCGACGTCCTGCTCGGCGAGGCCGGAGACGACACCGCCTACGGAGGGCGAGACCACGACGTAATCAAATGCGGCGACGGCTGGGATCAGGCGCTCAGAATCGACCGCGACCGGCAGAACCGGTGCGAGGTGCAGCGCTTCCCTGACGGATCCGGTCTGGACAGCCTGCTGCGGAGCTAAGAGATCGGCGGGCGGCTGTCCGCCCAGGGGCGCTCGGCCTCGATCTGGGCGGCGAGCGAGAGCAGCGTCGCCTCCGCGCCGGGGCGGCCGATGACCTGGATCGAGAGCGGCATCCCCTCCGGCGAGAAGCCCGAGGGGATCGCCATCGCTGGGTTGCCGAGGTGGTTCCAGGGCACGCAGTAGGGATAGAAGCGGCTCATGCCGAGCACGGTCTGCAGGGCGCCCTTGCCCTCCCAGCGGCGGATCGGCAGCGCCGTCCCGCCCATCACCGGCGTCACCAGCACGTCGAAGTCCTCGAAGATCGCGTTGACCCGGGCGGCGTCGGCGGCGCGGCCGTCGGTGCGGGCCTTCTCGTAGAGGCTTCGGGGGAGGATCGAGCCGAGCCGTCCGAAGCCGCGGGTGCGGCTTTCCAGCCGCTCGGGGTGCGGCACTTCGCGCACGGTCCCGGCGACGCCGCCGAGGAAGCGGGCGGTGATGTTGTTGCCGATGTTGCCCCAGTCGGGATCGCGCTGGGTGACGTCGTGGCCAAGACCGCGGAGGAGCTCGGCAGCGGCGGCGACCGCGCCCTTGGCGTTCTCGTCGACCGAGGGCGGCGCAACCGCGCGGGGGGCGTGGGTCGACCAGGCGACCCGCAGCTTGCCCGGGGACGCCTTGGCGGCCTCGACGAACGGCTTGTCCGGCGGGGGCGGAGCCTCCGCCTCTTTGGAGCCGCCGGAGACGACATCGAGCCAAAGGGCGGTGTCAAGGACGGAGCGACTGAGGCAGCCTTCGACCGCCAGCCCGCCCCAGCCTTCGAGGTTCGGCGCCAGCGAGACCCGCCCGCGCGAGACTTTGAGGCCGAAGAGTCCGTTGCAGGCGGCGGGGATCCGGATCGAGCCGGCGCCATCGCCGGCGGAAGCGATCGGGACCAGACCGGCGGCGACCGCCGAGCCCGAGCCGCCGCTCGACCCGCCGGGGGTGCGCTGCGGGTTCCAGGGATTGCGGGTGACCCCGTAGGTGGCCGACTCGCTGAAGCCGCAGATCGCCATCTCCGGCAGTAAGGTCAGGCCGACGATGATCGCCCCCGCCTCGCGCAGCCGCCGCACCACCTCGGAGTCGGCGGCAGCGGGCTCGGTGAAAGCGTCGGTGCCGTGGGTGTTGATCTCCCCGGCGACGTCGATTTCGTCCTTGATCGCGATCGGCACCCCCAGCAGCGGCCGATCCTCGCCAGCCTTGACCCGAGCCTCAGCCTGCTCGGCTTCCAACAGAGCCTTCTCGGCAAAGACCTTCCGAAACGAGTTCAGCTCCGGATCAAGCCGAGCAATCCGATCAAGCGAAAGCTGAACCAGCTCCTTCGGCGAAACCTCACCACCGCGAACCATCTCCGCCTGCCGCGCAGCCCCAACAAAAGCCAGCTCATCCCCGTTCATGCGGAGCATCTTATTGGCCATGCAGCCAGGGTCGGTGGGGAGGGGGGGGGGGGGGGGGGGGGGGGGG
>JBIOTO010000144.1:0-65197 GCA_044865945.1 Solirubrobacterales bacterium
CGCCGGCGCACGACCCGCTTCCGCTGACGGTCGAGGGCAGCCGCGGGCGCCTCACGATTCGCGCCATCGACAGTCGCCATTCGGGCCTCGTCCTGGTGCTCGAAGAGCGCCGTGCGGCAAGCGCCGAAGCGCTCCGCTCACTCGGACTGACCCGCCGCCAGAGCGAGGTCCTCCACCTGCTGGCGCTTGGGCGCGGTACCGATGGGATTGCCGAGGAGCTCTTCATCAGCCCGCAGACCGTGCGCAAGCACCTGGAGCACATCTACCACCGCCTCGGAGTTCACACTCGCGAGGCGGCGGTATCGATGGCTCGGGAAGCGCCCTCGCTCAGCCCGTAACTCCTTTCACCACCGGGTAGTAACCACTGGCGTGACCGGTGACCTTCGGGTGGTAGCTTTCGCCGACCGGGTTGGAGAGGCCGTTGATCCACTCGGTCGAGGAACCACCGCCCCCGTCGCAGACGGCATGACCGACGAACGGCGGGATCACGTCGCGGAAGACGAAGTTGGACCCCGCCCGCGTCGCCGCCGCGCTGATCGCGTTCTTCAGCATGTCCGCGGTCTGGTTTAGCCGCGTCATCTCACTGCCGCTGAAGAAGGTGAGCGCGTTGCAATCGGTGCCGTTGAACAGCCGGGGGTAGTCGAGCACGACGACTTTCGCGCTCGCCGCCCGCGCTTTGATCGCGTTGTTGACCAGGTCGAGCCGCCCCGGCAGCGTGTTCTGAATGTAGGACTGGGCGGTGTTGATCGCGCCGTCGCAATTGGATGCCCAGCCCGGCAACGCGCATTCGGTGATCACGCTTGAGAAGCCCGCGTCGTTACCGCCGATCGTGTAGGTGACCCAATTGGTGTCCGCGGTGACGCTGTTCACCTGGCTGTTGATCACGTCACCCGTTTTCGCCCCCGCGCACGTCGCGTTGACGAAGGTCCATTCAGGATGAGCGTTGTGTAGTAGGTACGGATACGCGTAGACCGAGCGCTGGCAGTTGGCTTCGTAGAACGTCCTCGTGCCGGTGCCCGACGAGTACGAGTCGCCCAACGCGACGTACTTGACCGCCGAGGCCGTCGCCGTGAACACGGCAGACAGGGCCACCACGCAGAGAACCGCGGAAATGCGCCTCCAGTTCATCTTGTTCCTCCCAGAACCTGACCACCTGCCCCTGCCCGCGCCGGCCCTTGCCCGGCGCTCATGCGGCAATTGATCAGTTAGACCTGAGCATACTGCGCCAGCGGTGAGCCGATGGCAGGGTCGCCACGAGCCGGGTTTCCTCCCCGCCGACCGATCGGACCTCGATCCTCACCTCTTCACGCCCGTCGTCCTCGACCACCTCGACGATCACCTGGGATGCCCCGGGGCACTCGACGATTCTGGTCAGCGCTTCCTGGACGACCCGGTAGACGGCGGTCTCCAACCTGCTGTCGAGGCGATTCTCGGCCCGCCCTTCCTCAAAGGCAAGGTCGAGCCGAGTCCGGATTTCCAGCTTTGGCGATTCGACCAGGTCGACGAGGAGCTCGATCGCGCCCGCCAGCCCCACGTGGTCGAGCACCACCGGGCGTTCCGCTCGGCCGAACTTCCGCGCGGCCACCGCCGCGGCGGCCTGAGCCGCGAGGGCTTCGAGCAGCTCCTCGTCCTCGACGGTGAATCGGGGCCCGCCGTCCTGGCGGTCGACCGCGGTCAGGGCACCGTAAGCGCGGCCGTGCAGGGCGAGGGGAACGGTCAGCACCGTGCTCCGCACGCTCTCCCGAGCGGCATCCAAACCCTGGGGTAGCTCCCCGGCCACTGCCGCGACGACCATCCGCCCGTCCTCCTGGAGCTCGATCGCTACCGCGCGGGCGGAGACCAGCGCTCGACCCCGCTTCGCGACCAGCGCGAGGATCGTCGCGAGATCTGTCTCGCCGACGAGGGCCCGCGAAATGGTGATGACGGCATCGAGCGCGGCCGCGTCTCTCTCGCTCACTCCCCCTCCCGATCGTTCAACACAGGTGCCTGCCACTCCCGGACGAGAACCAGACGAATCCATCAGCGGCCGAACCAGCCGCTCAGGTGATCGTCGATCGAGGCCAACTTCCGCGCGAACCAGGGGAAACGCGGGAGCCGGCCAGCAAGGATACCGACCATTCCCTTTCAAACAGTCGAGTACTTACTCGAAGTGGAGTTTGTGAATCACTCACTTCGGCAACGCACTGGTAATGGCGCGTGAATGCCCGATAGGATGGGAAACCGACACTGGCGTAGTCCAGGGACTGGCGCCGGAGTTGACCGATGGACGATGGGTGCGGTTGGGCTTTTGAGGCGCGGCTCGACTCGTCGGATCGCTGTCGCCAGCGCAAAACCCGGAACCCGGTCCATGCTTGATTCCAAACCGCTCAGCGGCGGGGAGCTCAACGCCGCGGTCACGCGCGAGGTGATTCGCGTACAGAACGAAAGTCACGGGCGCGGGCCGAAAAAGGCCTTCTCGTTCCACAACGGCAACGTCCTCACCACCGTGATGGAGGAAGTCCTCACCCCCGCCGAGCGCCGCCTGGCCGGTAACGGCGAGAGCGACGCGGTCCTCAGGATGCGCGGTCTCTACCAGAAGAGCATGGAGCCGGAGCTGAAGAGGTGCGTCGAAGAGATAACCGGCCGCAAGGTGCTCGCGTTCATGAGTGACAATCACCTCGAGCCGGACATCGCCGTCGAGGTCTTCATCCTCGACAGGCCCCTGACCTAGCTGGCTTCCCTAGTGTTCCCGGGGTGCCACCACCCCGCCGACCGAACCGTCGCCAAAAAAACCAGGAGCGCCAGGACTTCGGCTGGGTGATCTCGTTTGGCTGCAAAAACACGGGCAGCCTCCGTCGCCTCAAAGTGGACACCGACCCCTCGTCCGACACCAGCCCGATCGAGGTCCCGTGTCCCTGCGGCGAAACCCACCGCGTCACCGTCTCCCCCTACCGCCGCCGCCGCGCCGCCGACGAGCCCTTCGACCTCGAGGTCAAATCGCTCGACGAGCTGCGGTAACCATCGCGATGGCGGAGACCCCGGTGCTGATCACGATTCCGATCAGCCACTACTGCGAGAAAGCCCGCTGGGCGCTGGATCGGGCTGGCATCGCCTACATGGAGCGAGCGCACCTGCAGGTGATCCACTGGATCCCGGTCTCCCGGGCCGGCGGCGGGAAAACGGCGCCGGTGCTGGTCTGGGGCGATCGGGTCTTCGCCGATTCGGCGGACATTCTCGAGGAGGCAAGCGCGCAGTCGCCGCCCGAGCGCGCCCTGTATCCCGACGACCCCGACGCAGCGGCCGAGGTCAGGGCGCTGCAGGGCGACTTCGACGAGGTTCTCGGGCCCGAGGGGCGCCGGTGGATGTACTTCAACCTGCGCGGCCGGCGCGACATCGCGATCGCCTACGGCTGCACCGGGGTGCCCGCCTGGCAGCGCCGCGGGCTGCCGCTGGCGTACCCGCTCGCCGCCCGGATCATCGATCGCTACCTCGACGTCACTCCCGCCAGCGCCGAGCGATCCGAGGCGGAGGTCCGCGCCAACTTCGACCGCGTCGCCGAGCGGCTCGGAGACGGCCGTCCCTACCTTTGCGGCGAGCGCTTCAGCGCCGCCGACCTCACCTTCGCCTCGCTCTCGGCGTCGCTGCTGATGCCTCCCGAGTACGGCGTGCCCCTCCCCCAGCCCGACGAGCTTCCCCCAGCGATGGCCACCAAGGTCAACGAGTTCCGCGCCCATCCCGCCGGCGAGTTCGCCTTGAAGATGTTCCGCGAGGAGCGGCGCTAGCTCAATCGCCCAGCAGCTCCGTGCAGGGCCGCTGTTCGGGCTCGCCCGGGCCGCGGCAGAGCGCGGCGGCGAAGGCGGGGCCGGTGAGCGGGACGATCCCGGCGCCCGGCAGTTGGACCCCCAGCGAGCCGCTCCAGGCGGCGGGCAGACCGGGTGACTGGCTGAAGGATGCCGAGCCGACGAAGGGGCCTGAGGGTTCCAGGGTCGCGGTCACCGGCACGACCCCGGGAGCGCTTTCGGTCACCCCCGTGTAGGAGGCGCTCTGGACTTCTCGGGTGACCTTGATCCGGCCGAAGGTCTCGACCCGCGAGGCGCTGAAGCCCCAGGTCGGTCCCGGCTTGATGTCGGGCACCGCGGTCCCGGCACCGAACCGGGTGGTGACACCGGGGACGCGAGCGACGGCGACGACGCGGCTGAGCAGCGAGCCCGGCAGAGCGCCGGCGGAAGCACTGGCCCGCCCGCGTCGCTCGCAGACGATCCGGAAGTCCCGGATGCGGTTGCCTTCGACCCGGGTCGCCGAGGCGTCGGCGAAGTCGAGCTCACCGTGAAACTCCACCGTGCCGACGAACCGCCCTTTTTCGTTCAGCGACTTCCTGCCCTTGCAGCGCCCGTTGTCAAACCGCTCGCCACCTTCCGCGACCCGGGGCCGGAAGCCGACAGAGATCCGCCCCAGGGCACCGAGGTTCGCCTCGATCCGGTTCTCGGTGACCCGGCCCCGCAGCTCATAGATGGCGGTCTCCAGTCCCCTCACCACCCGCACCTCAACCCGATCGGGCCGCTCCCCGTCGACGAACACCAGATAGCCGTTGCTCGCGTTGGCAAAAAAGAACGTTTCGAAGTGGGGCGACGTCACCTGGTACCCGGGCTTGGCCCGCGCGGCCGCGGCCGGCGCCAGCAAAACGACACAGAGAGCGAGAGCCGCGATCGCTCCCTTCACCCAACCCCAACTGGACGAGTGTCCCACCATCCAAGCCTAACGTTGCGTCGGCCAGCTCTCTGTGAATAATTAGAAGATATGAAGCTGATTACTAGAGTTCTCTCCGTAGCGGCTCTGGCCGCCATGGCGTGCGCGCTACCCGTCTCCGCCGCCGAGGCCGCGACCCTGTTCGGCCAGACGGCCGTCGAAGAAAACGCGGACTTCCTCACGGGCACGCACAGCGAGGCGTTCCGCTACGAATCCTCGGTTGCGGGCACGGCTACCGGTGTGTCGATCTACCTGACGAGCACCTCCGGGGTGAAGGTCGCGCTCTACACGGAGAGCGAAGGCAAACCGAGCACGCGCCTCGCCACCGGTCAAGTCAGCGGCAACACGGCGAACACCTGGGTCGCGGTCCCGCTCGAAAGTAGCGTGGCGATCGCCAAAGGCACGCACTACTGGATCGCGCTCGCGCCGAAAGGCAGCAAAGTCAACTTCCGCGACAAGGCCGGCGGCTACGGAGTGACCAACTACGAAGGCAACGGCTTCCCAAGCACCTGGAGCACCACCTCGACCTATACGGACGGGCCGATGTCCGCCTACGTGACCGGCGAAGAAGAAGTGGAAGAACCGGAAGAAGGTTTCCCCTGTCCGAAAGGCTCGCTGACTCCGAATGGGGAAGGCGTGATCAACGTCACCACGAACAACCAGCTCGTCTGCGGTCAGGAAGTCAAAGAAATCGGCATCGACCCCGGCGTCGAAGGGACGGTGATCGAACACAACCTGATCTCCGGCGGCTACCACGGGATCAGCGCGGGTGGCGTCAACTGCGGCATCCCGAACGGCCCGGTCTATGAAGGCTGCACCAGCTCGCCGCCCTTCACCGACACGCTGATCGCCTACAACGAGTTCGCCGGCCCCTTCGGCGAGGATCCGATCCACACGAGCCACTTCGAAGACCTGACCATCGAACGCAACTGGATTCACGACTTCGAAGAGATCGGCAACCACAGCGACGCCTGGCAGAACGTCTGGGGCGGCGAAGAAGCGGTGTTCAGGCAGAACGTCATCAGCGACTTCGTCGGCGAGGGCACGCTGCTGAAGGACGGCGACGTGACGAACGTGAAATACGAAGACAATCTGGTTGTCAACAGCGGCACGAACGAAGCCGCGCCGTTCGGCGAGATCTCGATACAGACCTTCGGGGTGCATGGGATAGATCTCATCCACAACACCTATGCCAACAGCGGGGGCGAGGTGATCCGCGTCGAAACGACCGGCGCGACCGCGAAATACAACGTCTTCGACAACCTCACGATCCTCGAAGGCGGCGAACTGACCGAGTCGCAGAACAACCTCGACGTCGAACCCTGGTCCTTCGTTCCCGACGAAACCGACGTCTTCGGCACGCCGACCTACAACGCGGACTGGCAGACGACGAAGAAATCGCAGGACGGCACCACGCTCGGGATCACCTTCCCGGCGAGCGAAGTCATCGAAGAAGCCGGGCCTTAGCTAGGAAAACTCAATCACGCTGCGGATGCCGTCCTGGGCCTCCATCAGCTCGAAGCCGCGGTTGACTTCGTCGAGCCCGAGCCGGTGGGAGACGAAGGGGTCGAGGTCGATTTCACCTGCCAGGTAGCAGTCAACGAGGACCGGGACCTGGTCGCGGCCCTTGACCCCGCCGAAGGAGGAGCCGGCGACGCGGCGGCCGGTGATCAGCAGGCGCGGAACGACGTCGAGGGTCTCCCCCTTGCCGGCGACCCCGGCGACGGTGCAGAGCCCCCAGGCCATCCGCGCCGCCTCGACCGCCTGGCGCATCACCGCGACGTTGCCGGTCGCCTCGAAGGTGTAGTCGGCGCCGAAGCCGTCGGTCAGCTCGAGGATCCGCTCGACCGTCCCTTCCCCGCCCTCGATCAGGTCGGTCGCGCCCTGGCCGCGGGCCAACTCCAGCCGCTGGGGCGAGAGGTCGACGCAGATGATGCGCTCGGCGCCCTGCAGGCGGCAGCCCGCGACCGCCCCGAGCCCGACCATGCCGGCGCCGAAGACGGCGCAGCTGCTGCCGGGGCGGACGGCGGCGGTGTTGATCGCGGCCCCGAGTCCAGTCGAGAGCCCGCAGGCAAACAGGCAGGCGTGCTCGAAAGGAGCCTCCGGGCTCACCTTCGCCAAGGCGATCTCCGGCATCACCGTGTACTCGGCGAAGGTCGAGCAGCCCATGAAGTGCCGGATCCCCTCCCCGTCGCGCGAAATCCGCGTCGTCCCATCGGGCAGGTGCCCCTTGTTCTGCTCCTCGCGAATCGCCAGGCAGAGGTTGGTCCGCGAGTCGAGGCAGTGGACGCACTCGCGGCACTGCGGCGAGAAGAGAGTGACCACGTGGTCGCCCACCGCCAGCGAGCCGACGTCGGGCCCTACCGCCTCGACCACGCCGGCGCCCTCATGTCCCAGCACGGCCGGCGCGTAGCCGGTCGGGTCGGCACCGGAAGCCGTGTACAGATCGGTGTGACAGACCCCGCAGGCATGCAGCCGGACCAGCACCTCCCCACCCCGAGCCTCCGCCAGCTCGACCTCCTGCACCACCAGCGGCTCCCCGAACTCCCCCAGCACGGCGGCGCGCATCCTCATCGGGTCAGGCTCCTACCGCAGTCGGCGATCGTCTCCTCGACCGGGCGCGGCTCCCAGCCCAGCGCCCTCGCCTTGGCGTTGGAGAGCTCGACCCGGTGGCCGAGCTGGCCGACGACCGAGCGCGCGGCAGGGTCGAACAGGGCCATCACCCGCACCACGAAGTTCGGGATCGCGCGCTTCGGCACCTTCGCGGCCTCGGGGCCAAGCCGCTCGCGCAGGACCGCCGCCACGTCGGCCATCCACTGGAAACGGGCAATGGCGAGGTAACGCTCGCCGCCGGCCTCGGCGGCAGTCATCGCCAGGATGTGCAGGTCGGCGACGTCGCGAACGTCGACGACGCTGAAGCCGATCCGCGGCGTCCCGGGCATCCCCTTCAGCAGCCTCTCGACCAGCGCCAGGGAAGAGGATCGCTCGGTGCCGAGGACGGGACCGAGTATCGCGCCGGGATTGACCACCGCCAGCTTCTCCTCCTGCCCCCGCTCCCGCACCAGGTCCCAGGCCGCCCGCTCGGCGATCGTCTTCGAACGCGCGTACGGCGTCAGCTTCAAATCGTCGGGGTCCGACCAGTCCGCCTCGGTCAGCGGCGCCGGGGCAGAGTCGACGCTGCCGCGAACCGCCGCCACAGAGGAGGTGACGACGACCCGCCGGGCACCCGCGTCAAGCGCCGCCCGCAGCACCCGCAGCGTCCCTTCCCGGGCCGGCACGATCAGCTCGTCGGGGTCCTTCGGCTGCGCCGCCGGAAACGGCGAGGCGACGTGGAGGACGTACTCGCAGCCCGCGACCGCCTCCGCCCAGCCGTCATTGGAGCCCAGGTCCGCAGCCAGCACCGCGAGCCGGCCGCCAGAATCGAGCTCGGACCCAACCCGCGCCCGCACTTCCCCCTCCTTGGCGAGATCGCGCACCGTCGTCCGCACCGCATAACCGCGACGCAGCAGCTCGACCACGCAGCGCCCCCCAAGATAGCCCGACCCGCCGCTGACCAAGACCGTCTCCATCAGCGACCACCGTACACCGGGTCAGGCGCCCCCGGTAGAGGAGGCGGCCCTCACACCTCGACCAGCGACCCCATGATCACCGTGCGTTCGCGGGGCAGGGCGAAGTAGTCGGCGGCGTCGGCGCTGACGTGGCTGCTGGCGAGGAAGAGACGCTTGCGCCAGCGGGTCATCCCCGGGGTCTCGCCGGCGCGCAGCTCGATCGTCGAGAGGAAGTAGGAGGCCTCCTCGACGTCGACCGGGAGCGCCAGGGCACCAGCGGCGGCCTGACGAAGCGCGGCCGGGACGTCGGGCTGCTCCATGTAGCCGAAGCGGGCGGTGAGGTGGCTGATGCCGTCGTCGCTGTAGCCGAGGTCGTCGACCGTGAAGCGCTCGTCGGCGGCGACACTGGGAACCGGCAGCGTCTCGATCGAGAGGATCACGACCCGCTCGTGGAGGATCTGGTTGTGCTCGACGTTGGCGCGCATCGCCAGCGGCGTCGTCTGCTTGCCGCGGTTGAGGAAGACGGCGGTCCCGGGGGCGCGCCGCAGCGGCGGCTGGCGCCGGTGGAGCTCGTCGACGAAGGTCCGCAGGCAGCCTTCCTGGCGCTCGCGCCGCGCCGAGACCAGCTGCCGCCCCCGCCGCCAGGTGGTCAGCACCGCGAACAGCATCACCCCGACCAAGAGCGGGAACCAGGCGCCGTGGACGAACTTGGTCAGGTTGGCGGCGAGGAAGAGCACGTCGACGGCGAGGAAGGCGGCCGCCCCGGCGACCACCAGCCACAGCGGCTTTCCCCACCGGTGGCGGGCGATGTAGAAGAACAGCAGGGTGGTGATCGTGATCGTCCCCGTCACCGCCATCCCGTAGGCGAAGGCGAGCGCCCCGGAGGTGCGGAAGGCGAAGACCAGCGCCAGGACCGCGGCCATCAGCAGCCAATTGATCCAGGGCACGTAAATCTGCCCCATCGTCTTCGCCGAGGTGTAGACGACCCGCAGGCGCGGCAGGTAGCCGAGCTGCACCGCCTGGTGGGCGACCGAGAAGGCACCGGTGATGACCGCCTGCGAGGCGATCACCGTGGCCACGGTCGCGAAGAAGATCATCGGCACCCGGCCCCACTCCGGGACCAGCAGGAAGAAGGTGCCGCTGGCGTTGGCGCCCGGGTGGTCGAGGAGCAGCGCCCCCTGTCCCATGTAGTTGAGGATCAGCGCCGGGAAGACCAGCAGCAGCCAGGCGGCGGTGATCGGCAGCCGGCCGAAGTGCCCCATGTCGGCGTAGAGGGCCTCGGCCCCGGTGATCACCAGCACGACCGCGGCGAGCGCGAAGAACGCGGTGCCGAAGTTGCCGAAGAGGAACTCGAGCGCGTAGGTGGGCGAGAGCGCGCCCAGGATCTCCGGGTGCGCGGCGATCCCCGACAGCCCACAGGCGGCGATGACGAGGAACCAGAGGACCATCACCGGGCCGAAGAGGCGGCCGACCGCCGCCGTACCGTAGCGCTGGGAGGCAAAGAGGACGACGACGATCGCCGCCGTCAGCGGCACGACCAGGCTGCCCAGCGAAGGCTCGACCACCTTCAGCCCTTCGACCGCGGAGAGGACCGAGATCGCCGGGGTGATCATGCTGTCGCCGAAGAAGAGCGCGGCGCCGAAGACGCCGAGGCCGGCGAGGACGACCTTGGTCCGCCGCCCGCCCGGAGTCCCGCGCTGGATCAGGGTGATCAGGGCCATGATGCCCCCCTCGCCCTCGTTGTCGGCCCGCATCACCAGCAGCACGTACTTGAGCGTGACGACGATCGTCACCGCCCAGAAGATCAGCGAGATGACGCCGTAGACGCTGGCCCGCGTCTCCGCCACCGGGTGCGGATCGGCGGGGTTGAAGACGGTCTGCACCGCGTACAGCGGGCTGGTGCCGATGTCGCCGAAGACGACGCCGGCGGCGCCGATCGCCAGGGCCGCCTGCGCTTTGGTGCGACCGGGGGTGCGCCGCCCCGCCGAGCGCCTGCTCAGCAGTCCTTCGAGGCCAGGGCGATTCTTGGTGGTCGAGACGGACACGTCCCGATCATGCGTCCGCGCCCGTCAAGCCCGCGTGAAGAAGAGCCGGCCGCGTATACAGATTTCGTGAAGACCGCTGGGCGCTCTTGCAAACCAGGGGTTGACAAAGGCGCCCCGCCTAGGCGGCGAACCTGTAGCCCACGCCCGGGTCGGTGCGTACGTAGCGCGGCCCGTCCTCAGGCTCGATCTTGCGGCGCAGGTTGGCGACGTGGGCGCGGAGCACCTGCAAGTCGTCTTCGTACTCGACCCCCCACACCTCGACCAGCAGCGCCCGGTGGGTCATCAGGCGGCCCCGGTTGCGGACGAGGACGCGGAGCAGCTCGAACTCGGTCGGCGTCAGGTGGACCTCCTCGCCGTCGCGGCGCACGCGGCGGGCGGCGAGGTCGATCTCCAGGCCCTCGACCGTTATCGCCGGCTCCTCCGTCTCCGGCCGGGCGCGCCGCAGCGCCGCTTCCAGCCGCGCGACCAGCTCCCGCGGGCCGAACGGCTTGGTCACGTAGTCGTCAGCGCCGGCGGCCAACGCCTCCACCTTCTTGTCCTCGTCGCCGATCGCCGAGAGGACGACGATCGGTATCTCGCTCCACTCGCGGATCCGCCGCGTCACCTCGACCCCGTCGAGGTCGGGGAGCATCAGGTCGAGGACGGCAGCCTGCGGCGGGCGCACCGCCACCAGGTCGAGCGCCTCCTCGCCGCTGCTCGCCGGCACCGCCTCGAAGCCCGCGTCGCGGAGAATCACCCGCAGGGCCCTGACGATCTGCGGCTCGTCGTCGCAGACGAGGATGCGGCGCCGCTCGTTCATCCCGCCTCCCCGAGCGGGAACGAGGCGACGAAGGTGCTGCCCTGGCCGGGCACGCTCTCGACCGCCAGCTCACCGCCGTTGGCCTCGACGAAGCCCCGCGCGATCGAGAGGCCGAGCCCGGAGCCCGCGCCGCCCCCACGCCGGTAGAAGGGTTCGAAGATCCGCTCCCGCTCCGGCTCCGGGATCCCCGGGCCCCGGTCGACGACCCGCACGACCAGTCGACCGCCGACCTCGCGCGAGCGCACCAGGACCGGCTGCCCGCCGCCATGGCGGACCGCGTTGGCGAAGAGGTTGGCAAAGGCGCGCTCCAGCTGGGCCGCATCCGCGGTCAGCGCCGGGATCTCGGCGTCGATCCCCAGCCTGACGGCGGCGGCGTCACCGCCGAGCGACTCCCGAGCGGCCTCCAGCACCCCGGCCAGATCGACCGGCTCCAGCCGCGGCTGCGCCGAGCCGGACTCCAGTCGCGAGACGTCGAGCAGATTCTCGACCAACTGGGAGAGCCTCTCCCCTTCCTCGACCACCCCCATGCTCAGCTCATGGCGCTCCTCCTCGGTCAGCGTGGGCGAGTCCAGCGCCGTCCCTGCGGCGATGATCGAGGTCAGGGGCGTCCGCAAATCATGCGAGACCGAGCGCAGCAACGCCGTCTTCAGCTCGTCGCTGCGTCGCAAAGCGCCAGCCTCAATCGCCTCCCCCTCCATCCGGTCCCGCTCGGCGGTCAGCTCCCGCAACCGCCCCAACACCCGCTCCCCCTCCTCCCGCCGCCGCTCCGCCTCAGCGGCCCGAGCCCGAGCCACCTCAGCCAAAGAGCCACAAGCAAGAGCAACGATCACAAACACGACCAAAGCAACCGCATCCCGATCGGCGGCGATCCCAAACTCCCCGGTAGGGGGCAGATGGAACCAGTTGAAGGCCAAAGCACTCCCAACAGCAGCCACCAACCCAACCCGCCACCCCCACCAAGTCGAAACCAAAAGCACCCCAGGGATATAGACGACCCCAAGCGACACAGCAGGAGCCACCGACTTCAGCGGATAGACCAAAAGAGTCGCCGCAGCGATTACCGCGACGGTCGCTACCCACCCCCAGCCAGCAGCCGGGGTCTCGGCACCTATGTCCAGCCGCGGGCGAATGGGCACCACGTCAGCGTAATCCGCCCACCGATTCGCACCCGCCCAGGTTCGAACGCCATTGCCTATCGTCCAAGGCGTGGAGTTGGGCAAGCAACACGTGGAAGCAGTGGAAGCCCATCGCGGTCTGACGCCGGAACCGCTCGTCGCGCCGGAGCCGCCGACGGCGGAAGAGCTGGACAAGGAGCGCTACAGGTCGCGGCTGAAGAAGCTCGGTGGACTGCTGATCCCGTTCGCCCTGCTGGCAAGCAAGGAAAAGTTCCTCTTCCTGGCCCTGATCAAGGTCAAGGCGGTGACGACCCTCGGGACGATGTTCATCTCGATCGTCGCCTACGCCCTTGCCTTCGGCTGGCCCTTCGCCGTCGGCTTCGTCCTCCTGCTCTTCGTCCACGAGATGGGGCACGTCATCCAGCTGCGCCGCGAGGGAGTCGAAGCCTCGGCCCCGGTCTTCATCCCCTTCGTCGGAGCCCTGATCGCGACTGAGTCCCTCGGCAAGGACGCCGCAGCTGAGGCCCGCGTCGGCCTGGCCGGCCCGATCCTCGGCACCGCCGCGACCCTGGTCCCCCTCGCCATCTGGCTGGCGACCGGCAGCGACCTCTGGCGAGCCCTCGCCTACATCGGCTTCTTCGTCAACCTCATCAACCTGCTGCCCGTCCTCCCCCTTGACGGCGGACGAGCCCTGGCCGTCCTCGGCCCGATGATCTGGCTAGCCGGAATCCTCATAGCCGTAGCCGCCACCGCCCTCTTCCTAGGCCCCTTCATGCTCGTGTTCGTCGTCCTACTGGGCGGCCCCGAGCTCTACCACCGCTTCAAGAACCGGAACTCAGGCGAGAGCCGCGCATTCCACTCGGTGCCCACCGAGACCAAGGTCGCCGTCGCCGCCATCTACCTGAGCCTCACCGCACTGCTCATCTTCGGCGTCGCCGAGACCTACGTCCCTCGCACCCTCTAGGAGCGGACCAGAAAGTGGACCGCGTCGGCAAGCGCCTCGCGTCCAGGGCGCTGCGCGCAGAGCTCGACCAGTGAGTCCACCAGGATCTCGTAGCCCGCAGGGGTGCGGGAGAATCGCGAGGAAAGGGCGATGACGATTCCGGCATGCCGGCAGCCATCAGAGCCCCACTCGCCGTAGAGGCGCATGAAGTCGGCGACGTTCTCGCTGACGAGCGCCCGTCCCTCACGGGCAGCGATCACCAACAGCTCTTCGTCGGAGAGCCCGCGCAAGGGGCTGCGCTCGTCGACTCCCTCGGCGTCCGCGCCTCGCTCTCGCAGCGCCCGCGCCAAGCGGGCAGGGTACATCTCGTCCAGCAGTAGCTTCACCCGACGAGCAGAGACGGCTCAGTCGCCGGCAAGTGAGTCGTAGTGGGCGGTTTCGCGCTCGTGCAGCTCGATCCTGGCGTCGATCTCTTCGGGAAACTCGGCCGCGTAGCGCAGCGCCACCCCGACCCGGTCGGGGGTAAGCGAGAGGTCCTCGGCGATCCGCTCGGCAGCATCCTCCTCGCCGAACTGGCGTGCCAACCAGCAGATCTCCCAGATGTCGGGACCGCCCGAGAGACCGGCCCGGCGTCCCGCCGGCCCAGAGCGAAAGACGATCCCCGGATGGGTCTCAGCCCGGTCCCCCTCCTCGGCATAACGGCGCAAAGCATCGGAGAGGCGCTCGCCGCGAGCCTCGGCCCGGGCGCGAATACGCGTCGCCGTCTCCCGATTCATGCGCACCGATACGTTGGCCGTCTCAGTCATCTGTTGACAACGTAGCACAACGTCCGCGTTTTCCAGAAGGGTGGCTGACGGGAGTCGAACCCGCGACCGCCGCGACCACAACGCGGAGCTCTACCAGCTGAGCTACAGCCACCTCGCTGGTCTCAATTTACCGGGCCGCCCGATCTAGCGGGCGTTGGTCGCTCGCCTGGCTCAGGTGCGGTGGGTGATGACCACGCGCGCCCCGTGGCGGGGGATCATCGTCACGTTGCGGTGGAGGGCTCGCTCGGGCTCGGGGTCGGCGGCGACCAGGTCCAGGCGGCGGGCCATCGCCTCAAGGACCACTCGCTGCTCGGCCATGGCCAGGGCCGCGCCCAGGCAGCGGCGGATGCCGCCGCCGAAGGGGAGCCACTCGTAGGTGCCGGGCTTGCGGTCTTGCCAGCGCTCGGGCCGGAAGGCGTAGGGCTCCGGGTAGAGGTCCTCGCGGTGGTGCAGGAGGAGGATGCTGATCAGGACCGGGGTGTCTGCTGGGACGGCGTAGTCGCCCAGCTGCCAGGGCAGCTTCACCCGGCGGCCGACGATCGGCACCACCGGGCGGGAGCGCATCGTCTCGGTGATCGTCATCTCGATCGCCTCCTCCGCCCCGTCGCCGGAGCGGACCGCCTCGACCAGGCGCCCGTGCGCGTCCGGGGTGCGGACCAGGCGCTCCCAGGCCCAGGCGAGCGAGTTGGCGGTCGTCTCGTGGCCGGCCAGCACCAGGGTTATGAGCTCGTCGCGGATTTCGCCGTCGGTCAGCGGCTCGCCCTCCTCCCCGCACGCCTGCAGCAGCAGGGAGAGGATGTCGTGCCGCTCGCCCAGGTCCTCGCGCCGCCGCGTCGCGATCACCGCGTCCATGCGGCGGTCGATCAGCGCCCGGCCGAGGCGGGTGATGCCGACCGGCTCCTCGCGCCGCACGTTCATCAGCTCGGCGACCTGGGCGATCGGCTTGGTCGAGAGGTTGACCAGGCCCTTGATCGTCGCCCGCAGCCGTCCCTCGGGGCTCCGACGCGCCGGCTCGCCGTCGATCCCGAAGATGCCGGCCATGATCACGTCGAGCGTGATCGCCTGCATCCGCGGTGCCAGAGCGAAGGGCCGCCCGACCGGCCAGCTGTCGATCTCCCGCTCGGCCGCCTCGGCGATCGCCGCCGTGTAGTGCTCGATCGCCTCGCCGTGGAACGGCGGCAGCAGCAGCTTGCGCTGGCGCATGTGGCGCTCGCCGAGCGAGGTGAGGACCGAGTCCGGCCCGACTATCGGCCGCAGCGGCGACTCGGCAGCCAGCGACGGCGCCTCCTCGGGCTTGGCGGTGAAGAGCGAACGCACGTCCTCGGGGAGGCTGGTGATCACCAGCGGCTGCGGTTCGGGCGTGCGCAGGGCGAAGACATCGCCCAGCCGCCGCTTGGCACCGAAGACGAACTCGATCTGGCGCTGGTTGAAGCGCAGCAGCTGGGCCACGCCCCCCATCCGCACCAGCGGCGGTGCCGGTAGGCCGGCGGCCACCTTGGGATCGAGCGGTCCGCTCCTCGGCGCCGTGGCCGTCGCGGTCTCCGTCACGCCCACCGGATCGCCCCTCGGCTAAGCGACGGCGGCGACGCCGTCGCTCTGCTCGCCCGCGGCGGCCTTCGCAACCGGCCCGCGTGAGAACTCCATCTCCTCGTCCATCGGACCGTGGTTGAAGAGGCGGATGTCGCGGGCGTAGTTCTGATGCAGCCGCCAGGGGTGGCGGTCGCCCTGCTGGGGAAGCTGGTCGAGCGAGCGCGTCACGTAGCCCGACTTGAGGTCGATGAAGGATTCGCGCGCCAGCGCCGGCCCCGGGTCGCGCGGCGTCGCCACGCGGTAGCCGTTGGCGTCCATGTAATTCAGCAGGCGGCACATGTACTGGGAGACCAGGTCGCACTTGAGGGTGAAGGAGGCGTTGGTGTACCCGAGCGCGATCGCCAGGTTCGGCACGCCACCGAACATCGCCCCCTTGTAGCCGACCAGGTCCTTGAACTGCCTGCTTTCGCCGTCGACCTTGACCTCGATCCCGCCGAACACCAGCAGGTTGAGCCCGGTCGCGGTGACGACGACGTCGGCCTCCAGCTCACGCCCGGAGGTCAGCTTCAGCCCCTTCTCGGTGAAGGTCTCGATCCGGTCGGTGACCACGTCGGCCTTGCCGGAGCGCAGCGCCCCGAAGAGATCGCCGCCGGGCACCAGGCAGACGCGCTCGTCCCAGGGGTTGTATTTCGGTTCGAAGTCGCGGTCGACGGGATAGCCGGCCGGCAGCTGGCGCTCCACCCCGCGGCGGATCAGCTTGCGCGTGAAGCCCGGCGCCCGGCGCGAGAGCTGGTAGAAGGCCATCTGGGTCAGCACGTTCTTCCAGCGGACGATCGCGTAGCGGGCCTTGTCCGGCAGGACCTTGCGCAGCGCCTTGGCGATCGGGTCCTGGGCGGGCAGGGTGACGATGTAGCCCGGCGAGCGCTGCAGCATGGTGACGTGCTCGGCCTCCGGCGCCATCGCCGGGATCAGCGTCACCGCGGTCGCGCCGCTGCCGATCACGACCACCCGCTTGCCGCGGTAGTCGAGGTCCTCGGGCCAGTGCTGGGGATGGACGATCTGCCCCTGGAAGCGCGCGCGGCCCTCGAACTCGGGCGTGTATCCCTCGTCGTAGCGGTAGTAGCCGGTGCAGCCGTAGAAAAAGTCGCAGGTCAGCTCGACCGTCTCGCCGCCGTGCTCGGCGCGCACCGTCCACAGCGCCTCCTCGCTGGACCACTCGGCGGAGACGACCTTGTGGCCGAAGCGGATCTTGTCCTCGACCCGGTACTCGCGCGCGGTCTCCTTGATGTAGTCGCGGATTTTCTCGCCGGCGGCGATCGAGTCCTGGTCGGTCCACGGCTTGAACGAGTAGCCGAGGGTGTACATGTCGGAGTCGGAGCGGATCCCCGGGTAGCGGAAGAGGTCCCAGGTGCCGCCGATCGACTCGCGGGACTCGAGGATCGCGTAGCTCTTGCCGGGGCAGTTGCGCTGCAGGTGGGCACCGGCGCCGATGCCGGAGAGGCCGGCGCCGACGATCAGGACGTTGACGTGCTCTCGCTCTTGGGACACGGGGTTGGCCATCAGAAAAACTCCTAACGGTTGAGGCGAGCGAGCAGGTCGCTCGTCATCGAGGTCTGTTTGAAGTTGCCGCGCTTGGCGCCGGCGCGCATCTGGCGCCGAATGCCGCGCTCGACCAGGCCTTTGGGGAGCAGGCCGAGGACTCGGTAGGACATCGCGCCGCGACGGGTCGTGGCGAGGTCGCGAGCGGGCCGGCCGTAGATCGCCCGCACGATCGTGCCGACGGCGGCGCCGATCGGCTCCGGCGGCACCATCCCCTCCAGCCCGGCGCCGGCGGTCTGGCTGGCGTCGTGGATCGGGGTGCGGATGTAGCCGGGATAGACGGTCGTGACTGTGATCTCGTCGCCGACCTCGGAGCGCAGCTGCTCGGAGTAGCCGACGACGCCGCGCTTGCTGGCGCCGTAGGCGGTGGCGAAGGGGACGGCGAGGTGGGCGAGCCCGGAGGAGACGTTGACGACGCGGCCGTGGGACTCGCGCAGCGCCGGCAGCGCCGCGGCGGTCGCCCGCCAGGTGCCGAGCAGGTTGACGTCGAGGACGCGCAGCGCGTCGGGCCCGGGCGGCAGGACGGCGCTCTGCGGCAGGCCGATGCCGGCGCAGTTGACGAGCGCGTCGGCGCCACCGCCGAGCCGCTCGACCGCCTCGCGCATCGCCCGTTCGACCGACTTCTGGTCGGTGACGTCGCAGGCGATCGTGTCCTCGCCGGGGTTGAGGTCGAGGCCGACGACCTGGGCCCCGCGCTGGCGCAGCGCCTGGGCGGTGGCGGCGCCAATGCCGCTGGCGGCCCCGGTGATGATCACGCGCTTGCTGGAGTTCACGGCGAGAACTGTATCAACACTGTGTCGAGAAGTTCAACAACTTGTCGAATTTCTCGACGCGCTGTATGGTGAGAGGCGATGGCAGCGCTTCCCGAAGCCAAATCCCCGCCAGCCTCCGCGCCCAAAGGCCGCGGCCGCCGTGGCACCCGGGCCAGCGGCGACGATCGCGAGCGGGCGATCCTGGAGACGGCCGAGCGCCTGCTGGAAGAGCGCCCCCTCGCCGAGATCTCGGTCGACGACCTGGCAAAAGGCGCCGGCATCTCCCGCCCCACCTTCTACTTCTACTTCCCCTCCAAGGACGCGGTGGTGCTGACGATCATCGACCGCCTCGTCGCCGATGCCGCCGAGGGCCGCGAGGAGATCCTCACCGCGCTGGCCGAGGACGGGCCGCGGGCGGGGCTCCGCGCGGCCCTCGAGAACCTCTATGCCGCCTTCCGCTCCCGCCCCGGCGTGGTCCGGGCGGGCTCGGACCTGCGCCCGACCAACGGCGAGGCGCGCGACCTCTGGTCGGCGGTGATGGAGGGGTGGGTCGCCGACGTCACCGCGGTGATCGAGTTCGAGCGCTCGCGCGGCGCCGCGCCCCCCGGCCCCCCGGCCCGCGAGATGGCGATCTCCCTGGTGCAGATGAACGAGCGGGCCCAGTACGCGACCCTGCTCGGCGAGGAGCCCTCGCTCGACCGCGACCGCGTCCTCGACGTCCTGATTGAGATCTGGCTGCGGGCGATCTACGGCGAAGTCGTCTCCGACTGACCGCCGTTCCCGTTCAGCCGGCGAGCGCCGGGCCGATCTCCCGCCCCATCAGCGCCACCGCGTCGAGGTCGCGGTGCAGCAGGTGCTGACCCATGATCCGCGTCAGCCCCGCCGCCTCCAGCTCGCGCAGCTGCTCGATCGCCTCCTCGGCGGTGCCGAGGATCGTGCTCTCGCGCAGGCCGGCGATGAACGCCTCACCGTCGCCGTCGCCGCCTTTCCATTCCGAGAGGCGCCCGGCGCGCTCCAGCAGTTCGGCCCGGTCGGCGCCGACCAGCCAGCCGGTCATCATTGAGAGCGGCAGCGTCGCCGGGTCGCGCCCCTCCTTTTCGCAGGCCTCGTCGAGCCGCTTGCGCAGGTCGGCGATCTCCTCGGCGGTCGACATCACCGTGTTGTACTCGTCGGCGTAGCGAGCGCCGAAGCGCAGGCTGCGCGGCCCGCCTTTGGCGCCGAGGATCAGCGGCAGCGGCTGCCGCACCGGCTTTGGCCGCGCGTCGAGATCGCTGACCGAGAAGTGCTCGCCGGAGAAGCTGAACGGCCCCTCCCCCCAGTGGCCGCGGACGATCCGCATCTGCTCCTCGAGCGCCTCCATCCGCGGGCCGACCGGCGGCAGGTCGAACCCGTAGAGCTCGTGCTCGCGATCCCACCAGCCGGCGCCGATCCCGACTTCGACCCGGCCGCCGGAGACGTGGTCGGCGGTCACCGCCAGCTTCGCCAGCACCGAGGGATGGCGAAAGGTCGCCGGCGAGACCATCGTCCCCAGCCGCAGGGTCTCGGTGACGGCGCCGAGGGCGCAGATCGTTCCCCAGGCGTCGAGCGAGCCGCGCTCGCGGCGGTCGTCGACCGAGAGGTAGTGGTCGGAGCGGAACATCGTCCCCACCCCGTGCTCCTCGCAGGCGGTGGCGAGCGCCCGCCAGTCGTCCCAGGTCACGTCCTCCTGGCCCTCGATCATCAGGCAGACCTCCATCGCGCCTCCCCTACCCGCTGGCGACGATTTCAGCGAAGGCGGCGAAGCCCGGCGCGGTGCGCTCGATCAGCCCCGCCTCCAGCTCGGCGGCCCGCTCCGGCAGCGCGTGCTCGCCCGCGTCGCCGAGCGCCGCCACCGCCTCGTCGATCATCTGGGGCACCTCCAGCCAGGCCTCGACCAGGGCGTAGTCGGCCTCGGGATGGAAGAGGACGCCCCAGGCGTTGCCGGCACGGAACGCCTGGCAGGCGGTGCGCTCCGAGGAGGCGAGATGCGTGGCTCCCTCGGGCAGGTCGAAGACGTCGCCGTGCCAGTGGAGGACCTCGGCGCGCGGTGCAAACCCGCCGAGGAGCGGGTCCTCTGGGTCGGCGATCTCGACCGGGGCGAAGCCGATCTCCGGCGCCCCGCCGGGCCTCACCTCCGCCCCCAGCGCCCGCGCCAGCAGCTGCACGCCGAGGCAGATCCCGAGCACCGGCATCCCCCGTTCCACCGCCTCGGCCAGCCACGCGCGCTCGGCGGCCAGCGCCGGGAAGCGCTCGACTTCGTCGACGTTCATCGGCCCGCCCATGAAGACGGCGCCGGCGACCTCCTCGTGCGCGGGCAAGGGCTGGCCCGCGAGCGGTTTCACCGTCCGCACCCGCAGCCCGCCGCAGGCGTCGAGGATCCGGTGCGGCCCCTCCCAGGGCACGTGCTGAACCGCCAGCAGAGTCGGACGCTCGTCCAGGGTCATCGGGGCGTCAGGCTAGCCTCACCGGCATGAAGGACGTCAAGGCCAGGGCAATCGGAGCCGACGCCCGCGGCGCCCTGGCGATCGGGGCCTTCGCCGTCGGCGCCGCCGCGGTAGGCGGCTTCGCGATCGGCCGCCTCAGCGTCGGCCGCCTGGCGATCGGCAAGGCGACGATCCGGCGGCTCGCGGTGAAGCACCTCGAGATCGAGGAGCTGGAGATCGGCCGGCTGACAGTTCGCGAAGGTCCGGCGGGGATTTCGGAATGAAGAGGCGCCGTCTCAACGCAGCGGTGTTCCTTATCCCCCCTATAGCGCGGAAAAAGAACACCGCTGTGGGATTTGCGCTCGCGCTGATCGCGCTCTGCGTCGCCCTCGCGGCTTCGTCCGCCTCCGCCGTCGGTCCATACCCGGATCTCGGTGCCTGCCAGGTCTTCCCCGACCCGCCGGCCTCGCTCTCACCTCGCGCCCCATCCCTCGCCACCGAGGCCGCCTGGAACCAGGACATCTCGAAGGCGCCGCGCGACCCGCGCTCGAGTGCCTACATCGCCTACATCAACGCCCACGGCGGCAAAAGCCTCCATCCCGACTTCGGCTCGCCGCGCGCCTATGGCTTCCCCTACTCGGTGGTCGGCGGCGACCAGCCCAAGCTGCCGATCCACTACACCGCCTATGGCGACGAGAGCGACCCCGGGCCGTTCCCGGTTCCCCCTCGCGCCCCGGTCGAGGGCGGCAACGGCAGCGACGGCGACCGCCATGTGATCGTCGTCGACCGCTCGGCCTGCAGGCTCTACGAGCTCTACCGCGCCTTCCCCATCGCCAAGCCGCGACCGCGGTGGAACGCCGACTCCGGCACGGAATGGGACCTGCGCTCAGCGGCCCGCCGTCCCGATGGCTGGACCTCCGCCGACGCCGCCGGTTTGCCGATCTTCCCCGGCCTGGTCCGCTACGACGAGGCCACCCGCGGCGAGATCGACCACGCGATCCGCGTCACCTTCGAGAGCACCCAGAGCGCCTGGGTCCACCCCGCCTCCCACTGCGCTGGCGACACCGCCAGCGCCGCCGCCCCGCCGATGGGACTGCGCCTGCGCCTCAAGGCCGGCTACGGCCTTGGGGCTTTCAGCGGCCCGGCCCGGGCGATCGCCGAAGCGATGAAGCGCTACGGGCTGATCGTCGCCGACAACGGCTCCAACTGGTTCTTCTCGGGCACCAGTGACCACCGCTGGGACGACGAGAACCTCAACCAGCTGAAGCGGATCCCCGGCAGCGCCTTCGAGGTGGTGAAAAGCGCCGCCCGCGTTCATCGCTGCTGATTCCCGCAAATTGGAATGGGTATCTGAGCCAATAGGGAGTCCGCGAGGAGAGAGGAACCATGGCTCAGACGAAAACGAAACCCAAAGCCAAATCGAAACCGAAATCCAGATCGAAACCGAAATCCCAGAAAGCATCGACCTCGAAATCGACGCCGAAACGGGCGAAACCGAAATCGCCGAAAGCCAAATCGAACGGATCGGCGAGCCGCAATTCGAACGTTGAGGCCGTCCGCCACGTGGCCGAGGAGGCTGGCGACAAGGCGAAAAGCGCCGGTAAGACTGTCGGCAAGGCCGCCAGCAAGGCGAAGATCCCGCTCGTCGCCGGGGGCGCCGCGCTGGCTGGAGCCGCGGGCGGTCTGGCCCTTGCCAGCAAAGGGGCGAAAAAGAGCGGCCTCGGCAAGGCGATCGCGCGGCGGCCGAAGATCAAGGTCAACTCCGGGGACGTCGCCAAGGCGGCCAAGGAGGTCGGCAAGGTCAGCACCCAGGTGGGGCAGCTTGCCGACGAGCTGCAGCGCAACCGCGAGGAGGCAAACGGGAAGCACCGCTCGCCGATCGAGGTCGTGCTTCAGGGACTTACGTCGCGACGCTGACGGCGCCGGCCTGGCACGCCACGCGTAACCAGTCGCCAGGCCCCGCCGAACACGTAGAGGATCGCGAAGGAGATCGCGAGCCCGATCGCGCCGAGGACCAAGAGGAAGAGGACGAAGGCGACAATCGCCAACGGAACCAGGAGGAGTTTCACGCCTCCGTAGTCTTGCAACGCGATGGAGCACACGGCGGCACTCCTGCAGGTGATCGTTGCGCTGGCCGCGACCAGCGGCGGCGACCACGCGGTCAACGCGGTCGGCGAGGGTCTGGCGATGGTCGAAGCGCAGCGTCAGGTCGCGGCCAGAGCGGCCGAGCCAAGGCCCGCCCGGGCCAACCCCGACCTGCCGAGCGCTGAGGAAATCGCCGCCGACCCGTCCCTGCTGCCCCCCGCCTCGGCCGGCAGCAATGGCACCCACGTCCCGCACAAGTCCTCACTCGGCCGCGGCGAGATCTTCGCCCACCGGCGCGGCGGCGACCCCGAGTCGACGGCGATCCTCCTAACCGGCGTCGCCCTTGCCCCACCCAACGCGCCGGAAGTCGTGCAGGGGTCGATCAACGCCGCCAACACGATCGTCGGCCGGCCCTACGTATGGGGCGGCGGCCATGCCTCCTTCTACGACAACTCCTATGACTGCTCGGGCGCCGTCAGCTTCGCCCTCTTCGGCGGCGGCCTGATCCCCCGCCCGCTCACCTCCGGCGAGCTGATGCACTGGGGAGCCCCCGGCCGCGGCAAGTGGATAACGGTCTACGCCAACCCGGGACACACCTTCGTCGAGATCGCGGGCCTGCGCTTCGACACGGTGGGAGCCGAACAGGGCAGCGGCCCGCGCTGGCACCTGACGACGGCGTCGACGGACGGCTTCGTCGCCCGCCACCCGCCTGGGTTGTAGACGAAAAAGGGCCGGCCCTCCCCTGAGGACCGGCCCGCAGATGGTGGTGGCTAGTTGCCCTTCCCGATCGACTCGAGGGGCACCACGCGCTCGGTGCGGAGATCCATCCGTTTTCACCTCCTCCCCGGCTCTTTACTCATGCACTGGAGACCTCATTATTGGTGAGATTCGTTCCACCAATGGGACGCATTCCAGCATTTCGCGAGAAAATCTGAACACGATGTCCATTAAGCAGTTACGATCAAGTCGTCGCCAGTAATCAAGCCGCCATAAGGGAGAGAAAGAGGAGAGGGATGTCGACCAAGACGCAGCGACGCAAAGCAACCGAAAACCGCATCAAGGCGATGAGTCACCCGCTGCGAGCGTCGGTTCTCCGCATGCTGACCGAGCGGACCGCGAGCCCGGCCGAAATGGCCCGCGAGCTCGACGAGGAGCTATCGAACGTCAGCTACCACACCAAACAGCTGGTCGAGTTCGAATGCGCCGAGCTGGTCAGCACGCGTCCGGTGCGCGGCGCCCTCGAGCACTTCTACCGCGCGACCGAGCGGCATCTGATCGACACCGAGGAGTGGGAGGAGCTCGACCCGGTGATCGCCGAGGACCTCGTCTGCGAATTCATGCAGAAGATCCTCGATGACTTCGTCGCCTCCAGGCGCGCCGGGATCATCGGTGCCGACGAGCACTTCCACCTCACCCGGACTCTGATGGTGCTGGACGACCAGGGGATACAGGAAGCGCTTGAGGCGCATGAACGCGCGCGCTTGGAGATCGCCGAGATTCAGGCCCGCAGCGCGTCCAGGATGATCGAGTCTGGCGACAAGGGGACCAGCGTCTCGACGTCCCAGGGCTGCTTCGGGCTGCCCGAGCGGCGCCGCTAAGCGCCGCTCGGCAACGGGAAGCGCATCCGGACCTCGGTCCCGTCGCCTTCCTGCACGATCTTCAGATCAGCGCAGAGGCGGGCGATGATCGCGAGGCCCAAGCCGAGGCCATCGTTCGAGCCTTTGCCGAACCCCTCGCCGCGGTCGCGCACCGTCACCTCGAGCCAGCCCTCCCGCTGCGCCCCGGCGAGCTCGACGACCCCCTCGGCATCGGCGGCGTTCGCGTACTTGACCGCGTTGGTGACCGCCTCGGAGACGGCCAGGGCGACGTCGTCGACGACGGGCTCGTCGACGCCCTGCGCGGCGGCGAACTGAGCGGCGCGGTGCCGCAGCACCGGAACCGAGGCCGGCTCCGCCGGCATCGTCAGGTCCAATCCTCCCTCCGGCCCTTCCTCGACAGCCTGTCGCATAGCCGCCTATTTTCCAGGAACCGCCGGACCTGAACTTTACTTGAACTGGAAGCTCGTCAGGTCCTGGTTGAAGGTCGGGTTGTAGATGACCTTATCGAGGTCGATCTCCGAGGAGACGAAGGTCGGGTAGGTGCTGGTCCCGTAGGGGGCCCACGGCGCCAGCTCCATGAATTCCCTGTCGAGCTCCGCGTATTCGCTTTCGACCTGGGCGTCGAGCGGCTTTTCGGCCAGCGCGTCGATTTTCTCGCTCAGTCGCGGCACGGCGATCCGGGCCAGGTTCGAGGTGTTGGTCGGGAAGATGCTTTCTTCGGAGAGCATCGGCTGGAAGAAGTCGTTGGGGTGCGGGTAGTCCTGGAACCAGCTGGCCCAGCCGGTGTCGAGGTCCTTGGTCGAGGCGTTGCCGATCACCGAGAAGTAGTTGTCGGCGTTCAGCACCTGCAGCTTGGCGTCGAAGCCGATGTCTTTCAGCACCTCGGCGTAGTAGGCGCCGGCTTCTTCCTGGGTCGGTTCGTCGTCGGTCCAGACGGTGATCTCGCGATCGGCCGGGTCGGCGGCGGCGATCATTTCCTTCGCCTTCTCGACGTCATACGGGTAGAGCTCGTATTTCTCGTAGCCCGGCATCCCCGGCGGCAGGATCTGCTGGGTGCCAACCAGCGTCCCGGCGTAGATCCGTTCCAGCGCCTCGGGGTTGACCGCGTGGTTGACCGCCTGGCGGACCTCGACGTCGTCGAACGGCGCCGCGGTCGTGTTCATCCAGAAGAAGTAGGTGCTCTCGGTCGGCTCCTCGCGGAACTGGGTGCCTTCGTACTCTTCCTTCACCTGCGCGTAGAGGTCGGGCGGCGGCGTGTTCTCCATCCACTCGTAGCGACCGGCTTCGACGTCGGCGACCTGGGTGGCGGCGTTGCGCGACACCGTCACCTCGATCTTGTCGACGTGGCCGGCGGGCAGGTCCGGCATCGCCTTGCCGTTCGCTTTGGCCCAGAAGGGGTTGCGGACGTAGGACCAGCCCTTGCCCGGGTTGGCGGAGGTGATCTCGTAGGGCCCGGTGGCCGGCGGCGGGTCGGCAGAGAGGTCTTCGGCCGGAGTGCCCGCCGGCAGCGGCGCGGTGAAGGGCAGCGCCAGCTCCTGCAGGAAGGTGCCGCGCGGGCGCGTCAGGTGGATGGTGATCTCGCCGCTCTTGTCGTTGACGACGATGCCGGAGATCCCGCCCTTCTTCGCCTTGGCGAACCTTTCGGCGCCAACGATGTCGGTATAGAAGGGCGAGCCGCTGGAGTTGAGCAGGAAGACCCGTTCGACCGAGTGTTTGAAGTCCGAGGCCCGCACCGGCGTGCCATCCGAATAACGCAGCCCGTCGCGCAGCTGGAAGCCGTAGGTCTTTTCATCGGGGCTGATCGCCGGCATTTCACGCGCGAGCCCGGGGATCACTTCGCTCCCAGCCTTGCCGTCGGCGTGTTTGTAGGTCAGCAGCGGGACGTACGTGTTGTAGATCGCCGTCCAGCCTTCCTCCGAGTGCGACAGCGCCGGGTCGAGGTAGTCCGGGAACGACCCAAACGTCGCCCGCAGCACCCCGCCTTCCTTGCCGTCGGAGCCCGAGCCGCAGGCGGCAAGGCTCAGCGCGACGGCAACGGCGAGCGCCAGGGCAACTGCCCGCCGCCAGGATCGCGCTGCTCTGAACTGGTTGGCACGCACCTCGCCCCCTTCGGCATTCGCGGCTCATTACTTAAACCGGGCAGGATCGAATCCACGTGCAACGCCCAGGCCGAACCGGACATATAGAGACGATGGCGCAAAGTCAGATCGAGGCGGACTCGCTTGGCCGGGAGCTGGCGCAGGTCCATTTCAGCCGGCTCTACCGCGAGCAGGGACGAGCGGTCCTCGCTTACGCGCTGCGGCGCGTCGAGGACCCGGAGGATGCCGCCGACGTCGTCGCCGAGACCTTCCTGGTCGCCTGGCGGCGCCTGGGCGAGGTCCCGGCCGGCACTGAGGCGAGGCTCTGGCTCTACGCCGTCGCCCGCCGGGTGATCGCCAATCAGCAGCGGACCGCGCGGCGCCGGACCCGCCTCGGCCAGCGCTTGGCCGAGTCGCTGCGAACCGAGCTGGCCACCCACCCCACACCGGGAACCGAGGCCGCCGAGGTCCTGCGGGCGATGGCCGGCCTGAGCGACGGCGACCGCGAGCTGCTCCTGCTCGTCTCCTGGGAGGAGCTCTCGCCGGGCGAAGCGGCAAAGGTCCTCGAAATCTCCTCGCTGGCCGCTCGCAGCCGCATCCATCGGGCCAGGCGCCGACTGCGTGACCTTCTGGAGGAGCGCGGACCGACCGAGCCCCTTAATCCCGAACTGGACACGGAGGACGCACGATGAACACGCGTGAGCTCGACATGGCGCTCGCCGCGGCCGATCCGGTCGATCCGGCCCGGCTCGACGGGATCCGCCTCGAAGAGATGGAGGCCGAGCTGCTCGCCGATCTCGACGGCGAGCGGCCGGCCGTCCCGCCCTTCGAATCCGAGGCGCCTCGCCGGCGGCGGCCGCGGCGCTTGGCGCTCGCCCTCGCCGGCGCGGCCGTCGCCGCGATCGCCGTGGTCATCCTCTTCCTCGGCGGAGGCAGCGGGGACCACTCCTCCCGCGCCTACGGCGCCGAGCTAGTTCGCTTCGCCGAGTCCACGCCGCTGCTTCTGCTCGAAGGTCCCGGCTGGCGGGTCGAAAACGTCTTCCAGTATCGCGGCCGCGAAGGCACCGAAGGGTCGATGGAATTCGTCACCGGCAAGCCGCTCCCCGACGAATCGCTCTACGTCCACGCGGACGGAACGGTGACGGGGATGCTGCCGCCGTCGGTGCGCCAGCGGAAGGTCGAACTCTCCTGGCGCCACGGCAACCTGGCGGAAACGATCCACTACGCCCGCCGGGTGCCGCACCCGCACGGCCAGCGCTGGATCGAGCTGCCAGTCCTGGGGACCACCGCCCAGGTCGACACGCGGGCCGACTTCTACGCCAACCTCGGCGGGCCGGGAGACCGCCAGATGGTCGCTTACTGGTCGGAAGGCGGCTACGTGCTCGAAATGCGGGCCGCGGTCCCCGACCGGGCGGCCTTCGAGGAACGGCTCGGCTGGCTGCGCAAGGTGGATTCCCAGACCTGGCTGGACGCGATGCCGGCGATGGTCGTGAAAGCTGCCGAACACGACGCCACCGTGCGCGAGATGCTGAAAGGCATCCCGGTGCCCAGCACCTTCTCACCCTCGCGGGTCCCCGACGAAGGCCTCACCACCAACCGCTACCAGGTGGCCGGCAGCGTCACCGCCACTGTCTCCTGCCTCTGGTTCCTGCAGTGGGACAAAGCCCGCCGCGAAGACGACAGCGCCGCAAGGATCGAAGCCGAGAAGGCCATGGCCACCTCCAAGCGCTGGCCGATCCTGCGCGAGATGTCAAAAGACGGCGCCTACCTCAACACGATCTGGCAACTCGCGGCCGAAATGCCCCAGGGCTACTGGGACTTCCGAGGCAAACAACGCAGGCTGCTCGCCCACGCCGAAAGCCTGGGCTGCGCCCGCCTGGGCCTCCCCCTCCTCTCCTGGAAGCAGCAACGCCAGCGCGAACGCGGAGGCGTTTAGCGGCGGTAGACGAGGTGGGTGACATGGCGGGGCCACCGGCAATCGAGACGTTCCTCTCCCCCGCGGCCTCCCGCGCCCGCTTTAGCGCCACCTCAATCCCGTCGGTGACGAAGTGGTAGACGGTGCCGCCTTCCATCTCCACGCTCGGGCGAGGCCGGTGACAGAGAACGAAGACCGGCGCATGGTCCTCCCCGACCCGTAGCCATCGAGGGTGATCGTCATGTCCGCGGTGACCTCTGGCATCTCGTTCCTCCTGGTTTACGAATTCATAGTCTTCGAACATCCTCGCCTACAGTTTTGACCAGTGGAAAACCGAGAAAGGCAGGATGGGGGAGCAAGGGGACGCGTCATTGCCGCCTACGGAATCGCGGCGGTGCTGGCGCTCATCGCTCTCGCTGCCGTCCTCTCCCTGTCCTCCCGGTCGGATTCCGAAGCCATCGGCAACCCCCACGTCAACCTGGAAAGCGGAGCCACCAACGGGGTTGCCCCTGACACCCGCGCCGGGATCGAGGCTTCGATCCCCGAAGGACAGGGCCTCCAAGAGGCAGCGCGAGCCGCCGGATGCGAGCTGCGGCTGCGGCTGCCGGTGGAGGGCCGCGATCACATCCCGCCCAGCACTCCGGAACCCCACTACAAAACTGCCCCGCCCACGTCCGGGGATCACGTCGAAGAGCAGCAGGCGGATGGCGCCTACCGCGAGACCCCTCCGCCGGTCAGCGTTGTCCACTCCCTCGAGCACGGCCGCATGGCGATTCAGTACCAACCCGACCTCCCCGAACAGGCTCAACTCGAGCTGATGGGCTACATGGATGCGGTCTACGGCGGCACTCTCCTCTTCCCCGACCCCGAGATGCCATACGCGGTGGCGGCAACCACCTGGACGAATCTCCTCGGCTGCCCGTCCTATCGTGGCTCCAAGACCCTGGCTGCGCTACGGGCCTTTGGCCAGGCGACCTGGGGTCGCTACGGGGGAGAGCCCGTATTCGGTGTCATGCCCAACGCGCCGACGCCGCAGACGCCGGTCCGTTGATCGGACCGCCATCAGGCCGGGCAATCAGATTTCATACGGATCGCACTCCACTTCGTGGAAATTAACCCCACCGATCGTGAGACGGCCATCTTCGGCAAGCCCGCCGCCCGGCGGCGCCTCCTTTGGGGGGGGCGAAAGATTCCGCAAGATAATGGTGTTGGACGTCCCCCCGCCTATGCCTATGCCAGGGGTACCAATGCCGAACTTATAGGTCTTCGTAACCAGTCCGCTTCCCCTGCTCACCGCACGCTCGTAGCCGCCGTGAAGCCCGAACCATCCGCCAGAGAAGTCGACGAAGTCGGCGAGCCCCACAAACTCACTCAAGGTGTTCGCCTCACCACGCACCCACTCGAAGTCAATCGAGCCGCCGCCACGCGAATCCTTCGCTGACTCAAGGAATTGCATGAGCGAGCTGGTCTTCTTGCCGTCCCAACTGATCACCCCCGCGAATCCGGCCGGTACGGTGGCGGTGATCGCGGTCTCTCCGGTGCTGGTGGAGACGACGCAGATGCTCCCGCTCGCTCCGATGAAGCTCACAGCCGCCGAACCCCCAATGCAGAGCCCCTCCGTTGTCAGGCCGGTCGGATCCGCCTTGTTGACCGGATTGTCCTCGGCATAGCTGTATGGCTCACCGGTCTGAAGAACCGCCGGGTCGACGCTGAGGAACTGGGCGGTCGCAGGATCGTAGGTGCGAGCCCGAAGATAGATCAGCCGGCTGGTATGGCTGCGATACTGCCCCGCGTACCCCATCTGCGTGCTCTGCGTCCCGGAGAAGAACGTCAGCAGGCCGTAGGGCGAGTATTCGTATGTCCCGATCACGGCCCCGGCGGTGCTGGTCAAGACTCGCGTCGAGCCCAGCTGATCATGGTGAAAGTAGTGCGTCGAGCTCGAAATGATCTGAGATATGGGAAGGCCTTCGGGTCCGTAGATGTAGTAGTCGTTGCCTTTGTGCAGCAGCCTTGGCACGTCTGAGGTCGTGTCCCACATCATGGGGTAGGTGGATGCCCCGTTGGTTTCGGTGGTTCGCAGCCCGGTGCCATCGTATTTGAAGGTGTTGTCGATTTTTTCGACTTCGCCTTCGGCGGGTCTTTGCGCAGAGGTCAGATTGCCGGCCTGGTCATACGCGTAGGTCGTCGCCGGACCGCCGGTGGGCGTACTTTTCGTCCGCTCTCCCAATTTGTTGAAGACCATGGTGCCGCTGCTGGCCGTGGCGATCTGGTTTGCTTTGTCATAGGTGAAGCTTTCAGCGCCGAGCGTGGTGGGGTCATTGGCAAGGTCATAGCCGAACGAGGTGCCTCCACCTTTCAGCAGGCGGTTTCCAGGGTCATAGCCGTAGGTAACTTCTTCCGGTCGTCCGGGGAAGCCTTTTTGGATGACTTTTTCGACCTGACCGGCTTTGTCGCGGGTATAGGCAAACGACGCAAACACTTCCAGACCTTTCTTCATCGAGATCTGGGTCACGTCGCCCCTGGCGTTGTAGGCGTATTCGTCGACGTTCCCGGTTTCCACTGGGAAAGTCGTCGTCTTCAGTTGCCCGTTTCGGTAATAGGCAAATTTGGTTTCCTTGCTGAACCAGTCGACCACTTTTTCCAGCCGGCCGAGACTGTCGAACCCCTGAGTGACGGCTTTCCCGTTCGGGTAGGTCAGTTTCGTCACGTCGCTCGCCAGGTTGTATTCGTATTTGGCCACTTCTCCTTTGCCGTTCACCACTTCGATGAGGCGATCCAGAGCGTCGTAGGTTCTTTTCGTCGTTCCGGTTCCGTCCGTCATTTCACTTACATTTCCGTCTTTGTCGTAGACTAGGCTGACATCCGCCGTAGCTGGATCCGAGTAGTCGATTTTGGTGTTACGGTCTCCGGGGTCGTAAGTGAAGGTGGTCGTCCGCGCTTCTGCGTCGGTGACTTTGGTCAGGTTCCCCGCGAGGTCGTAAGCGTTGACCGTTTTCCTGCCCAAAGGATCAATGGTTTCGGTCATCCGTCCGAGAGCATCATGTTTGTATTCGGTGGTGTTGCCCACTCCGTTGGTGCGACTCAACCTCTGCCCCATCGAGTCGTATGCCTCTTTGACGACGGCGCCGTTTCCATTTTTCGTTTCGATGCGCTGATCAGCCGCATCGTAGGTGTAGCTGACTTCGTGGCCAAGTGAGTCGGTGCTGACGGCGAGGTTGCCGTTGGCGTCGTAGGCCATCGTGCTGGTCGCCCCAAGAGGATCTCGCACTACGGTTGGACGCCCCTGCGAGTCGCGGGTGTATTTGGTCGTGAACTGAGCTTTTTCGTTCCCCGCTTCGTATCCGCGCCCATCAACTTCTTCGATCACCTCACCGTTCAGGTTGTACACCCATGAGCGAAGCATGTTCTGGTTTTCGAAGGTGCCCTGGTATTCGACCATTGGGACACCCCCGACCGGACTCGGCAGGTACTTTCTTTCCCGGCCAACAGGATCGACTTTTTTGATCAGGTCGCCCGCCGAGTTGTATTCGAATTTTGCGACTTGAGTCGACGAGCCGATGGTTCGGTAGACTTCCAGCGGATCCCCCGCCGAGTTTCGGTTGAAGTTGGTGACCAGACCCTTGGGGTTGGTCATGCTGGTCACGTCATTGGCGCTGTTGTAGGTCCATTTGGTTTCGTTTCCATTTGGATCTTTCGCCGTCAACCGGTTGCCGCGGGCGTCATAGGTGTAGGTCGTCGTGTGTTTGAGCGGATCAGTGGCGGAGAGCAGCCTGAACCCGGTGTTGTAGGTATACGTATTGACTGCTTCCAGCGAGGTGCCCACAGCGTGCGCGATGCTGGTGGGAGAGCCGGCTTCGTTGAATTTCTCCAGCGTTGTGGATCCATTTGGCTCGGTTATTGTCGTTTCATCGACCCCGGCGGTTTCTTTGTAGACAAAGCTGTATTTGCGGTTGAGGGGATCGGTCTGCGAGGTCGCCCGGTGCGAGGAGTCGTAGGTCGTGGTCGTCGTGTACCCGCGCCCGTTCGTGAGTGCCGTCAGCTCGTGAAAGCCGTTGTAGCCGAATTTCCAGCGGGGAGTTTCCATTCCCGGCAGGGTCACGTTGGCCAGGTTCCCGGAGGAGTAGGAGTATTTTGCCACGCGGCCCATCGGATCGGTCACTTTTTCGACCTGCCCAGAGGCGTTGTAAGAGAAGGTGAGTTTCCTGACGACGAATGATTGGTCTGCGACGGATTCGAGGCGACCGCTGCCGTTATAGGTCAGCGTCAAGGTCAGGTTGTGGCGATCCGTGATCTTGAGCAGGCGGCCACTGCTGGCGAATTCGTACTGGGTGTGGTCCGGCAGCGAGTAGATGTAGTTTTCGCCCGACTGCACCAGAGTCGCCTGCGTCCACACCGGGCCTCTCCATTGCCCACCTTCCAGCTCGAAGTTCATCGTGGACCCGTTGTCATGGGTCACCAGGGCCACTTTTTTGCTGGCGTCAAACGTCAGTTTCGAGCTGTAGGTGCTCGTCCAGCCATAGCCGAACGAGCCCGGCGCGGTCTGATTGGCCGCCAGCTTGGAGTTGTAGTACCGAACCAGTTGGAGTGGGGGGCCGTGTCCCTGGACGGACAGGTCCACATGCGCCTCGGTGAGGTTGCCGGTGGCGCAGTTGACTGGATCAGCCACGAAGCAGCGCCGCATGTCTTCCTCCGCGGGATTCTCCTGCCCGAGGCTTCCCGTTTCCGGATAGCTGCTGATGGTGCAATTCGCCGCGGCGGTGGCAATGGCGATGCAGGCGGCGAGCACTGAGGCCAGCAGGAGCAACAGGGCGGAGTGAGTCCCCATCTTCTTCAAGTCATTTGAAGAGAGGGCCTTTAGGCACGGGCGAACGAGACGGGCCATCTTCACAACCTCCCAGCGCACCCTTCTCCAAGGATGCTTCTCCCTAGATTGAACTTCAAAGTACCTGAGTAAACAGGGAAGTCAACCCCAACTTGGATTAGCGGGAAGCGCCCCCGGCTGGATTCGAACCAGCGGCCGTCGGATTAGAAGTCCGGTGCTCTGTCCACTGAGCTACGGGGGCCGGGGTCCAAGGTTAGGCGCTGGGCGGGCGGCTGGCGTAGGATCGGCGGATGGCGAAGGCCGCTGTCAGGGGGACCGAGCTTCACTACGAGCGCGCCGGCTCCGGTGAGCCGCTGCTGCTGATCCAGGGGATGAGCGGGACGCATGTGGCCTGGGGTCAGCCGTTCAAAGGGGCGCTGGAGGAGAGCTTCGACGTGGTCGCCTTCGACAACCGGGGCATCGGGCTCTCGGAGCGAATTTCGGAGCCGTTCACGATCGCCGAGATGGCGGAGGACACGGCGGTGCTGCTCGACGAGCTCGGCTGGGAGAGCGCCCACGTGGTCGGCATCTCGATGGGCGGGATGATCGCCCAGGAGCTGGCCCTCGCCGACTCCGGCCGGTTGCGCTCGCTGACGCTTGGCTGCACGTATTGCGGCGGGGACGGCTCTCAGCTGATGCCTCAGGAGAACGCGGAAAAGCTGCTGGCCGCGCTTTCGTCCGGCGATCGCGACCAGGCGATCCGGGCCGGTTACGAAGTCAACCTCTCCCCCGCCTTCCGCGCCGACGAGAACGCCTTCGCCGTTTTCCATGAGATGGCGACCAGCGTGCCCGCCGCCCGGGACGTCATCCAGCTGCAGCTGCAGGCGATCCTCGGCCACGACACCAGCGGCCGGCTCGGCGAGATCGCCACCCCGACGCTGATCCTCCACGGCACCGTCGACGGCGTCCTCCCCTACGCCAACGGCGAGATGATCGCCGGCCTGATGCCCGGCGCCCGCTTCGAGACCTACGAGGACGTCGGCCACATGTTCTGGTGGGAGGAGCCGCAACGCTCCGCCGAGCTGGTCCGCGAACACGCGCTCGCGGTCGCCTAGCTAGGCGTTATTCGACGGGTTCTTCGCCCGGGATCGAAGGTCGCTCTTCCGGCTTGCAGCCAGACGGGTCGAGCTTGCCGTTGACCTTTAGGACGTAGTCGGGCTGCGGCGAGGCTTTGAAGTCCTCGACCACGGTCTTCACCGCCGGGTCGCCCTTCACCCAGCCGTAGACGGGGAACTGGTACGGGTTGGGAATCCCGGCGTTGTAGGGGCCGGTGTCCTGGGTGTACTGGCTCATCACCAGGTAGTCGTATTCGCCCTCGTTGATCAGGCTGCGAAGCTGCTCGCAGCTGGTCGGCAGGCGGTTCGCCCCGTGCGGGCCTTTGACCCCGATGTACTCGACGTGGTTGCTGACGTCGTTGCCGTAGAACCCGTACTGGCCGAAGATGATCTGGCTGGAGCCGATGATGCCGATCCGCTGGTCGTGCAGCTTCTGGGTGAATTCGTAGGCTTCCTTCGGCCCGCCTTCGCCGAGGAACGGGTCCGGATTGACGTAGTGCTGGTCGGCGTATTGGACCTGCTGGGCGCGGCCGAGGACGACCGCCAGCAGCACCAGAACCGCCGCGCCGGCCGCGACCGCGGCGCGGCTGACCCGGGCGCGCGAGCGCGCCATCGAGAGCACCGCCGGTGCCCAGACCAGGCACAAGGTGAGGAAGACGGTGCCGACCAGGTAGCTGGTGAACCAGCGCGGCGTGGTCAGCACCGTGATCGCGAAGACCACGGTTAAGAAGAGCAGCGTCTGCCAGGCACGCTTGTCGGGCGCGCGCAGGGGCCGCGCCAGCGGTAGCAGCGCCATCGCCAGCACCAGCCCTGGCACCAGGTAGCGCGTATTGGTGAAGAAGCCGGTCGGCGAGCCCTCCTGCCCGGCCGCGGTCAGCGGCGTGAAGACGTAGACCACCGCGGTCAGCAGCGAGGCGACCGCGATCACCCGCAGGATCTTGTTGCGCGATTTCCAGGCGATGTAGGCGGCGGCGCTGACGGCCATGATCAGGATCAACGGCCATAACGGCCCGAAGGCGTTCTCCAGCTCGGGGAAGAACCAGCGCCGGTAGATGGTCGCGTCGGTGATGTAGTCGATGACGGCGAAGCGGGGCCGCGGATCGAGCGGCATCTGGTCGGGCTTGGGGAGGTTCAACGGCCCGAATTTGGTGATCGGGATCGGGTTGCCGCCGGTCTTGACCGCCGCCCGCAGGTACCAGTAGCCGCCGACGATCAGCATCGGCAGGCCCATCACCCAGGCGGTGGTCCAGCGCCGGCCCCGGCCGCTGAAGAAAATGACCCCGAGGGTGATCGCGACCACCGGGACGAGGAAGGTGGTCTTCACCGAGGCGGCGAGCCCGGCGGCGATCCCGGCCATCACCAGCGGCCCCTTGTCGAGCAGCGGCGCGTTTTGCTCCGGCGCGTCCGCCACCGCCCCCGCGGACGGCGCCCGGCGCTGGTGGCCGTTGATCAGGAAGGCCGCGAAGGCGAGCAGGAAGGCGAGCCCCATGATGTCGTTGCGCGCCTCGCCGGGCTGGGTTTCGATCATCACCCCGGCGTCGAGGACGATCGCCGCGGCGACCAGGGTGGCCGGCCCGACCTTGTAGGGGCGGCCGATGCACCAGGCCGCCAGCAGCCCGATCGGCAGCCAGATCAGGTTCTGCAGCGGCGCCAGCCAGTCGCTCTTGAAGAGGACGATCGTCGCCGCGTTGACGAGCTCGGTGCTGGCCGGGTAGAACCAGGCGGCGAGCCGCAGCGGATCGGTGTAGTGGAGCGGGACCGTCGAGTGTTCCTGCGCCATGAACGCCGAGAAGGGCATGTGGTACCAGGTGGTGTCGCCGCCGAACATCCCGAAGTCGAGGCTCGACTGGGTCGGGAAGGTCCACTCGGCGACGGTCCACGAGGCGACCGCGAGGGCGATCACCAGGGCGATCGTCTCGACCCGCGGCGCCGCGACCTCCTGCTCGTGCCCGCCGGCTTTCGCGCGCCCCAGCCAGGCGGCGCCGAGACCGACCCCTACGCAGAGGACGACGATCCAGCCGAAGTAGAGGAGGCTGAGCGAGCCGAGGATCTCGAGGCAGACGACCAGCATCGCGATCGCCAGGGTGGCGTCGGCGAGCCGGGCCAGGGCGCCGGTGAATTCCGGCACGATCCAGCGCCGCAGCCAGTAGCCGCCGAGGCCGAGCGCCGCCACGATCCCGATCAGGGCGAGGCAGCCGGCTATGTAGGAGCCGAAGGAGGGTGCCACGAAGGCCGGGATGCTATTCGGCCCGTCCCCCGGGCACCGCCGCGCCCCGGGTTCCTCCTACCTACGCGGCGGCGGGGATGGAGCAGGCGACCCCGGTCCCTTTCAGACCGCAGTAGCCGCCCGGAACCTTGTGCAGGTACTGCTGGTGGTAGTCCTCGGCGTAGTAGAAGGGCCCGGCGGGCTCGATCTCGGTCGTCACCGGCTCCTTGCCGGCGGCACGCAGCGCCTGGTCGTAAGCGTCCCGCGCCATCTCCGCCGTCGCCTTTTGGGCGTCGTTGGTGAAGTAGATCCCCGAGCGGTACTGGGTGCCGACGTCGTTGCCCTGGCGCATCCCCTGGGTCGGGTCGTGCTCCTCGAAGAAGACCTTCAGCAGGTCGGCGTAGGAGACCTTCCGCGGGTCGAAGGCGACCATCACCGCCTCGGCATGGCCGGTCTTCGCCGTGCAGACCTCCTCGTAGGTCGGGTTCGGCGTGGTCCCGTTCTGGTAGCCGACCGCCGTCGTGTAGACGCCGTCCAGTTCCCAGAACAACCGCTCCGCGCCCCAGAAACAGCCAAGCGCGAAGTAGGCAACCTCGATCCCCTCCGGGAACGGCGACTCCAGCGGGGTGCCGAGCACGGCGTGGGTCTCGGGCACGTCGAAGGGCCGCTCGCTGCGTCCCAGCAGCGCCTCCTCCGCAGAAACCATCTCCATCTTGGCCGGGTGCATCATCGTCATCAGCTTTCCAAGTCTGTTCATCGTTTAGTCCTCCTACGAAGAAGGTAGCGTCTGGGCATGGCCTGCCTTGTCGTTTTGCTCGCCTTCATCTCGCCGCGCCTAGCGCTGTTCGCGATCTTCCTCTTCTCGGACCTGCTCAGCCGTGCCTTCGACAGCTGGTTCGTGCCGCTACTCGGCTTCTTCCTGCTGCCCTGGACGACGCTCGCCTACGCCGTCATGTGGTCGGCCAGCACCAACGAGGTGACCGGCTTCGAGTGGTTCATCGTCATCCTCGCCTTCCTCATCGACCTCGGCTCATGGGCGAACCGGGGACGGGCGCGGCGCGACTAGCGCCTTTGTTCGGCTATTCCGAACAAAGGCGACACGCCTAACCCTCGGTCGGGTAGGCGATGCGAATGTGCCGCTTGGAGAGGACGAGGAAGGGGACTTTGCTGACTTTGCCGTCGGCCAGCGTGACGACCTGGACGTTGGTCAGCGGCACGAACTCGAACTCGCCCCGGTTGAGGGAATCGGAAAACCGGCTCTGATAGCCGGCCGGCGGCAGGGTCAGATCACCCTCGATCAACTGGCGGTCGGTTTCGAACACGGCCCGCTCGACCCGCCGGCGCTCGCGGCCCTCGTCCTGATCAACCTGGTTTCCATATAGCTCGTCCATCTAATCCTTCTCGGCTAGAACAACTTGGAACTTGACCGTCAAGGCTGCTTGAATACAGACAATGAGTTCCAAGAATTCACTGAGAGGCTGCTTCGAGGGTCGAGCCAAGACGGCCGTCGAGGAGCATCTTCTCTTCTCGACAGACGAGATCTGGAGCGCGTTTCTATCGCCTAGCTCTCCGCGTGCTCAGCGGCCCTCTCCCGCGCCTGCGACTTCTCCTCCAGGGTCATCGCGCCGGGGTGGCCGTCGCCGGGCCAGGGCGAAAGGACGTAGAGCAGCCGCGCGTCGGAGCGGGCGACGATCGTCCGCCGCTCGCCTGGCGCGAACTCGAAGAGGTGGCCGGCGCCGGCGCTGACCACGTCGCCGCCGTCCTCGGTGACGTCGACGTCGCCGTCGATCACGATCAGCCGCGCTCGCTCGTGCACCTCGTGCTCCTGCAGCTCCTCCCCCTCCGGCAGGTTGAGGAGGATCGACCGCGCGTCGTCCCCCGAGGCCAGGATCCGCGGCTGATGCGGCTCGACCTCCACCGTCCTCAAATCCCAACTCTCCATCTGCGGCCTCCTTGGCTCACCCGGTGATGTCTGCTGAATCCCTACCCGCTGAAGCCGCGGATCATCCTTCGATGTCCGACCAGGGACGTTTCCAGAGGCGGACGACGTGGGAGCACCCGACTCCAGCGAGGAGCGGCAGCCCGACGTAGACGAAGATCGCGATCAGGTAAGGGGGCCAGAGCGCCGGGTTGCCGTCGTTTTCCGCCGGGTCCCAGCCCATCGACCGGCCCACCACCACGCCCAGTACGGCCAGCACGGCCCACCACCGCCCGACCAGGAAGCCCACCACCGGGGCGGCCAGCAACACGGCCACCGACACGGCATCGGGTATGTCCGTGCCGTGGTTGTCGAGAGCCATCAGGGCCCCTGCCACGACCGCGTAGAGAGCGGTCAGAAGGACGCGCCAAACCATGCCCCCTGATACTCCACCGACGCGGATCGGTTTCGGCTGGAGTCGGGGCGCCCGGATTCGAACCGGGGACCTCCGCCACCCAAAGGCGGCGCGCTACCAGGCTGCGCCACGCCCCGACTGAGGCAAGTGTAGGTTCTGGGGCGATGGCTGAGGTGCTCCCTTTCAAGGCGCTGCACTACGACCTCGGGAAGGTCGGCTCGCTGGACGCGGTCGCGGCGCCCCCCTATGACGTGATCGACGCGCCGCAGCGGCAAGCGCTGCTGGAGCGCTCGCCCTACAACGCGGTCGCGATCGACCTGCCGAAACCGTTCGACCCCCCCGACCCCGACAGCGATCCCAGCGGCGATCCCTACGCCGAGGCCGCGGCGCGAATCGAGAGCTGGAAGGCCGAGGGGGCGCTGGTCCAGGACGACGCTCCCTCGCTCTGGGCTCTGACCCAGGACTACACCGCCCCCGACGGCAACAGCTACAGCCGCAACGGCATCCTGGCCCGGGTGCGGGTCGAGGACTACGAGAGCGGCACCGTCCGCCCCCACGAGCGCACCCACCCCGGCCCGCTGCTCGACCGGCTGGAGCTGACCCGCGCCACGGGCTACAACCTCTCGCCGATCTTCTCGCTCAGCACCGTCGATGCCTGGCCGTTGATCGAGGAGATCCTTGGCCCCCTCCCAGACCCATGGGGCCAGGTGACCGACGCGGACGGCACCGTCAACCGGCTCTGGCGGATCGACGACCCCAGGGTCCATGCCGCCGTCACCGAGCGCCTCGCCGGCGCCCAGCTGCCGATCGCCGATGGCCACCACCGCTACGAGACCGCCCGCGCCTTCCGCGACGAGGTCGGTGGCGAGGGCCCGCACAACTACACGCTGATGTCGCTTACGGGCCTCGACGACCCCGGCCTCACCGTCTTCCCCACCCACCGCCTCCTCTCCGGCTTCGCCGACGACTCCGAGCGCCAGCAGCGGCTCGGCAACGGGCTGCGCGAGCTGTTCGAGGTGACCGAGGTCGCCCGCGAGGAGATCGACCCTGCCGGCGAGGACGGCGTCGGCGTCTTCGGCCTCTACGACGCCTTCCACAAACGCGCCTTCCGCCTGCGGCTCAAGGACCTCGCCGAGGTTGACCGCCGGCTCGAGGGTAAACCCGAGTCCTACCGCCGGCTCGACTCGGCGATCCTTGAGACCCTCGTGCTCAAGGGCCTGGCCGGGATGAGCGACCACGACATCGACGAGCGCGACGGCCTTGAATACGCGAAGACCGTGGATGACGCGCTGCGGCTGGTCGACGAGGGCTCCTACGACGTCGCCTTCATCCAGCGGGGCGTCCCGGTCGAGCAGGTCAAGGACATCTGCAACACCGACACGGTGATGCCGCCGAAGTCGACCTTCTTCTTCCCCAAGGTGATGACCGGCTACGCCTTCAACCCGGTGCGCTGAGCGTGGTCAAGATCTACACCAAGAAGGGCGACGACGGGACCACCTCGCTCTGGTACGGCGGCCGCGTCCCCAAGCACCACGGCCGCACCGATGCCTACGGCACCCTCGACGAGGCCTGCTCGCAGCTCGGCGTCGCCCGCGCCCTCTGCGGCCCCGACCAGGCCGAGCTGGCCGCCGACATCCTCCGCATGCAGGACGACATCTTCGTCGCCGGGGCCGAGCTGGCTACCGCGCCCGAGGCAGCGGGGCGGCTCGAAGACGGCGTCAGCCGCACCACCGAGGCGATGGTCGTCGAGCTGGAGCGGCTGATCGACCGCTACATGGCCCAGGTCGAGCTGCCGCCGAAGTTCGTCATCCCCGGCGGCAACCAGCTCTCCGCCCAGCTCGACGTCGCCCGGACCACGATCCGCCGCGCCGAGCGCCGCATCTCGGAACTCAACGAAGCCGGCGAGATCGAGAGCGAGACGGTGATCCACTTCGTCAACCGCGCCTCCGACGCGATCTACGCGATGGCCCGCTACGTCGACGTCGACGACCCCGCCCTGTTCGAGGGACGCGGCAAGGGCTGAGCGTGCGGATCGTCGCCCGCCGAGTCGAGGGTTACGCGCACGACGTCGAGCTGGAGGGCGGCCACGATCTGCGGGTGGACGAGCCGGTCGACCGGGACGGCACCGACACCGGCCCCCGGCCCACCCAGCTGCTCGGCGCCAGCCTCGCCGGCTGCATCGCGATCACGATCGAGATGTACGCGAACCGCAAAGGCTGGGACGTGGGCCAACTCGAGGTCGACGTCGAGGTCGGCTACGAGGGCCCGGTGCCGAACAGCTTCGAGGTCGGGGTGAAGCTCCCCGCCGAGCTGGACGACGAGCAGCGCCGCCGGCTGATGGTGATCGCGACCAAATGCCCGGTCCACAAGGTCCTCGCCGGCGAGGGTCACGTGCGGGTGACCGAGCGGCTGGAGGCGGCCTGATGGACCTCGGGCTGAACGAACGCACCTGCGTCGTCACCGGCGCCAGCAGCGGCATCGGCCGCGCCACCGCGCTGCAGCTCTGCGCCGAGGGGGCGAACGTGGTCCTGGTCGCCCGCGGCGAGGAGCGCCTGGCGGCGGTGACCGAGGATGCCGGGCGAGCGGCCGAGCCGGCCGGTGGCGCGGCGGCCTACATCTCGCTCGACGTCACCGCCGAGGATGCCGGCGAGCGGATGCTGGCCGCGGCGGTGGAGCGCTTCGGCGCTCTCGACGTGCTCGTCAACAACGCCGGCGCCGCCCAGTGGCGCGACCTCGACGACGTCCCCGACGAGGACTGGCGCGCCCAGTACGAGCTCAACGTGATGGCGCCGCTGCGGGCGATGCGAGCGGCGATCCCGCCGATGGTCGAGCGCGGCTGGGGCCGGGTGGTCAACGTCTGCTCGACCGCCGGCAAGCGGCCCTCCGCGGCGATGGCCGAGTACTCGGTCGCCAAGGCCGCCGAGCTCTCGCTCTCGCGCCTCTTCGCCGACCGCTACGCCAAGACCGGCGTCCTCGTCAACGCCGTCGCCCCCGGCCCGGTCGAAGCCGAGATGTGGATGGAGCCCGGCGGCCTGCTCGACGAATCGATGGAGCTCGGCGGCGCCGCAAGCCGGGAGGACGCTCTGGCCGAAGCCGGCGCCAAGCGCCCGATCGGCCGCCTCGCCCAGCCCGAGGAGATCGCCGCGGCGATCGTCTTCCTCTGCTCCGAGCGCGCCTCATACGTCGCCGGCGCCGCCTGGTCGGTCGACGGCGGCACCGTCCAGGTCATCGTTTGATCGGCGGCTCGGTGGAGGCGGCGGTCCTCCTGCCCCTCTACGGCTGGCCCGACGACCCGGGGCTGATCTTCACCGAGCGCCGCGCCGACCTCCGGCGCCACGCTGGCGAGATCTCCTTTCCCGGCGGCCGCCGCGACCCCGACGACGCCGACCTGCAAACGACGGCGCTGCGCGAGGCCGAGGAGGAGATCGGGCTCGACCCCTCGCAGGTAAAGATCGGCGAGGCCCTGCCGGCGACGCGGACCTTCGTCACCAACTACGTCGTCCACCCCTTCGTCGGCTTCGTCCCGCACCCGCGGGAGCTCGACCTGCGGCCGAGCCCGGCCGAGGTCGAGACCGTCCTCACCTTCTCGCTGGAGCTACTGCGCGAGGGCTACGAGATGCGTCGCCTGATCCGGCGCGGCGTCCCCATCCACACCCCGACCTACGAGGTCGAGGGGCAGCTGATCTGGGGAGCGACCGCGCGGATCCTCAGCGACTTACTGGACCGCCTCGACTAGCTGCCGGTCTTCTCCGGCTGGGGAACGATCCGGATGTATGGCTTCGGCTCCTCCCACCCGTCGGGGTAGGTCTCTTTCGCCTCGTCGTTGGAGACCGAGCCGGCGATGATCACGTCGTCGCCCTGCTTCCACTGGGCCGGGGTCGCGACTTTGTGGTTGGCGGTCAGCTGCAGCGAGTCGATCACCCGCAGCACCTCGTCGAAGTTGCGGCCGGTGGTCATCGGGTAGACGAGGATGAGTTTGATTTTCTTGTCGGGGCCGATGACGAAGACGTTGCGGACCGTCTGGTTGTCGGCCGGCGTGCGGTCGCCGGGGTCGCCGGAGACGTCGGCCGGGAGCATCCCGTAGGCCTTGGAGATCTCGAAGTCGGCGTCGCTGACGATCGGGTACTCGGGCTTCGCGCCCTGCGTCTCCTCGATGTCCTTGGCCCAGTCCTCGTGTTTGTCGAGCGGGTCGACCGAGAGGCCGAGGATCTTCACCCCGCGCTTGTCGAACTCCGGCTCGATCCGCGCCATGTAGCCGAGCTCGGTGGTGCAGACCGGCGTGAAGTCCTTCGGGTGGGAGAACAGGACCGCCCACGAGCCGTCGATCCAGTCGTGGAACTTGATCCGGCCTTGGGTGGTGTCGGCCTCGAAGTCCGGTGCTACGTCACCCAGATGCAGAGCCATTTTTGCCGCTCCTCTCGCGTTTTCGGCTATTACCTAAATTCTTATCGGAGTTTAGCTATTTAGGGTCGCCGGCCAGGATGGCGGTCACCTCGTCAGCCGTGAACCGCACCGGGATCCGCCAGGTGCGACCGGCGGCACGCACAATCTCCTCCCCCTCCTCGGTTCCCTCGTAGACGACTCCCCGAACCGGGGTTTCGACCAGGTGTTCCAGCAGCCGCTCCAGGCGCGGCCCGTGGATCGCCGCCAGCTCCTCCTCGCTGCCGGACGCGGCGCCGAGCAGCAGGACCAGCACCGCCACGTCGTTGACCAGCTCGAGGATCGTTCCCGGCCTGTCGGGGTCGGCTAGCGCCGGCTCGATCCCGGCCGCCTCGATCGCCTCCAGCCCCTCCTCCCGCCGGCTGGTCCCGCGCACGGCCCAGCCCTCGGCCAGCAACCTCTCCCCCAGCTGCCGGCCGCGGCAGCCGCAGCCGACGATCAGCGCCCGCGCCACCTAGCCGGCCTCGAACGGCCCCCGGCCGCGCAGCCGCAGCTGCTCGTCCTCGGCGACGCTTTCCTGCAGCTCCCGCTCGGTCATCTCGGGAACCCCGCGGCGCCGCCGGATCTCGTTCTGCGCCTCCATCATCTGACGGACGTCGTCGATCTCGTTCTGCGCCTCGACCTCGGGCGAGCGGGTCGGGGTCCAGTCGACCAGGCTGGCCGAGCTGCCCGGGTAGTAGTGGCCGACGATCAGCAGGACGCCGACCATGAAGGCGATTATCGCCAGGGTCCCCAGAATGAAAAGCACCCGACAAGGATACGGTTCATCTCCATGCCTGACGCCTACATAGTCGAGACCGCGCGGACGCCGATGGGCGCTTACCGCGGCGCGCTGTCCGGAGTCCGCCCCGACGACCTGGCCGCCCACGCGATCGCCGCCGTGGTCGAGCGCGGTGGCGTCGACCCAGAGCGCATCACCGACGTCTACCTCGGCGCCGCCAACCAGTCCGGCGAGGACAACCGCGACGTCGCCCGCATGGCGGCGCTGCTGGCCGGCCTTCCCCAGAGCGTTCCCGGCGCCACGGTCAACCGCCTCTGCGCTTCCGGACTGGAGGCGGTGAACAGCGCCGCCCGGGCGGTCAAGGCCGGCGAGGGCGACTTCTACCTGGCCGGCGGGGTCGAGTCGATGAGCCGCGCCCCCTGGGTGGTCGAGAAGCCCGAGCGTGGCCTGCCGCGCGGCCCGCAGACGATGCACGACACGACGCTCGGCTGGCGGATGATCAACCCGCGGATGGGTGAGCTCGGCGTCTCGACCGAGTCGATGGGCGAGACCGGCGAGAACGTCGCCGAGCGCTACGAAGTCAGCCGCTCCGACCAGGACGCCTTCGCCCTGCGCAGCCACCAGCGCGCCGTGGCCGCCGCCGAGGCGGGCAAGCTGGCCGAGGAGATCGTCCCGATCGAGGCCCGCCAGGGCCGCGAGACGGTCCTGGTCGAGGCCGACGAGGGTCCCCGCCCCGACGCCTCGCTGCAGAAGCTCGAACAATTGCGGCCGGTCTTCCGCGAGGGCGGGACGGTGACCGCCGGCAACGCCTCGACCCTCAACGACGGCGCCGCCTGCCTGCTGATCGCCTCCGAGAAGGGCGCCGAGGAGATCGGGGCCGAGCCGCTGGCGCGGGTGGTCGCGACGGGGGTCGCCGGCGTCGACCCCGCCTACATGGGGATCGGCCCGGTCGAGGCGGTCCCCCGCGCCCTCGCCAACGCCGGCCTCGAGCTCGACCAGATCGACCTGGTCGAGCTGAACGAGGCCTTCGCCTCTCAGGTCCTCGCCAGCGCCCGAGCGCTCGGGATCGACGAAGAGCGGCTCAACGTCAACGGCGGCGCGATCGCCCTCGGCCACCCGCTCGGCTGCTCGGGCGCCCGCCTCGCCGGCACCCTCGTCCGCGAGCTGCGCCGCCGCGACGGCAGGTACGGCGTGGCGACGCTCTGCGTCGGCGTCGGCCAGGGTCTCGCCACCGTCTTCGAAGCCGTCTGACCGCTCGATATCACTAGGGTGATGGGCGTGAGGCGAGCGCTCACCCCGGCAATCCTGTTCCTGGCACTGCTGATGCCTGCCACGGCGGCGGCTGAATTCGGCGAGGCGCAGGCCTCGATCATCGGCGGCCACGGCGCGACGATCGCCGAATTTCCCTCGCTCGCCTACATCGAGGCGCACCAGGGAAGCGGCGGCTTCGCCTGCACCGGCACGGTCGTCGCTCCGCGGGTGGTGCTGACCGCGGCCCACTGCGCCGAGGACATCGAACGCGGCACCTTCACCTCGCCCGGCCAGTACGCGGTGGCGACCGGCACCACCAGCCCCGGCAAATCCGTGCGAGAGAACGTCTTCAAAGTCGTCGAGACCCACGTCTTCCCCGGCTTCGACCCCGGCAAGCTGACCGGCGACGCCGCGATCCTCGTCCTCGACCGGCCGACCGCCGCGCCGCCGATCGCGCTCGCCGGGCCCGCTGACGCCGGTCTCTACGCGGGCGGCGCCGCGATCCAGCTGGCGGGCTGGGGACTGACCAACGCCAGGGCGATCAACGCGCCCGAAAGCCTGCGGGCGACGACGATGGTCGTCCAGACGCCGAACTTCTGCGAGCAGAAGACGAAGCGCTTCTACCCGGAGTTCTCCACCACCGCCCAGTTCTGCGCCCTCGACGCGCCGACGAAGAAGAGCGGCGGCTGCTTCGGCGACAGCGGCGGCCCCGGGATCGGCACCCGGGCCGATGGGACTCCGGTCGAGCTGGGAATCATCAGCACCGGCGGTCCCTTCTGCGACACCAAGTTCCCCAACGTCCTGACCCGGGTCGACACGGTCTCCACCTGGGTCGCGGAATGGGTCGCCGCCACCGAAGCTGGCGCGCCGCGGCCGGTGGCCAAACCCGCCCTGCCGGGGATGACCAGGAGCGTCGCCGAACTCTTCGCCGTCTACACCCTGCAGAACCACTTCGGGCGGGCATTCGAACGCGCCTCGGAAGTCTTCGGCAACTGCCGCAAGGCCAGCCGCAGCCGCTACAACTGCGAAATCGCCTTCCGCTCCGGCCGCAACCTCTACGCCGGTGTCGTCACCCCCTCCTACGTTCAGCGCCAGGGCGCGACCGCCTGGCAGAGCCACTTCAAGATCGAATGGGCGGTGCTGAAGTGCCTGCGCAAGAACCCGAATCGCTGCGCGATCCACACCCGCAGCGGATAGCTCCCCCAACGTCAACCAGATAGCCTCGGCCGCTGTGAGCGAGGGCTTCGAAGAGCTGGCAAGCGTCGACGGGACGATCGCCCCGACCGCCGAGGCGACCGTCCCCCTCAAGGACGACGGCCTCTACCGCGGCGACGGCGCCTTCGAGGTGATCCGGCTCTACGGCGGCAAGCCGTTCGCCCTCGTCGACCACCTCGACCGCCTCGGCCGCTCCGTCGCCGTGATCCAGCTCGAGTTCGACCGCGGCGCGCTGGAAGCCGAGATTGAGGCATTGCTCGCCCAGGCCGGCCCGGTCGAAGGCCAGCTGCGGCTGATCGTCACCCGCGGCGGCCGCCGCATCGCCGCCACCGAGCCGATCCCGGCACATCCTGAAACGCTGACCCTGGCCACCGTCACCTACTCGACCACGGTCATCCTCGACGGCGTCAAGTCCCTCTCCTACGCGGCCAACATGCAGGCGACGCGGATCGCCAAGGGCAAGGGCGCCGACGAGGCGGTCCTGATCCGGCCCGAGGGAACCGTGCTGGAGCCGCCGACCTCCTCGATCTTCTGGGTCTCGGCCGAGGGCGAGCTGCGCACCCCGGCGCTCGACGACGGCGTGCTGGAGTCGATCACCCGCGACCGGATGATCAAGGCGCTGGACGTGACCGAGGGCAGCTGGCACGTCGACGACCTGCACGCCGCCACCGAGGCCTTCCTTGCCTCGACCACGCGCGAGATCCAGGCGGTCGCCTCGGTTGACGGCCGCGTGTTCTCCGCCGCCCCGGGACCGCGCACCCGCGAGGCGCAGGAGGCCTTCGCCGACACCCTCGGCCGCGAGCTGCGGGAACTCTGAGCATGGACTTCACCTACAGCGACGAGCAGAAGCTGATCCGCGAAACGGCGCGGGAATTCGCCGAGCGGGAGATCCTGCCCCATGCTCGCGACAACGACCGCGAGGGCCGCTTCGACCGCGAGCTGGCGCGCAAGCTGGGCGAGGTCGGCTTCCTTGGCGCGCCGGTCTCCGAAGCCTACGGCGGCCGTGACCTCGACTACGTCAGCTACGGGCTGATCGCCGAGGAGATCGGCCGCGCCGACTCCTCCGCCCGCACCGTCATCTCGGTGGTGACCTCGCTGGTCGCCGGGCCGATCGAGAAGTGGGGCAGCGAGGAGCAAAAACAGAAGTGGCTGCCGCGGCTCTGCTCGGGCGAGGGTCTCGGCTGCTTCGGCCTGACCGAGCCCGACACCGGTTCCGACGCCGCCAACCTCCGCACCCGGGCGACCAAGACCGACAGCGGCTGGTCGATCAGCGGCCAGAAGATGTGGATCAGCCTCGCCAACCACTCCGATTTCGCCCTGATCTTCGCCCAGACCGACCCGGCACTCAAGTACCGCGGCCTCGCCGCCTTCATCGTCCCCACGGACAGCGAGGGCTTTACGACCCAGGAGATCCACGGCAAGCTCGGTCTGCGCGCCTCCGACACCGCCGAGATCTCGCTCGACTCGGTCGAGGTCGGCGACGAGGCTCTGCTCGGCGAGGTCGGCGACGGCTTCAAGGTGGCGATGAGCGCGCTCGAAAACGGCCGCTACAGCGTCGCCGCCGGCTGCGTCGGGATCTGCGAAGGCTGCGTCCAGTCCTCGGTCGAATACGCGAAAGAACGCAAGCAGTTCGGCGTCCCCCTGGCCCGCTTTCAGCTGGTTCAGGAGATGATCACGGACATGATCCTGAAGCGCGACGCCAGCCGGATGCTGGTCCTGCGCGCGGGCCTGCTGAAGGACGAAGAGAAGCCGAACGCGACCGAGACCTCGGTGGCGAAGCTGTACGCGACCGAGTCGGCGGTCGAGTGCGCCAACCTGGCGATCCAGGTCCACGGCGGCTCCGGCTATGTCGACGACTACCCGGTCGAGCGCTACCTGCGCGACGCCCGCGTCACCACCCTTTACGAGGGCACCTCGCAGATCCAGAAGCTGATCATCGGTCGCGCCGCGACCGGGATCAACGCGATGCTCCCCCTGCAGGAGTCCTGACCTTGGCCCTCGTCGAGGTCGCGATCGACGAGTACCACGTCGCCCTGCTGCGATTGAACCGGCCGGAGGCGCGCAACGCCCTCTCGCAGGAGATGCGGGACGAGATCGCCGCCAGCCTCGAGCGGCTCGACGCCGACCCGGAGGTGCGCTGCGTCGTGATCGCCGGCAACGACGAGTTCTTCGCCGCCGGTGCCGACATCCGGGCGATGGCCGAGCGGCCGCTCGACGCCCCGCCCGATCCGAAGGGGATGGAGTTCTGGCAGCGCCTGGCGGCGGTCGGGACGCCGACGATCGCCGCCGTCTCCGGCTACGCCTTCGGCGGCGGCTGCGAGCTGGCGCTGGCCTGCGACATGATCGTCTGCGACGAGAAGACCCGCTTCGGCCAGCCGGAGATCACCCTCGGGATCATTCCCGGTGGCGGCGGCACTCAGCGCCTGGCACGAGCCGCCGGCAAGCAGCGAGCGATGGAGTACGTCCTCACCGGCCGCCGCTGGGACGCGAAAACGGCCCTGCGCTGGGGGCTGGTCAACAAGGTGGTCGGCAAAGGCGCCTGGCTGACCGAGGCGATCGAGCTCGCCCGGGTCGTCGCCGAGCGCCCGCCGCTGGCGGCCCGGCTGGCGAAACGGGCGGTGCTGGCGGCGCTGGAGACCAGCCTCGCCGACGGCCTCGTCGCCGAGCGCGAGCTGTTCGACGAGGCGATGGCGAGTGAGGACCGGGTCGAGGGCATGAACGCCTTCCTCGAGAAACGCGAGCCCCGCTTCCAGGGCCGGTGACGGTCTCCCGCGTCGGCGTCGTCGGCGCCGGCACGATGGGCCGCGGAATCGCCCAGGTGGCGGCGCTCGGCGGCTACGAGACGGTCCTCTTCGACGCCGCTCCCGGAGTTGCGGAGGAGGGAGCCGCCGCCCTGCGGGAAGCGCTCGACAAGGGCGCCAGCCGCGGCCGCTGGAGCGCCGACGACGCGAAAGCCGCCGGCTCCCGGGTCGAGACCGCGGCCGACGTCGAGGGTCTGCGCGGCTGCGAGCTCGCGGTCGAGGCCGCGCCCGAGAGCGTCGAGCTGAAGCGGAAGATCTTCAACGACCTGGCCGCCGCGCTAGGTCCCGACGCGGTCCTCGCGACCAACACCTCTTCGCTGCGGGTCACCGAGATCGCGGCGGGCGTCGTAGAGCCAGAGCGCGTCGTAGGCATGCACTTCTTCAACCCGCCGGCGCTGATGAAGCTGGTCGAGGTGGTCGCCGCCGAGCACTCCTCCGAGGCGGCCCTCGACTCCACCACCGAGGTCGCCGTGCGGATGGGGCGCACCCCAATCCGCGCCAAGGACAGCCCCGGCTTCGTCGCCAACCGCCTCGCCCGCCCCTTCACGCTGGAGTCGCTGCGGATGCTCGGCGACGGCCTCGCCGAGGCGGCGGAGATCGACCGCGTCGTCCGCCTCGGCGGCGGCTTCCGCATGGGCCCGTTCGAGCTGCTCGACCTGATCGGCCTCGACGTCAACCTCGAAATCGCCCGCTCCTTCTTCCGCCAGGGGGGCGAACCGGAGCGCTGGCGCCCGAGCCCGATCCAGGAAAAGCTGGTCGCGGAAGGCCGCTTCGGCCGCAAGAGCGGCCACGGCTACCACGAGTACGGCGAGGGCCACGAGCGCGATCCCGATCCCGACCTGGGGATCGGCGCCCCCACCCTCGACCCAGAGCGGCTGGCCAAGATCGGCCCCGCCGCCGAGCCGGTCCTCAGCCGCCTCTTCGCTCAGATCGCCAACGAGGCCGCCTTTGCCCTGGAAGAGGAAATCGCCTCGCCCGAGGATATGGAGACGGCGATGCGGCTCGGCTTCAACTGGCCGCTGGGACCGCTCGGCCTGACCGAGCTGATCGGCCCGAGCCGTGCCGTCGAGTTGCTGGACCGCCTCGAGGCCGAGCACGGCGAGGCCTACCGCGCGGCGCCGCTGCTGCGGACGCGAGCGCGAGGAGGAACCGCGTGAGCCCACGGCACAAGCCGGCGACCGAGGTCACCTCGCGCCGCAACCGCGAGGCCGCCGCCTCGCTGCCGCCAGAGCGCGAGGACGACCTCGCCGACGCGACCCGGGGGCTGGTCGCCGCCTTCGAGCCGGCCGTGGTGACGGACGCGAGCGGGCGCGTCGTCTGGGACATGGCCTCCTACGACTTCCTCGCGGGGGACTGCCCCGAGACCGCCCACCCCAGCCTCTGGCGCCAGAGCCGCCTCAATCGGCAGGCCGGCCTGTTCGAGATCGCGCCGGGCTTCTACCAGCTGCGCGGGTTCGACCTCTCCAACATGCACGTGGTCGAGGGGGAGCGGGGCATCGTCGTCATCGACCCGCTGATCTCGGCCGAGACCGCCGCGGCCGCCCTCGCCTTCTACCGCGAGCATCGCGGCGACCGGCCGGTGACCGGGTTGGTCTACACCCACAGCCACATCGACCACTTCGGCGGCGCCAAGGGGATCGTCTCCGAGGCCGAGATCGAGGAGCGGCGGATTCCCGTCCTCGCCCCGGTCGGCTTCCTCCACCACGCGGTCAGCGAGAACGTCTACGCGGGCACCGCGATGGCCCGTCGCGCCGGCTACATGTACGGGGCACAGCTCGACCGCGGCCCCGACGGGCAGATCGGCTCCGGCCTCGGCCAGACCACCTCGCTCGGCACCCTGACCCTGATCCCACCCAACCTCGAGGTGACCGCCACCGGCCAGGAAGAGACGGTCGACGGGGTGCGGATGGTCTTCCAGCTGACCCCTGGGACCGAGGCGCCGGCGGAGATGAACTTCCACTTCCCCGACCAGCGGGTCCTCTGCATCGCCGAGAACGCGACCCACACGATGCACAACACCCTCACCCTGCGCGGCGCCCTGGTCCGCGACCCGCACGTCTGGGCCCGGTACCTGGACGAGTCGATCGAGCTCTTCGGCGCGGAGTCCGACGCGCTGTTCGCCGGGCACCACTGGCCGCGCTGGGGCAGCGAGCGGATCGTCGAGTACCTGCGCAAGCAGCGCGACCTCTACGCCTACCTGCACGACCAGACCCTGCGCCTGCTGAACCGCGGCCTCACCGGGCGCGAGATCGCCGAGCAACTGGAGCTGCCGCCCGAGCTTGCAGCGGAGTGGCACTGCCGCGGCTACTACGGCTCGGTCAGCCACAACGTCAAGGCGGTCTACCAGCGCTACATGGGCTGGTTCGACGGCAACCCGGCCCACCTCTGGGAGCACACCCCGGTCGCCTCGGCCCGGCGCTACGTCGAGTTCATGGGCGGCGCCGAGCGGGTGCTGGAGCTGGCGCGCGGCTCATACGAGGCCGGCGACTACCGCTGGGTCGCCGAGGTCGTCAACCACGTCGTCTTCGCCGAGCCGGAGAACCGCGCCGCGCGCGAGCTGCAGGCCGACGCCCTGGAGCAGCTCGGCTACGGGGCCGAGAACGCGACCTGGCGCAACTTCTACCTGGCCGGTGCCGGCGAGCTGCGCGAGGGGATCGCCGGAACCCCGACCGGCACCCGGGCGCCCGACGTCCTCGCCCGCCTCTCGGTGGAGCAGATCCTCGACGGGATGAAGGTGCGGCTGGACGGCCCCGCCGCCTGGGGCAAGCGGATGACAATCGCCTGGCAGGTGACCGACCCCGACGAGCGTCACCTGCTGAGCCTGGAAAACGGCGTCCTCCACCACCGGCCCGACGCCGGCGAGAGCGAGGCGGAAGCCACCCTCGTGATCGAGCGCGCCGCGCTGAACGAGATGCTCGGCGGCGACGCCGACCTGGCCGCGCTGGCGAGCGGCGGCCGCCTCCGGGTCGAGGGCGACGGCGAGAAGCTGGGCGAACTGCTCGGCCTCCTCGAGGAGCCCGACCCCGGTTTCGCGATCGTCACCCCGGAGGCGCCGTAGCCAGGTTCAGTCGCTGGCGAGCCGCATCATCAGTTCGTCGACGTAGCACCAGCTCCACTCCTCGCCCGGCTCGGCCGAGCGGATGATCGGGTGCCCCGTGTCCTGATGGTGGGCGGTGGCGTGTTTGCCGGCGGAGTTGTCGCAGCAGCCGATGTGGCCGCAGGTCTGGCACATCCGCAGGTGGACCCAGCTCATCCCCATCGCCAGGCACTCCTCACAGCCCTCGACCCCGTCGGGGAGGTTGAGGTAGGTGACCGAGTCGAGATGGGAACAGGCGGAACTCACGCGCCCAAGATATATCGAAAGACCGATCGGCCCTCGATAAGTAAGGAATTCTTATTTAAGAACTAAGGAGGCGACTACGAGCCGGTGGCGATCTCGGCCGGCTCGCCGCCGGGCATCCAGTGCGCCTCTACCGGCACGTCGGCGTCGCGCAGGTAGCGCTCGGCGTCGAGCGCGCCCATGCAGCCCGTCCCGGCCGCGGTCACGGCCTGGCGGTAGGTGTGGTCGACGACGTCGCCAACGGCGAAGACTCCCCCGAGGTTGGTGCGGGTCGCCCCCGGCTCGGTGACGATGTAGCCGTCCTCGTCGGTCTCGACCTGGTCCTGGACGATCTCCGATTTCGGCACATGGCCGATCGCGACGAAGGCGCCGTCGGTCGCGAGCTCCTCCTCGGCGCCGGTCTCGGCGTTGCGGAGGCGGACCTTCTCGAGTTTGCCGCTCTCGCCGGCGACGAACTCCTCCGCCACGAACGGCGTCTTCAGGTCGATGTTCTCCTTGTCGCGGGCCCGCTCGAACATGATCTTCGAGGCGCGGAACTCGTCGCGGCGGTTGACGATCGTCAGGTTCCTGGCGAACTTGGAGATGAAGATCGAGTCCTCCATCGCCGAGTCACCGCCGCCGATCACGATCACGTTCTGGTCCTTGAAGAAGGCCCCGTCGCAGACGCCGCAGGTGGAGACGCCGCGGCCGCCGAGCTCCATCTCGCCCGGGACGCCGAGCCGTTTCGGCTCCGCCCCCATCGCCAGGATCACGGTCTTGGCGCGGTGCTCCTCGTCGCCGAGGAAGACCTTCTGCACGCCGCCGTCGGAGAGCTCGACCCGGTCGACGTCGTCGGTGACGAAGCGGGTCCCGAAGCGCTCGGCCTGGGCACGGAACTGGGCCATCATCTCCGGCCCCATGATCCCGTCGGGATAACCCGGGTAGTTCTCGACGTCGGTCGTGTTCTGCAGCTGGCCGCCCCACTGGAAGCCCTCAAAGACGAGCGGCTCCAGGTTGGCCCGCGCGGTGTAGAGCGCCGCCGTGTAGCCGGCCGGCCCCCCACCGATGATGATCACGTCCTCGACCTTCTTGTTCTCAGTCATTTTCGCCGCCTGAAGTCTAATACTTTACTTTTTATAGTAGCTCCCCTCGCCCTCGAAGGCAATCTCCGCGACCTCGTCCACCGGCGAGTGGGTCTCGCCGCCGCGGTCGATCGGCAGCCCCTCCTCTTCCCAGCGGTGGACGGTGTGCCGGAGCTGAAAGAAGGCGAAGATCCCCGGCGGGATTGGCATCCAGAAGGCGACCAGGCGGAAGATCAGGACCGCCGGGAAGACGGTCTCCTCGGGGATGCCGAAGAGGACGAAGGCACCGATCATGCCGGCGTCGACCGCCCCCACCCCGGCCGGAGCCAGCGGGAAGAGGTTGGCGACCATGCCGAGGAAGAACCCCTGGACCACCACCGCCAGCGGCACGTGGACGCCGAAGGCGTGGAAGGAGGCCCACAGCACGCCGATGCTGGCCGCCCAGAAGCCGGCGGCGCCGATCACCGCCAGGCCGCCGCGGCGGGGATGGGCGAAGAGGCCGAGGGCGTAGCGGAAGCCTTCACCCAGGGTGGCGGGCACCTTGCCGGCGGTGCGCAGCCACTGGCGCGAGCGCTCGCTGTGGGCGTAGCGGGCGAGCCGGTGCTCGGCGTCGGCCGGGATCAGGGTGATCAGCACCCCGAGGATGATCAGCAGCCCGGCGACGCCGGCGGGGATGATCGTCAGCTCGACCGAGCTCTTGCCGCTCAGCACCCCGGTCCGCAGCAGCACCCCGAAGACGATCAGGGCGATGGGATAGAAGGCGTAGTGGAGGGAGACGAAGGCGACCATCCGCCGCGCCACGTCGCGGCGCGGCATTCCCGCCTTGCGCAGCGCCCAGTAGGTGACGGCGATGCCGCCGGCGCCGCCGGCCGAGAAGAGCAGCGTCCCGGCGACCCCGGCCATGTTGATCTCGTAGGTCTCTTTCCAGGTCAGCCGCAGCGCGTCGCCGCCGACCACCGCCTTGAAGAGGGCGATGTAGGTCGCGTAGGCGACGACGTTGAAGCCGATCGCGATGCCGATCCAGAGCGGGTCGGCGTCGTCGAGCTTGCCGAGGGCGTCGCCGAGCCCGACCAGCTTCGGGAAGAGGAAGTAGATCGCGCCGAGCAGGATGAAGACGACCACGACGGTCTGGACAAGCCGCCGGGTCGTGAATATCGGCATTTCGGCGAAGCGGTTGTTGCCGTTCGCCGAGTCTTCCGGAGACACGTCAGGGAAATTACCCGCTGGCGATCCTCTCCAGACGCTGGAGTACCCCGTTTACCCCGCTAACCAGGGGTTCTGCCAGCGGCTCGCCCTTCCTCACCGCCGCCACCAGGGCGGCCCCGGCGAGCAGGTCGGTGACGTAGTGCTCGCCGAGATAGACGAGGGCGAAGCCCAGCGTGCCGGCGTATCCCCAGCCGACCGCCCCCTCGACCTTGCCCGCTTCCGACATCGAGAGCGCCGCCTGCAGCGAGGTCGCGAAGTGCAGCGAGGGCATCGCCGCCCAGGGGTTGCCGCCGAGCGCGTCATAGAGCCGCTCCCAGGCCCGGCCCCAGGTCGGTTCGCCGACCTCGACCATGATCCGCCGCACCTCTTCCCCGGTCAGGCCCTGCTCGGAGGACCACCACGGCGGCGCGGTCGGGACCGCGAAGTAGACGACGCAGCCGAGGTCGAAGACCGCCGCCATCTGCCGCGCCGCGCGCGGGAAGCGGTCGTTGTGGCGGACGAGGATCAGGGCCAGGGAGAGGTAGGGCTCGATGAACCAGAGCCAGTGGGTCCAGGTGAGGACCTTGTTGAGGGCCCCGACCCCGGGGCGGCCGGCGAAGGCCCGCTGCAACCGGGCGTTGGGCAGCCTGCCGGCACCGATCAGCCGGTCGACGCGGATCGGGTAGCGGGTCTTGAGCCGCTGGCGCAGCCGCTCGGGATCGTCGAAGGGCAGCTCGTGAGCGACGGTGAAGGCCCACATCTGCAGCGCGTAGAGGGCGACGTCGCGGCGCTTGGAGCGCGGCCGCAGGACCGCCAGCCCCAGCGGGCCGGCCGCGACTGCGGCGACGGTCACCCCCGTCGGGAGCCGCAGGCGCTTGCGCAGGAAGGGCACCGCGACCGCGGCGCCGACCGCGGCGACGCCGCCAGCCCGCACCGTGAGGCGGAGCGCGTTCGATGGCCGGGAGCGCCTCCTCATGAGGCTGGCGAGTATAGGTCGGCGACCCGAAGGCGGCCGGAAGCCGCGGCGCCGCCGCGCCTGAATAGAATGGCCGCGCTTTGGCGTCCCACTCCCCTGGCACTGACCAGATCGACACCCTGCTGTGGATCGGCATCGTCGCCGCCGCGATCCTCATGGTCGCGGTCACCGTCGCGCTGCTTTACGTCGTGCGGCGCTACCGCTCCGAGCGCGGGGCCGAGCCGCGCCAGCTGCTCTCCGGCGGCCGCCTGCAGTTCCGGGTGGGCGCCGTCCTCACCTTCTTCGCCGCCCTGCTCTTCGTCCTCGGCGTCGTCTTCACCAGCAACGCCCGGGAAAAGCCGGCTACGGGCGACGCCGGTCTCGCCTCGCTGAAGTCCGAACCGCTGAAGATCAAGGCGACCGGCCAGCAGTGGCTGTGGCGGTACGACTACCCCAACGGCGCCTTCTCCTATTACAAGCTGGTCGTCCCGGCCGACACCGCGGTCGAACTGGAACTGCTCTCGACTGACGTCGTCCACACCTGGAGCGTCGACGAACTGGCCCGCAAGGCCGACGCCGTCCCCGGCAAGACCAACCGCGTCTTCTTCATCACCGATGACGAAGGCAGCTACCTGGGCGACTCGGCGACCCTCTCCGGCCAGGCCTACGCCGCGATGCGGACCGAGGTCGACGTGGTCTCGCCGGAGGAGTACGAATCCTTCGTCGAAGCCCAGAAAGAAGAGATCCAGACCGCGCAGGACCGGGTCGTCGAACTGATCGAAAACGGAGAAACTCCATGAGCCCCAGCCCGCGCCCCGAGCTCGCCGTCGACGGCTTCCCCGCGCGCCGACCGCGCTGGCAGGAGCTGGCGACCTCCGCCGACCACAAGGACGTCGGCCGGATCCTGATCTGCGGCGCCCTCGGGTTCCTCTTCATCGCCCTGATCGAGCTGCTGCTGATGCGGATCCAGCTGCTGGTCCCGGAGAACACCTTCCTCGATCCGGTCACCTTCAACCGCATGCTCTCGCTCTACGGCGCCAGCGCGATCTTCTTCTTCGCCCTGCCGCTGGCGATCGGGCTCTTCTACTACGTGACGCCGCTGCAGATCGGCGCCCGGGGCACGGCGCTGCCGCGGCTGGGCCAGGTCGGCGCCGCCCTCTGGGTCGCCGGCGCCGTCGTCCTCTACGCCGGCTTCCTCTTCACCCCCTCCGAGGCCGGCGTCAACCCGCTGCCGCCGCTGAGCGAGACCGCCTTCCTCTCCAACAACGGCGTCGACGCCTGGGCCACCTCGACCGGCCTGGCGACGCTCGGCTTCCTCTTCCTCGCGATCAACCTCGTCGCCACCCTGCGGACGATGCGGGCGCCCGGCCTCGCCTGGCGCCGGCTGCCGGTCTTCGCCTGGGCGGCGGCCGTCTCCTCCTGGCTGATGGTCGTGATCGGCCCGGTCCTGCTGGCGGCGCTGGCGATGCTGCTGATCGACCGCAACTACGACGGCATCTTCTTCGCCGACGGAGCCGGCGGGGCGCCGCTGCTCTGGCAGCACCTGAGCTGGATCTTCTTCACCGGCACCTACATGCTGATCCTGATCTTCGCCTTCGGCGCGATCGCCGAAATCGCCGCCGCCTTCGCCCGCAAACCGCTCTTCAACCGCACCGTGGTGATGGCCTCGCTGGCCGCGATCGCGGTGGTCGGCACCCTGGCCTGGCTGCAGAACATGCTGACCGCGCCGATCGGAATCGGCTGGATGTACTTCGGGATGCTGATGGCGCTGGCCCTGATCGTCCCCATCGGCCTGGTGATCTTCAACCTGATCGCCACCATGGCCGGCGGCACCCTGAGGATGCGGGCGCCGCTGCTGTTCGCGGTCGGCGCGCTGTTCGCGATCTCGATCGGCCTCGCCTCCGAGGTCTGCCACTCGCTGGTCGCCGCCGCCTGGAAGGTGAAGAACACGACCGACGCCACCGCCGCCACCCACTTCGCGCTGATCGGCGGCTCGGTCCTCGGCGGCTTCGCCGCGCTCCACTACTGGTTCCCGAAGATGACCGGGCGGACGATGGGCGAGAGCCTGGCCCGGATCTCCTTCTGGACGATTCTCGCCGGCCTGCTGCTCGGCTTCGTGCCGCTGTTCTTCGCCGGCACCTTCGAGGGCCAGGTGATCGACGCCTACAAGTACTTCGGCGGCACCGGCGTCACCACCTACAACGTGATCGCCTCGATCGGCGTCCTCGTCCTCTTCGTCGGCATCCTGCTGACCATCCTCAACGCGATCTTCAGCCGCGAGGGCGGTGCCGAGGCCGGCCACGACCCCTGGGGCGGCGAGACGCTCGAGTGGTTCACGCTCTCGCCGCCGGAGCCGCACAACTTCGACGTCCTCCCCGACGTCCGCAGCGCCCGTCCCCTGCGCGACATCCGCGTGGCGATCGACAACCGCACTCGCCGTAGCGAGCAGGCGACAGCGCGCGATTCGCAGCCGGTAGCCTGAGCGCCATGCAATCCGGTGCCGGCGCGCAGACCGCGCCCAACCCGACGGCGGCCACCCGTTCCCTCCTCCCCACCGTCGTCCGCGACTACCTGACGCTGACCAAGCCGAAGGTGCAGTCGCTGCTGCTCTTCACCACGGTGACGACGATGTACGTGGCCGGGGACCCGTCCCTGAGCCTGATCTTCCTCACCTGCCTGGGCGGCGCGCTGTCGGCCGGCGGCGCCGGGGCGATCAACCACGCCGTCGACCGCGACGTCGACCGGACGATGGCCCGCACCGCCAGCCGCCCGGTCGCCGCGGGCCGCATCTCGCCCCGCGCCGCGATCGTCTTCGGCCTGACCCTCGCGACGGCCTCGTTCCTGCTGCTCTCGCTGACCGTTAACCCGCTGGCGGCGACGCTCTCGCTATCGGGCTTCGTCGGCTACGTCGGCGTCTACACGCTCTGGCTGAAGCGCCGGACGCCGCAGAACATCGTCATCGGCGGCGCCGCCGGGGCCGTGCCGCCGCTGGTCGCCTGGGCGGCCGTCACCGGCGAGCTCAGCGGCATGGCCGTCTACATGTTCGCGATCGTCTTCTTCTGGACCCCGCCGCACTTCTGGGCCCTCTCGCTGCTGATGAAGGACGAGTACGCGAAGGCCGGCATCCCGATGCTGCCCGTGGTCCGCGGCGAGGACGAGACCCGGCGCCAGATCCTCCTCTACACCGTCCTCCTCTACGCCGTCACCCAGCTGCCCTTCTGCGCCGGCGGCCTCGGCGTCGCCTACGTCATCCCCTCGATCCTCCTCGGCGGCGCCTTCATCGCCTTCGCGGTGAAGCTGCTGCGAACGGCAGACCGCCGCTGGGCCCTGAGGACCTACCTCTTCTCCCTGGCGTACCTGGCTTTGCTGTTCCTCTCAATGGCCATCGCGGCCAACGTGTAGGCACTTCAAGCGTCGGAGGGGGATCTGCACCCCTCCCCCAGAGACCGTCGCGCAGCTGGGGCGGAGTGCTGGGCTCCAACGTGATCTCATGAGCCTCTGTGGGAGGGGTGCAGATCCCCCAGCCAACTCATGCGACGAGGACGCCAGGGGCAGTCTTGAGAGGTTCGTCGGTTTAGCTGCTTGCTGACGGAGGCTGTGGGTCCTGCGGGAGGGACGTGTGCCCCTCGACAAAGGCTGCTGAGACCACAGCTGCGCCCTAGCCCACGATCAGCTGCGCGACGGGCTTTGGCGAGGGGCACACGTCCCTCCTCCAACGACCGTCCCTCCCCCGCTCTTGATAGAACTCCGCAGCAATGGATCGTGATTCTGCACGCAGGCAGCTGAGCGCGGGGCTCGTCGCCGGTGGCATCGCCGCCGGGATTTTCGCCCTCTCGTTCGTCGCCGCCTTCCTCTACATCGCCGCCTAGGACATGGCCGAGCACCGACAAGTGCCCGAGCCGGGCGAGACGATCTACACGCCGCGCCCCTCCTGGGCCCCGGTCTTCTTCGCCGCCGGAGCCGCCGGCGTGGTCCTCGGCATCTTCGCCTCCGGCTTCATCTTCGCCCCCTACATCTGGGGCATCATCGGCGCGATCTTCCTGCTCGCAGGCTTCCGCAGCATCGCCCGCGGCTCGGCCCGCGACTACTACCGCCTCCCCCGCCGCCAGGAGACTCGCGGCGCCGCGCTGCCGGTAGAAACGATCAGCGGCCCGCCGCGCTAGCCAGGCAAAGGCATTTCGGACGTCGCGCCGTCCGACGTCCAGCAGCGGACGATGTCGCGCATCGAGAGGACGCCGACCGGCTCGCCGCTGTCGAAGACGACCAAGTGGCGGACGTTGCGGCGCGACATCTCGGCCGCGGCCCGCTCCAGGCTCCATTCGGGCGCCGCGGTGAGGACGCCCTCGCTCATGTGGTCGCAGACACGCTCTAGCGCCGGGTCCTGGCCGCGAGCGACCGAGATCAGCAGATCGCGCTCGGTGAGCATCGACGGGGTGGCCAGCTCGGCGTCGATCACCAGCGCCGCACCGGTCCCCTTCTCGACCATCTTCTCGGCCGCCTCACGCAAGGTATGGGACGGACCCACGGTCAAGGTGATCTCCGACATCCCGTCCCTCACCTGCATCAATGGCCTCCCGTCGGTTCGATTTCAAAGCTAGTGCCGATTGCCTCAAGAATAGTCCACCCGGCCGCCTGAACGGCACGCTTTTCGGCAGCGCCGACATATAGACTCCCGCCCGCATTGCGCCCCATGGCTCGCCTTCCGAAACTCATCACGCCGCTGCTCGCCCTCGTGGCCCTGGTCGCCGTCATGGTGGTCGCATCGGGCTGCGGGACGACGGATGCGGACCCCGAGCGCGGTCGCACGCTTTTCATCCAGAAATGCGGCACCTGCCACGCCCTGGCGCAGGCCGGGACTACGGCGCAGACCGGCCCGAACCTGGACCACGCCTTCGCGGCGGCGCGTGAAGAAGGCAACGACTCGGACACGATCGAGGGCGTCGTCAAAGCCCAGGTCGAGTACCCACGCCCGAGCAACAACAATCCCGCCGTCTCGATGCCGGCCGAGATCGTCACCGGCCAGGATCTTGACGACGTCGCCGCTTACGTCGGCGAATGGGCCGGCGTCCCCGGCGCCGCGCCGCCGAAGGTGGCGGGCGGCCCCGGCGCTCAGGTCTTCGCCAACAACGGCTGCGGCGGCTGCCACACCTTTGCCGCCGCCGAATCGGGCGGCGTCACCGGCCCCAACCTCGACGAAGTGCTGCCGGGCGAGACCCAGGCCCACGTCGAAGAGATGGTCAAGAACCCGAACGCGGAAATCGCGAAAGGCTACCCGCCGAACGTGATGCCGCAGAACTACGAACAGATCCTTTCGGCGAAAGAAATCGAAGACCTCGTCAAGTACCTGCTTGAGAACGCGGGCGGCGGGTCTTCCGGCTCCAAAGGCTGAGCCGCGAGCGGCCGAGCGGCCGCTGCCATGATGGTCCCTGGATGCGGGAACGCTTGAAAAGCCGCCTCGAGATCTCCCCCAGCCGCTACGCGCAGGTGACGATGGTCGCGCTCGCGGCCCTCGCCCTGATCGTCCTCACCGGCGCCGCGGTGCGCCTGACCGGGTCCGGGCTGGGCTGCCCCGACTGGCCCAAATGCTACGGCGGCACGACGCCGCCACTGGAATTCCACGCGGTGATCGAGTACGGGAACCGGCTGCTGACCGGATTCGTCGGTTTCGCGGAGATCGCCGCCAGCGTCCTCGCCTTCTTCCGTAAGCCCTACCGCTGGCACCTGGCGCTCTTCGGCGCGCTGCTGCCGCTCGGCGTGATCGGGCAGGCCGTGCTCGGCGCCCTGGTCGTCAAGTACCACCTGGCGCCGGGGCTGGTGATGAGCCACTTCATCCTCTCGATGATGCTGCTGGACGCGGCTTTCGCGCTGGCCTGGTGCTCGCGCTACGAACCGTGGGAGCGGCGGCGCTCCCGGGACCGCCTCAGCGTCTGGGCGGTGCGGGCGCTGATCCCGCTCGGACAGCTGACGATCCTCGCCGGCACGATCGCCACCGCCTCCGGCCCTCACGCCGGCGCCCATGAAGGGCAGCTGGTCCACCGCTTCGACTTCGAGGGCACCGGGACCCTGGAGTGGGTCGTCCAGCGCCACGCGGTGATCGCGACCGTCTACGGAATCGCGGCGATCGCCGTCTGGCTCCTGCTCCGCCGCCCTGGAGCGGACAGAAGGGCCTTGACGCCGCTGACCCTGGTGATCGGCCTGCTCGCCCTCCAGGGGGCGATCGGGGGCATCCAGTGGGGGCTGGAGCTGCCGGCCGGCATCGTCTGGCTGCACATCGCGATCGCCACCGGCAACTGGCTGGCGATGCTGTGGACGGTCGCGGCGGCGGGGCGCCTCGACCCCCGCTCGGAGTCCTCGCCCCAGCGCCCCGACGAGGCGGAACAGCCAGCTCCAGCGCCCGCGGGCTCGCTCTAGGGCTTGCTCCCCTTCTGGCTCTCGATCGCCGTTCTCAGCCTCGTACAGGCCGCGCTGGTCGCCGCGCCCCGCGCTCCCTCTCTCGCCGTGCTGGGGCGCCTCAGGAGCCGCTGGTGGGCTCTGGTGCTGCCCCTGTCCATCGTCGTCGTGGTTTCGGCGATCGCGCTCGAATCGGCCAGCGCCCGCTTCCTCACCTATCTGGCCCTGGTCGCGGTGCCGCCGCTGGCGGCAGCGGCGCTCGGCTGGCTTGTTCGCGGTGCTCGCCCCCAGCTGGCCTTGGCGGTACTCCCGGTCTTCGCGCTCGCCTGGGCCGCCGAGGGCACGCTGAGCGGCGAGAGCGCCGCCCTTGCCCTCTCCGCCCTGGCCTGCGTCAGCCTCGGCTGGCTCGTCGCCTGCGTCGTCCCGCCCCGCTGGCTGAAGCTGGGGATCTACGTGATGGCCGCGGTCGACGCCTACCTGATCGCCTCCAACCTCCTGCAGGAGCCCAACGCGACCCTCAACGCCGCCGCCCCGGCCGCCGATCTACCCCGCCTCCAGTTCGCCTCTTTCGGCTCGGCGCTGATGGGATTCGGCGACCTCTTCGTCGCGGCAACCCTCGGCGCCCTCCTGGCCCCAGACCGGCGCCTGCAACTGCAAGGCGCGGCCCTGGCCGCCGTCATCTGCCCCGCCTTCGACCTGCTCTTCTTCTTCGTCGACCAGACCCCGGCGACGGTGCCAATCGCACTGACGTTGGCAGTCGTCGAGCTAACGCAGCGGCGTCCGCTCAGATCTTGATGGCCAACGTCACGAATCCAGCTACGAAAGCCGTTGACATCGTGACCGAGCCAAAGATCAGCGCCCGCTGAACCGATTCAAGCCCATCGGCGAGCCGGTCCAAGCGCCTGTCGACCTGCTCGAAGCGCCTGTCGACCTGCTCGAAGCGCTTGTCGACCTGCTCGAAGCGCTTGTCGACGTCATCGAAGCGTTCGTCCACGCGGTCAAAGCGTTCGTCCATCCGCTTGCCGAACTCATCGAGGCGCTCGTCGGTCCAGCTCTCCCTGGCCATGGTTTGCATACTGCCAGGCTACCGGACCAAATGCAACATTTTGTCTACGAAGGTGAATTCTCTGTGCCAACTTCGCGACGCTTCTGTGCCAGCCAGCGATATCCGTAGATACAGCCCGCGATCACGATCGCCAGACCAAGCAGAGAGCCGACCAGCGGCCGCGTTAGCAGGGTCACAGCCACCACCAGAGCACCGGCCGCCCCGACTATTACGACCCATTTGAAGACGGCGGCCTCGTTGAGCCTCATCCGCCGGCTGCCGTCAGCTAGAGGATGTAGACCGTGACGTACACCACGATCCACATGATGTCGACGAAGTGCCAGTAGATGCCTGGCACCTCGACGCCGAGGTGGTCCTTCTCGGCCGGGCCGAAGTGGCCGCGGAAGGCGCGGATCGTCGCGAAGGAGAGCAGCATCAGGCCGACGAAGACGTGGGCTCCGTGGAGGCCGGTGAGGCTGTAGAAGATCGAGCCGAAGGCTAGGTCGCGGGCGCTGAACCCGAGGTGCACGTACTCGTTGATCTGGATGAAGAGGAAGGTCGCGCCGAGCAGCCAGGTCGCGACCAGGCCCAGTTTCAGACCGGCGCGGTTGCCGCGGCGGATCGACTCCAGCGCGTAGTGGATCGTGAAGCTCGAGGAGACCAGGATCGCCGTGTTCATGCCCGCCACTCCCTTCGGCAGCGGGAAGGCCTCGGGCGGCCAGCTCGGCGGGTCGACGACGACGCGGAGGAAGAAGTAGGAGGCGAAGAACGCTCCGAAGAGCATCACCTCGGAGACGATGAAGAGCAGGATGCCGAGCGTCTGGCGGTCGATCCGCGAGCTCTCGTTGGCCTCCGGCGGGCCGTGGTGGTGATCGGCGTGGCCGTGACCGACGGCTACGGTCGCGCTCTCCATCAGCCCTCCTCCCCCTCGGCTACGGCGGCGGCGACGGCGGTTGCGTTCCGGCCGACCTCGATGTGCTCGACGGACTTCTCGGTGATCTCCCGCACCCGGCCGATCAGGTCGTCCTCGAGCCACTGCGAGCGCTCGCCCGCGAAGGTGGAGATGAGGATGTCGTCGATCCGGTAGTGCTCGATCGCGTTCCTGACCCCGTCAAACGGGTCGGGGCTCATCGGCTGGCCGGTGGCGTCGATGTCGGCGCGGTAGAGCTCGGCCAGGGTCGAGGCGAGGTCCCTGACGACCTGCGGCTCGCTGACGTCCTCGGCCCGCGGGCAGATGATCGTGAAGCGATGGGGGCGGATGCCGGCGCGGTCCTTCATTCGGGCAACCAGATCCGGCGAGGCGACGGTCTTGGTCGCCACCACCAGGGTGTGGTTGAGGTCCCAGCGGATCGCGTCGTCTTCGATCCGGACCGGGATGTGGGTCAACTTCACCCCAGGTTCGATCCGGTCGCGGACCCACTCGACGAGGTCGCGGCGCATGAACCCAAAGCGCGTGTCGGAAAGACAGGAGAGCAGGACCTCGCCGGGACGATGCGCTCGCACGGCGTCGTCCAGAGCCAAAGAAGGCTCCGGGTCCATCACCTCGCCCACCGACTCGATCTCGAACTCGGCGAGCAGAGCCATGGTCACCTCGACCCGGGCGCGGGCGGCCTCGCGGATCTCGTCGGAGTCGATCAGCTGGCCGACCGAAGGCTGGTTCTGGGGCGAGGCGACGACCACGCCGGATACCTGGTCCTGGCGCTCGCGCACCGCCTGCAGCAGTTTGCGGCCACCGGCCACCTCGTTGAGGAATACCAGCAGCGGCTTGCGGTCCTCGGCAGGCTCAGCGCTCATCAGCTGGTTCCCACCGTGCTTTTCTCACCAGCGGGCACCTCGGCACCCTCGGTGGTGGCTTCGCCGGCCATGATCGCGTGTTTCGCGCCGGGGATCCCGAACTCGTAGGGGCCGCCGACGACCCGCGGGATCTCGTCGAAGTTGAAGATCGGCGGCGGCGAGGAGACCTGCCACTCGATCGAGTTGGCGCGCCAGGGGTTGGCACCGGCCTTCGGGCCGTAGCGCCAGCTGACGACCATGTTGTAGACGAAGACCAGCTGCACGGCGCCGAGCCAGAAGGCGAAGCAGCTGATCAGCAGGTTCCAGTTGCCGAACTGTTCGGCGTAGTCGGCGACGCGCCGCGGCATCCCGTCCATACCGACCCAGTGCATCGGGATGAAGGTGCCCCAGGTGCCGATCAGGGTCCCCCAGAAGTGGACGCGGCCGAGTTTCTCGTCGTACATCCGGCCCGTCATCTTCGGGAACCAGTGGTAGACCCCGGCGAAGATCGTGAAGACCGAGCCGCCGAAGAGGACGAAGTGGATGTGGGCGACGATGAAGTAGGTGTCGGAGACGTGGATGTCGA
>JBIOTO010000145.1:0-11321 GCA_044865945.1 Solirubrobacterales bacterium
ATCGTGCGCGGGACGGTCGTCACCGGGATCCCTTCTTCGACCGTGCGCTCGTCAGCTGGCACCTCGGAGACGTGCCGGCGGATCGGTTTCGACGAGCGGCTCCGGTGCGGCACGGTGACGTCGATCCCGCTCCGCGAGTTCGGCCGGATCGTCCATAGGGCCGCGGCGGACCAGTGACTGAGGACGGCCTTTGGGCCGGAGGCGAGGAGCGCGGCCATCCAATGGCCCTCCCTCGGGATAAGCCGATGCCCTACCGCGTAGACGCCCGCGTGAACCGGGTGAAACCGTCCCACGCGGATTCGCCAGTCGATCTCTTCCTTGCTCCAGCCCCGGGAAACCAGCTGCCGCCGCCCCACCACCCCGTACTGGCGCCGGGCCAGGGCCGAGAGCGAGCGGTCATCTCCGCGAGTCCGCGTCATTCCTTGCTCTACAAGGATTTTCGCGGACTCGGTTGGCACCCACCCAGGCTGACGGGAGACCTCGCGTGTGTGGCGCGCGGTTTGTGCCGGCTCTCACACGTGTGTGTCACGAAAGCCGGGCGCGCCTGGGTTCACCCCCACCGCCCGGGGGTACCCACCCCACATGCCGAGCGCCCCCACCTCAGCCCCCTCCCCACGTCGTGGCCGCCTGCGGCGCGCCGATTGCGGCTCGCCGGGGATCCGGCGGATCGGTCGTGGGCGCGGCTTCTCTTACGAAGACACCTCGGGCGAGGGGATCGCCGACGAGGAGACGCTGGAGCGGATCCGCCAGCTGGCGATCCCGCCGGCCTGGAAGGAGGTCTGGATCTGCCCCGACCCCTTCGGCCACATCCAGGCGACCGGATACGACGAAGCCGGTCGCAAGCAGTACCTCTACCACGAGCGCTGGCAGCAGCGGCAGGCGGAGCGGAAGTTCGAGCTGGTGCGGCGATTCGCCCTCGCGCTGCCGAAACTGCGGCGCGCGGTGACCGCCGACCTGCGCCGCCAGGGGATGCCACCCGAGCGCGCCCTCGCCTGCGCCGTACGCCTCCTCGACCTCGGCTTCTTCCGCATCGGCAGCGAGACCTACGCCGAGGAAAACGAGAGCTTCGGGCTCGCCACCGTGCGCCGCGAGCACGTCACCGTCAAGCGTCACGAGGTGGTCTTCGACTTTCCCGCCAAGAGCGGCCAGCGGCGAGTGCAGTCGATCCGCGACGCCGCCGCCCGGCGGGCGATCGAGACGATGCACCGGCGCCGCGGCGGCCCCGAGGACCTGCTCGCCTACCGCGCCGGCGGCGAATGGGTCGACGTCCGCTCCGAGGAGATCAACGACTACATCCACGAGAAGATCGGGGAGGAGTTCACCGCCAAGAACTTCCGCACCTGGCACGGGACGGTCCTCGCCGCGGTCGCCCTCGCCGGCGAGGATCGGCCCAGCTCCGAAGCGGCGGCGAAGCGGGCGATCGCCCGCGCGGTGAACGAGGTCTCCGAGGCGCTCGGCAACACCCCTGCTGTCTGCCGCGCCTCCTACATCGACCCCCGCGTCCTCGACCGTTACCGCGATGGCGCCACGATCGACCCGCCACCGTCCGGCAACGGTCGCCTCAGCGCCAAGCGGCGCCGCCAGATCGAGCGAGAAGTGATCGACCTCATCTCCTAATCGGAGGTCCGAAGTTTCTCCCGTTTTGGGGGATGGATCTCGGTTTTCGCGTCGAATGCAGGGGTACCGAGGACCCATGCCGAGCCCCAATGTAAAAATCCTTCCCAAACCAGGTGAGGTGTGGCTCAGCTGCCCGCCCTTCCTGATGATGGCTCGCATCGTCGCGGTCGAGTCCGAGGGCGGAAGGCCGGTGGTCAGCTACGAGCTGCACGATGACGACGGCTCGCTCTTGCAGGCGGTCGAGCACGCGACACTCGACTCCGGCTGGTGGCGTACATTCAAGCGCCTCGAACCGCGCTTCGGCTGAGCACTCAGCAAAGCTTGCTCCGACAGCCTGGATCGGTCAGGATGCGCCCATGCACCTGCCCGCCAAGCTCCTGGCGCTGATCGCCGCGCTCGCCTGCGTGGCCGCTCTCACCGCCCCGGCCGCGGCCAAGCCGACCGCCAAGCTGCCGAACTCCCACGCCTGCGAGGACATGAAGTGGGCATACATCAACGGAATCAGGGTCCGGGGCATCGGCTGCCCGCGGGCCAAGCGGGTGATCGTCCGCTACGTCCGGCTGATGAACGAACGCCTCCAGCACGACTGGGAAATCACCGTGCTCGGCTTCACCTGCGACCTGACCGGCAAGGACTACTACGGCGACTCACACAAGTGCACGGCGAGCGGCGGTCGCGGGATCGTCTTCCGCCGCGGCACCCACTGAGGCAGAGCCAGCTGGTCGTTCAGCTCCCGGCGGCACCGACCGCCGCCAGCGCCTCCTCGGCGCTGTCGAAGACGAGGTCGTTGGCGGTCAAGCCGGTCATCGAGAGCACGCGCAAGACCTGGTCGGTGGGGGCGTAGACGGCGAGACGGCCGCCCTCCTCCCGCATCCGGTTATGGGCGCGAAGTATCACCGCGATGCCCGAAGAGTCGATGAAGGCACAGCGGCCGAGGCCGACGACGATGGAGTCGCACTCGGCCACCGCGGCGGTCAGGACCTCGTCGAGCTGGCCGGCAACGGCAAGGTCGAGCTCTCCCTCGATTTGAATGTCCCGGCAGCCGGGCCGCGGATCGTTGCTCGTGACTTTGAAGCGCTGCATCAGCGGATCATCGTGGTTCTTGAAATCAGGCAAGGACAGGAGACCGGCGATCCTAACGGATGGACCTGGGCGCAAGCCAGGGTTGCGACGCCCATCGCAGCGGGTAGGTGGGGGCGATGAGCGGTTACGCCCCTCCCGAGAAGCAACCTCCGTTTGGCCCCTACCTGGCGTTCATGAGCATCTTCGCGTCGCTGGTCGGCGCCGCCCTGGCAACCGCCAGGCGTCGAGATCGCGAGCTGCCGGAGAGGGTCGACGCGGGCCAGCTGCTGCTGGTCGGCACCGCCTCCCACAAAGTCAGCCGGATGATCGCCAAGGACAAGGTGACGAGCCCGCTGCGGGCTCCCTTCACCGAACTGGAAGGCAAGGGCGGACCGGCCGAGCTGGAGGAGCGCTCGCGCGGGACCGGGATGCGCAAAGCGATCGGCGAGCTCCTGACCTGTCCCTTCTGCCTCGACCTCTGGGCCGTCGCCGCCTTCTCGGTCGGGCTCCTCTTCGCTCCCCGCGTCACCCGCTTCGTCGCCTCGCTGTTCGCGGCGCTGACCATTTCCGACTTCTTCCAGATCGCCTACAGAGCCGCCGAGGACAAGGGGCTCGGCCAACCATGACGCGGAACCCCGGCGACAATCGCTACCTGGGCATCTACCTGAACGACCACTTCGCGGGGGCGACGGGCGGCGTCGAGCTGGCCCGCCGCCTGCGGTCGAGCAACGAAGGCGATCCGGAGCTGGGCGAGCCGCTGGCGCGGATCTGCGCCGAGATCGAAGCCGACCGCGAGACCCTGGCGCGGCTGACCGAGCGACTCGAGATCCGCCGCGACCCGGTCAAACCGAAGCTGGCTCTAATCGCCGAGCGGCTTGGCCGGCTGAAGCCGAACGGCCACCTGCGCGGCCAATCGCCGCTCAGCCCGGTGCTCGAGCTGGAGATCCTGGCGAGCGGGATCGGCGGCAAGCTGCAGCTCTGGAACGCGCTCGAGCAGACCTTCGGCGGCTCGCTCGACGGGTTCGACTTTCAGGCTCTGGCCGAGCGCGCCGACCGCCAAGGCCAGGAAGTCGAAGACCTGCACATGACGGCCGCGAAGCGGGCCTTTTCCTCTTAGACCAGGACGCCGTCGCGGGCGAGGATGTGCAGCCGCACCGTGGTGCCGCGCTCGCCGGAGCGGATCTGGACCAGGTCACAGAGCTGGTTCGCGAGCCACAGGCCGCGGCCACCCTCCTGCGAGATGGTGGGACGCAGGCGACCGACCAGCGGCTCCTCGATCAGGCCACGGTCCTCGACCTCGGCGAGGAGGTGGTCCCCCTCGCACCAGAGCCGCAGCGTGCCGCTGCCGCCGCCGTGCGCGACGCTGTTGGCGGCGAGCTCGCTGGCGGCGGTGACCAGGTCGGCGACCCCCCGGGGGTCGAGCCCCGCGTCCTCGGCCGCCCGCGCCACATGGAGTCGCACCTCGGCGAGCCCGGCGATCCCGAAGCTGAGGACTTCGGGGCGCGAGCGGGGCGGCGACAGCTCCCGGCCCAGGCAGTCGGGGTCGGCTTCGAAGCGGCAGCTGTCCTCCGTCCGGCCCTGGCTGGAGACGCGGCTGTGCGAGAGGTCCACCCTCGCCAGCACCTCGTCGCCGAGCGATTCCGCGTCGTAGGGGCAGAGCAGACTCCATTCCGGGCCCTGGCCGAAGGCGTGGTTGAGCAGGCCCTCGTGGCAGTGGCACTCCTCCAGCGCCGCCTCGCTGCGCGCGGCCCAGGCCGGTTCCCCGATTCCCCGCACCGACGCCCCCTCGTGGTCGTCGACGAAGTCGCGCCAGAGGGGGATGATCGAGGCCGGGTTGTGGCCGACCTTCCGCATGTCGAGGAAGAGGACCCGGTCGGCGTCGGGGCCGAGCTCCTCGGCGATCAACTCGCCCTTGTCCTCGGCGACGGCGACCAGCAGGGGTTCGCCGGCGATCAGAGCCTCGTGCACGAATGGCATGGTTCCCGCCAGGTACTCATCAGCCCCCGCGTAGATCAGTGCCCGATGTTGGAAACCACGTTGTTTCATGCTCTAGCTCCTTCGGTTCTGTCTTCCCGGTGGTTGCCAAACGAAACGGGTTTGTCCGCATTGGCTCGGGGTAGTCAGACGACTGGCACAGCGGTCACAGCGCCGCTTGTGTCGGGAGGCGTACCGCTCACTTCTCACGGCAGCAGCACGGGGATTGGGAGAGGTCGACATCACCAATTCACCCCGACCCCAGCCGGAGGAGAAATGCGCTTGGCGGCACCCGAAGAGAACGACCGGTTTCCCAGTCCAAAGCCGAACACCCGCGGCCCCGAAGGGGACCCGGCGCTGAAGCGCGACCGCCTGCTGCGGCGGGTCCGCGCGGCTCGGCGGCACTTGTCCCAGGCGAGCCGAACGATTCCCCGGACGCCGTAGCGGCCGGGTAGGCACTGGCTCGGCGGGGTATTGGGGCAGCATGTCTGATCAGCCCATGGCGCCAACCGAGAACAACCAGTACGACTCGGTTCGGGCGGAGATCTCGCGCGAGATGGTGCGGCTCTACAAGGAGCTCTTCGGGCGCGGGCCGACCAAAGCCCGGACGGAATTTGCCGGGCCCAACATCGTCATCTGCTCGCTGGAGAACACCTTCACGCCCGCCGAGCGCAGCCTCGCCGAGATGGGCGAGCACCAGCGCTTGCGGGACACGCGGATCTACTTCCAGTACGCCAGCTCGGGGAAGTTCCGGGAGATCGTCGAACGGGTGACCGGGCGCGGCGTTCGCGCCTTTATCAGCGGCATCGACGCCGAGGTCGACGTCTGCGCCGAGGTCTTCTACCTCGAGAGCGAGGACTGAGCGGCGCCGCTAGGCGCCGCTCCCGTTCTTGCGGGCCCGCTTGGCCGCTCCGGCTTTCTCCTCCAACCGTCGCGCCTCGCGCTCGGTCGCCGCGGCCCGCTGTTTGGCCGCGATGCTCTCTTCCTTGGCCTCGAGCTTCTCCAGCTGGGCGGTCTTCTCCGCTTTGGCGTTGGCCCGCTTCGCTTTTGCCGCGGCCTTTGCCGCCTTCTCCTTCTTTTTCGCCTCGGCCTTCTTCGCCCGGCTCTCGCGTTCGCGGCGGCGCTTCTCCGCCTCGCGCTTCCGCTCCTCGGCCTGACGGCGAGCCCCCGCCGCGGCCTCGTCGGCCGCCTCCTCGACCCGCGCCCGGCGCTGCTCGGTCTCATGCTCGCGCGCCACGGCCCGCTCACGCAGCCGGTCGGCGCGTTCGCGCTCTCTATCCGCCGGCGACGGCGTCCTCAGGCCGACGACAGCGCCGACGGCGAAGTCGAGCGGCGCCCGGGCAAGCTTCAGCGACCCCCCGACGACAGTCTTGGGAACGGTGAGTAATGACATCAGCTCTTCTCCTTCGAATCGATTGCCGCCGCGGCCTCTTCGGCCCGGTCGGCTTCGCGCCGCAACTCGGCCGCGTCGCTTTTCGCGGCGCTCTGCTCGGCGACCGCCCGCTGACGTTCCGCCTCGGAACGCTGTTCCGTCGAGAGCCGCCCGCGCTCGGCCGCGGCCTTCTCGGCCACGGCTCGTGCTGAGGCCTCACGCTGCTCCTCGGCGCGCATCTTCTCGGCCTCCTCCTCCGCCTCGATTTCCGTCGCCTCCAGTTCGGTCTCATGGCGCTCGGCTTCGGTCTCGGCCCGTTCGGCCTCGATCCCGGCCTCCGCCTCCGCGCGCTCGGCCTCGGCGGCCTGCTCGGCGGCCTCCGCCTGAACGTCGGCCCGGACCTCCTGCGTCCGGCCCTCGCGATGCAGCTCGTCGCGGCCCAGCACCGCTCCCGCGGCCTGCTTCGCGCGCCCGACGATTTTGCCCAGGGGCCCTCCGGCCACCTGCTCTTGCTTACTCAAGCTGTACTCCTTCCTCCATCGGTCTCCCTGTCACCCTCGGGTACCCCGTGGGGGGAAGCCGAACCGGACAGGGGTCACACTCCCCCCGGTCAGTAGCGGAGGATCGCGGCGACCCCCTCGGCCTCGACTAGCGGCGCCGCCACCTCATCGCGGACGACCGTCACCTGGGCGCCGCTGGCGAGGGCTCCGCGGACGAGGGCCTCGGCCTCGGCCCGGTCGATCGCGGCGTCGACGACGAGGTGGTCGACCCGGCCCTCGACCAGCGCCTCCCGGGTCTCCTGTCGACCGGCGGCGCCGCGGCTGCCGCCCTTCACCTCGGCCATCGCCCGCTCGACCACCGACCGGTCGCGCTCCTCGTCGAGGCGGGCCACTGCCGCTGCCGCGACCTCCCCCACCTGGCCCTTCGGGGCCGAGATCAGGTCCGCGTCGCCACCGTGGGTCAGCTCCACCCGCGGGGAGTTGAAGCCGGCCTCGAAGCTCTCGAAGTCGTGCGCGGGGCCGAAGGCAACCACGCCGCCGAGGTCGTCCGCGGCGACCCGGTTGGCGACCAGACCACCGCACTCGGAGAGGAAGCGCTGGCGATTGTGCTCGAGCCTCTCGTCGAACTGATCGTGCCCCGAGGAGCTGACGCCCTGGGCACGGGCGGGATTGCTGGCGCTCTGCGCCTTGCGCTCGCGCCAGTCGAGGCTGGTGATGGTCAGCTCCCAGCTCTCGAGCTCCTCGATCGCCCCTTCGGCGCAGCTCAGCAGCCGCACCCGCTCGGCGGAGAGGAGGACGATCGCCCGCGACCTCCCGCGGCCGCGCAACTCCAGCAGCGGCGCCACGACCGGCTCGGAGCCGAGCGCGACGCAGACGTCGGCGGGAGCCACTCCAGCGCCGAACCAGTGCTGCGTCCCCTCCTTATCCGCAACCTCGACGAAGCCGACTTCCCCCCGTGGCGGCGGGCGCAGGTCGCCGTCTTCGAACCGCTCGGTAAGGCGTTTCGCCGTCTCACGCAGCGCCACCCGGCGCTCGTGCGCGGCATCCTTCTGCGCGTCGAGGATCGAGTCGAGGCCGTTGCGAAGCTCGGTCCGCCAGGCACCGCCGCGGTCGGCGGGATCGAAACCGAGGTAGACGGAGAGAACGCCGAGGGGAGGACGCCACTGGCTCAACTCGCGGGCGTCCTCCAGGGTCGGTTGGGTCATCGACTGGCTCCTCCTTGGTCGGGTTCGCTTCGGCTACCCGGCGGCGCCTGAATAACGCATCGAACCGGGGGTGTCGAGGTCCTCGCCGGTCTCCAGCAGCGTCTTCAGGCCGGAGAGGATCATCGGCCAGCCGCCGTAGAGTTCGCTGTTGGCCTCGGCGCCCAGCTGGTCGTGGGTGACCCGCAGGCGGCACGAGGTCCCAACCGGCTCGATCTCCCAGGTCACCCGGGACTCCCCTTCCTTCCGCACGTCCTCGCTCCACAGGGCGGTGAAGCTCTGCACCAGGCGCCGGGGCGGGTCGACCTCGAGGTTCTCGCCGCTGGCGATCTCGACCACCCCGGGAACCGAGGCCTTGTACTCCGAGCCGGGGGTCCAGTCGGACACGGTCCCGACCCCGAAGCTGTAGCGGGCGCGCATCCGCTCGCTGGTGATCGCCTCCCAGAGGCGCTCCGGCGTCGTCTTGACGTAGATCTCGAACACGGTCATCGAACCGCGCCCGCCAACCACGGTGTAGGCGTTGTCGTCATTCATCACTCGTCCTCCAGTTCGGTCTTGAGCTCGCTGAGCGCCGAGGCCCAGGGCTCCGCGTACTTGCTCACCCAGCGGTCGTGGATGAGCCTGATCGGGACGGGGTTGAGGTAGTGCAGCTTTTCGCGGCCGCGCCGCCTCGTCGTCACCAGGCCCGCCTCCTCCAGCACCCTGAGGTGCTTCATCACGCCGAAGCGCGACATCGGCAGGCCCGCTTCCAGGGCGCTAAGCGACTGGCCGTCACGCTCGAAGAGCTGATCGAGCAGTTGGCGGCGGGTCGAATCCGCCAGCGCCTTGAAGACCTCGTCCATGGCCCGACTATAGGTGACTAATTAGTCACATGTCAACCCGGCTACCTCAAAGCGGGCGATGTGGGCGATTACGGTTGACCCCGGCCGGCAAGCGTTTTAGGTTCTCTGATTACTCGATGACGCTCTCGCAGGGAGAGCGTCGCTTCTACTCATTGGGGAGGAAATAGATGCAAGCGATCAAACGCTTGGCTCTGCTCGTCTGCGCGCTCGCGCTCTTCGCCGTCCCGGCGACCGCGAACGCGGCGATCGTGACCAAAACGATCGATTACGGCCCGTACACGATCCCGGCTGGCAACGGCGACCCGCACGACCATGAGAACGCGGGGATGATCACCAACAAAATCGTCAGCAACATCGCCAAGCCGTGCACCGGCTGCTCGATCATCGGTGCCACGCCGGACCTCGTCTACGAAAGCGGCAGCAAGGCGACGATCACAGAAGGGCCGATGCTGCATCACGCGATGTTCGCCGCCCAGTCGAGCGGCAAGTCCGACGTCACCTGCGCCGGCAAAGGCCCGGGGCTGCTGGGTGAACGTTTCTTCGCCTCCGGCGACGAGCGCACTCCGGTCGACCTGACCTCGCTGCCCTACGGCTACAAGGTCAACAGCACGGAGACCTGGAACATGGTCTTCGACCTGATGAACTGGCAGACGACCAGCAAAACGGTGAAAATCCGGGTGACCTGGAAGTACGCGACGGGCACCGACCACACCAGCCGGGCGCCGCTGCGGCCGGTCTGGATGGACGCCAACCAGTGCTCGCTGAACTCCTACATCACGGTTCCGACCGGGCTCAGCGACACCCACTACGACTGGAACGCGACCTTCGGCGGGAAAGTGATCGCCGCCGCCGGTCACATCCACGACCACGGCGTCAACATCGAATTGACCAACAAATCAGCCGGCGAATCGCTGATCTGCAACTCAGTGGCGACCTACGGCGCTCCGGGCTACGTAACCCACTCGGACGGCCGTAAACACGTCTCCGGGATGAACGTCTGCACCGGCAACCCGGTCGCGACGTTCAGCAAAGGACAGACGATCCGCCTGCACGGCATCTACAACGTGCCGGAAGGCCACCACCTGATCGACGACGCGATGGCGATCGCGATCATGTACATCGGCTAGCGACCAGCGGAACCCAAGCACCTCGAGCCAGCCCCCAGTTGAGGGGCTGGCTCTTATCTTGGGGCCCGCGAGCGCTAGCGCTCGCAGCCGCGAACCGAGTCGAGGCCGGGGCCGGGCCGGCAGCGGTCGAAGCCGCTGCCGCCGCGCAGCCGGTCGGAGCCGGCGCCGCCCTTCAGCACGTCGTTGCCGCCGGAGCCCTTCAGCAGATCCGGGCCGCCGCGGCCGATCAGGCGGTCGGGACCGGCGCCGCCGAAGACCCGGTCGGCGGCCGAACCGGAGACGACGCGGTCGGCGCCGCTACCGGCGCAGACGAGGTCACGCCCGGCGAGACCGACGACCCGGTCGTTGCCGGCAAGCGCGGCGATCACGTCGGGACCGGGGGTGCCGAACAGCACGTCGTCGCCCGTCGTCCCGGTGACCGTGGCGGCGGCACCGCGACAGCTGACGGTGCCGAGGACCAGGGTCGAGACGGTCGCTTTGTTGTTCGAGTTGACCGGGTCTTTCTGGTCTCCCTTGACCGTGGCGGTGTTGCGGATCGTGCCGGTCTTGCGCGGGACGACGACGATCGTCACCTGCGCCGGCGCGCCGCCGTAGTTGACGCCGATCGGGTTGAGCGAGCCGACCGCGCAGGTCACCTTGTCGCCCCGCGCCGCGCAGGGCCCGGCCGGGCCGGAGGCCGAGACGAGGTCGACGCCCTTCGGCAGGCTGTCGGTCACGGTCACACCGCTGGCCGGCGAGGGACCGAGGTTTTCGACCCCGATCGCGTAGGTGAGGCTGGCGCCGACGCGGACCGGATCGGGGCTGTCGGCCTTGGTGATCTTCAGGTTCGCGGAACCGGCCGGGGCGGCCGACCCGGCGCTGGCAAAGGCGAAGGCGAGCAGAACGGCTGGCACCATTCCCACGGCCAGCCGGAGCCCCCGCCCGTGGCTGAAAGTCGTTCGTCTCATCGCGGCCTTCCTTTCGGTGGGTCTCATCGCTGTTGAAACGGACGCGGGAGGACCACGTCAGGCGTCTTCTATACCCCTGGGGGGTATGCTAGACTGATGGCCATGACCGCTTCTGAGCACAACCTCAACGCCGTCGCCTTCTCCGCCACCGTCCACTGCCTCACCGGCTGCGCGATCGGCGAGGTGGCGGGCATGGCGATCGGCACCGCGCTCGGCTTCTCCGACCTCGCCACGATCGTCCTCGCCGTGGCCCTCGCCTTCCTCTTCGGCTACGGGCTGACCAGCCTGCCGCTGCTGCGCTCGGGGATGGCGCTCGGCGCGGTGATTCCGATTGCCCTCGCCTCCGACACCCTCAGCATCGCGACGATGGAGGTGGTCGACAACCTGATCATGCTGACCGTGCCCGGGGCGATGGACGCCGGCCTCGGCAGCCTCCTCTTCTGGGGCAGCCTCGCCTTCGCCCTCCTCATCGCCGGCCTCGTCGCGCTGCCGGTCAACCGCTGGCTGATCGCCCGCGGCAAGGGACACGCCGTGGTCCACCAAGCCCACGGCTGATCCGCCGAGACCGCAAACGAAGCCGATAATCGGCCTCTATCGCGGTCTCGCCAGTTGGCCTACGATCACGGTCTCGGTTTGGCCGCCGATCCAGATCGCGCCCTCGGCGTCCTGGGAGATGTG
>JBIOTO010000146.1:0-25126 GCA_044865945.1 Solirubrobacterales bacterium
CGCCGGCGAGCAGCTCGTAGAGGATCGCCATCCGCACCACCAGGCCGGCGGCGACCTGCTCGGCGATCAGCGACTGGGGCGAGTCGATCGCCTCGCCGGAGAGCTCGACGCCGCGGTTGACCGGGCCAGGGTGCATCAGCAGCTGGCGCGGATTGAGCCGGCGGCTGTCGATCTGGAAGTTGGCCGCGTACTCGCGCAGCGAGGGGACGAAGCTCTCGCTCATCCGCTCCTTCTGCATCCGCAGGGCGTAGACGACCTCGGCCTCCTCAACCCCGTCGAGGCTGTAGGAGACGTCGCAGCCGAGCTCCTCGATCCCCCGCGGGATCAGGGTCGGCGGGCCGCAGACGGTGACCTCGGCGCCCATCCGGGCGAAGGCAATCAGGTTGGAGCGGGCGACGCGGCTGTGGAGGACGTCGCCGACGATCCAGATCCGCACCCCCTCCAGCGAGCCGAGCTTGCGGCGCAGGGTGTAGACGTCGAGCAGCGCCTGGCTGGGGTGCTCGTGCTTGCCGTCGCCGGCGTTGACGACCGCGGCCGGCGTCCAGCCGGCGACCATCTGGGCGGCGCCCGCGTAGGGGTGTCGGATCACGATCGCGGCCGGGTCGTAGGCGGAGAGGGTGGCGATCGTGTCCTTCAGCGACTCGCCCTTCTCGACCGAGGAACCGGCGGCCTTGACCGAGACGAGGTCGGCCGAGAGGCGCTTGGCGGCGAGGTCGAAGGAGCTGGACGTGCGGGTGCTCGACTCGTAGAAGAGCGAGACGACGGTGCGGCCGCGCAGGGTCGGGACCTTTTTGATGTCGCGGCGGCCGACCTCGGCGAAGCTCTCGGCGCGGTGGAGGATTGCTTCGATCTCCTCGCGCGAGAGCTGCTCGATCGAGAGCAGGTGCTTCATGGGCTCACCTCCACTGGACTGGGCTCGGAGATCGTCACCTCATCCGTGCCGTCTATCTCGTCAAGGCGGACGTTGACCCGCTCCTCGCGCGCGGTCGGCAGGTTTTTGCCGACGTAGTCGGGGCGGATCGGCAGCTCGCGGTGGCCGCGGTCGCAGAGGACCGCCAGCTGCACTCGCTGCGGCCTGCCGTAGTCGAAGAGCGCCTCGATCGCGGCGCGGACGGTGCGGCCGGTGTAGAGGACGTCGTCGACGAGGACGACGGTGCGGCCGGCGAGGTCGAAGTCGATGTGGGAGGCGTGGACGACCGGCTGAGCTGAAGGTGCCTTGGCGCCGACGTCGTCGCGATAGAAGGAGATGTCGAGGTCGCCGATCGGCAGCTCGGTCCCGGTCAGCTCGCCGAGGAAGACGTGGAGGCGGCGGGCCAGCACCGCGCCGCGGGTGTGAATGCCGACGACCGCCAGATGGCCCGAATCGGGGTTCTTCTCGGCGATCTCGTGGGCGATCCGCCGCAGCGTTCGCCTCAGGTCGTCGTGCTCCAGCACGACCTTCTCACTCACTTCGATCAATTCCTTCCTGGCCTCGCGGGACCGGGTTAAAGGACGCGCCCAATGTAGCAGCGCCAGGCGACGCCGCTAGCCCTCGGGCTCGGGCTGTTCCCGCGTTTCGCGGGCCCCATTGGGCACGAGGTGCGGCTCGCCGCGCTCAGGGAAGGGCAGCTCGACGACGTCGAAGTCGCGCGGGGCGATCGTCGACTCGAAGACCTCCCGCGCCTCCTCGATCACCTTGCCGACGTGGTAGCGGGAGGAGATGTGGACCAGCGCCAGCAGCTTCACGTGCGCCTCGGCGGCGACGGCGGCGGCCTGGCCGACGGTCGAGTGCCCGGTCTCGGCGGCGCGTTGTACCTCCTCCTCGGCGAAGGAGGCGTCGTGGATCAGCAGGTCGGCGTCGGCCGCGGCGGAGACGGTGGCCGGGCTCGGCGCGCTGTCGCCGGTGAGGACGATCGTGCGGCCGGCGCGGCTCGGGCCCATCACCTGGTCTGGCGTTACCGGCCCGCCCTCGCCCTCGACGGTCTCGCCACGCTGCAGGGCGGCGTAGGCAGGGCCTTCCCTGACCCCCGCGGCCGCGGCGGCGTCGGGATCGAAGCGACCAGGGCGCTCCGCCTCGACCAGGGCGTAGCCGTTGGCGCGAGCGCTGTGGGCGGCTTCGAAGGGACGGACCTCGTAGCCGTCGTGCTCGATCGCGTCCCCCGGCCCGACCTCCCGCAGGTCGAGGGGGAAGCCGAGCCGGCCGATCAGCGGCGCGAAGATCTGGAACAGCTCGGTCAGCCCCGGCGGCCCGTAGATCTTCAGCGGCACCTGCCGGTCGGTCAGGTCGTACGTTTTCAGCAGCCCCGGCAGGCCGAGGATGTGGTCAGCGTGGAAGTGGGTGAGGTAGATCTCGTCCGCCTGCACCAGCCCCAAGGAGCGCTGCATCTGCCGCTGCGTCCCTTCGCCGCAGTCGAACAGCAACCGCTCTCCCCCACGCGCCACCAGCACGCTGGCGGTAGAGCGCCGCGCCGAGGGCACCGAGCCCCCGGTTCCAAGAAAAGTCACCGCGAGATCCATCGGCGGCGAGCCTACGTCAGTTACGGGTTAATCTGCCGAGTGAGCGCCCGTAGCTCAGCTGGATAGAGCGCTTCCCTCCGGAGGAAGAGGCCACAGGTTCGAATCCTGTCGGGCGCGTCTCTCCGCTGTCGCCTTTGTGGTCCCTATAGACCCAAAAGGCGACACGCCTAACCGTCAGCGGCTTTGAACCTCGCTCGCCACTCGTCGCGGTCGAACTCGGCCGGCTCGGTTTCGGCGAGGAAGCGTTCGAGGACGGCGATGAAACGGCCGGGGCGCTCCAGCTGTGGGACATGACCGGTGTCCTCGAAGATCTCAAGTTGGCTGCTGGGCAGCTGGGCGTGGGCCTCGCGGGCGTGCTCGACCGGGATGATCGGGTCGTTCTCGCCCCAGAGGATCAGCAGCGGCAGCGCTTCGGCCAGGTAGAGGCGGTCAAGGGCGCCGACCCGCTGCCCATCGGTGCCGACGACCGAGCGCAGGGTCGCGAGGAAGGCCTTGCGGCGCTCGGGGTCGGAGAGGGTCGCGTAGCCACGGGTCACTTCCTCGACGTCGGCATTGGGGCGCAGGCCGACCAGGCCGAGGCCGCGGCCCAGAACCGAGCCCACCCTCGCCCCCACCCCGGCGGTCGCCGAGATGAACAGCTCCGCGCCCGGCAGCGCCGCCGCCCGCAGGATCGGGCTGACGTCGGGGCCGAGGCCGCCGCTGGAGACCAGCACCAGCCGCTCGACCATCTCCGGGAACTGGTAGGTGAACTGCATCGCGACGCCGCCGCCCAGCGAGTGGCCGACCAGCGTCGCCCGCTCGTGGCCGAGGGTCAAAAGCAGGTCGCGCAGAGCGCCGGCCAGGCCGCCCAGCGAGTAGTCCCCTCCCCCGGGCGCCGAGGCGCCGTGACCGGGGAAGTCAGGGGCGATCACGGTGTGCTTCATCGCCAGCGGCTCGACAACCGATTCCCAGTTGTCGCAGGTCCCGGCCATGCCGTGGACCAGCAGCAGAACCGGGCCCGAGCCGGCCTCGATGAAGCTCACCGAGCGGCCGTGTACGTCGACGGTCCGATGCCTTGCCTCTGCCGCTCGCAGCCGCGTCACCTTGCCTGCCATGGGGGGAACGTACCCCGTTGGCCGGTCGAGGTATCGCGGCGCGCGGGACTGTGACGAATTCCAATACTGTCGCGCCTGTGAACGACGCCCCCCGCGGCACCGCACCGCAGGACACGCGCCCGCCGCGCGGCGCCCTGATCGTGATCGCCGTCGGGCTCGTCGCCTGCCTGGTCGCCGCCCTGGCCAGCACCGGCAAGGGCGAGGGCGAAGCCGCAAACCTCGAATGGGTCGAGGCGAGCAAGCCGGTCGAATCTCAGCCGGTCTCCGTCCCCAACGGCGGAGGCGAGATGCGGCTGACCGAGGCCCGGATCCGCGCGACCGGCACCAATGTCAGCGGCTACTCGCTCTACGTCGCCAGCGCCAAGCTGAACGTCTCGGCCGGGTCGCCGATCGGCGAAGGCAAGGTCACCTGCACGGTGAAGGCGCCGCGCGGGACCGAAATCACCCGCTCCAGCGGCGGCCTCCGCGCCACCTACCCCCGCTCCTCCGAAGCCGGGATCTACAACCAGGAAGTGCCGGAAACGGTGCTGATGGACTTCAGCTCCAAGAGCAGCGAACTGGCGGTGCTCGAATTCCCCGACCGGCCGCCGCGCTTCACCAGCGAAAAGGGCGTCAAGGTCGAATGGCCCGAGTACAAGACCGGCGAAGAGCGAATCGAATACCTGATCGCCGGCAGTCCCAAGCAGGACCTCGAACTTCCCTTCTTCACGATCTGGCGCACGACCGACGTCCCCGCCGCCAAATTCGGCTGCACGCTGGAGACGAAGGCCGGCGAGGCGACCGTCCGCACCGCCGCGGCGCTGCCCGACCGCCCGCCGCCGATCGACGAAGAAGCCGAAGAACTGAAAGAAGAAGAACGCGAAGAAGCCGAAGAGGAAGAAGGCGACGAGGGCTAGAGGTCGAGGCTCTCCTGCGGTGCCACCAGCAGCTCCGGCCCTTCCGCCATCCCTTTGCCGACCTTGTTCAGCTTCGGGTTCGCCGGGGCGCTCGACATCCGGCTCGCGTCGAGCGGCCCGCACATTGCCACCGCGTCCTCGGCGCTCAGCTCCGGGTTGAGCCAGGCGGCCTCGGCCTCGGGGCTCGGCAGGATCGCCGGCATCCGGTCGTGGACCGGGGCGACGACCTTGTTCGGCGTCGTCGTCACCAGGGTGCAGGTGTAGAGGTAGCCGTCGTCGTAGCCGCGGTCCTCGGCATCCGACCACTCCTTGCGGGTGCAGAGCCCGGCGAAGGCGAACGGCTCACCACCGTCGACCTGGAAGTGCCAGGGCTGGCGCGGCTGCTTGGGATCCTCGGCCTTCATCCACTCATAGAAACCGTCGGCGATGATCAGGCAGCGGTGACGGAACTTGCCGACCAGCGGCCCGTAGGCCTTGCTTTTCAGCAGGTTCTCTTTTTTCGCGTTGATCATCCGGTAGCCGACCTTGAGGTCCTTGGACCAGACCGGGACCAGGCCCCAACGCATCAACCGCGCCTCGCGCTCACCCTGCTCTGCCTCCTCCGGCTCGGGCGAAGCGCGGACGACCAGCACCTCCTGGGTTGGCGCGACGTTGAAGCGACCGAACCCGGGCGGCGCTTTCTCCTTGTCCCCCTTGGCCTCCGCCCCGTCCTTGGCGCTCTCTTTCGCCGCCGCGCCCGCTTTGCGTTCCAGGGCTTTTTCCAGCTCGACCTCGAAGCGGTCGGCGACCTTCTTGGTGTCCTTGGTGGTAACCGTGAAGCGCCCGCACATGGGCCTCAGCCTACCCAGCGGTGAGCGCGGCTACTCCGGGGCGATCAGCTCGACCGTCGGGAAGTAGGTTCGATAGCGAGAGGCATCGCGGGTCAAGAGACGCATCCCACCAACCGCCGCGTGCGCGCCGATGAAGAAGTCCGGCAGCGGAGATCGGCGCTCACCGCCGCGCAGCCTGTAATCGGCAAAGGCCTTGCCGGCCAGGAAGGCAGCAGCCCACGGAACGTTCTCGCGCAGGAAAGTGTTCTCCGGCAGCTCTTCATCGAGCAGCTCTTTGGATGAATACCTGTGTGAGACCTCCGCATAGATGACGAGGTTGATCACGAGAGGACCCGCCGAGGCGAGCTCCGCCAACGCCCTGCTCGACCAATTTGCCCAAGCGGGGTCGCCGGAGAAAATGTCGATCAAGACATTGGAGTCAACGAGGGTCGCCGTCACCCTCTTCTAAGTGTCCAATGCCCCAATCCTCTCCCCTGGTGAGGCGCATGATTTCCTCGGTCGACATCGGAATATCTCCGCCACTTGCGCGTTCAAGGCGTTCGACGATTTCCCGGCCACGGTTGTTTTCGCCGGCGACCTTGCGAATCCGGATCTCGTTCCCATCCTCGAAGAACTCGACTTCGGTGCCCGGCAGGAAGCCGAGCTCGTCCCGAAGCCCCTTCGGGATCGTCACCTGTCCTTTGCTGGTGATCTTCACCATGTAAGAGTATTACAGGTATTACTCTTACTGAGAAACAGCCTCGGGGCGCAGCTCGGCGTGGTCCCGGTACCAGTCAAGGGTGCGGATCAGGCCGTCGCGCAGCTCGACCTCGGGGCGCCAGCCGGTCATCTCGCGCAGCTTGGTCGAATCGACGAACTGGCGGTCGATCTCCCCCTCGGGGTTGCCGGTGCCGAGGTATTCGGGTTCGAGGTCGGCACCGGAGACGGCGACGATCGTCTCCAGCACCTCGCGCACCGAGTGCGGCGTCTCGCCGCCGGCATTGAACGCCTCCCCCGCGCCGGGACCGCCGGCGCCGACCGCGTGCTCGACCGCCAGGTAGGCGGTGACCGCGTCGGCGACGTAGAGGAAGTCGCGTTCGGGGCTGCCGTCGGAGCGGATCTGCGGCCGTCGGCCATCGAGCACCGCGGCGATCGCCTCGGGAATCAGGCGGGAGAAGTTGGGGTCGCCACCGCCGAAGATGTTGGCGAAGCGGGTAACCGCGACCGGCAGCCCGTAGGCGGGCCGGTAGCTGAGCGCGATCGCGTCGGCCGCCGCCTTGCTCGCCTCATACGGCGAGGCCGGTTGCAGCCGCATCTCCTCGCGGTAGGGCAGCTCGTCGCTCGGGCCGTAGGCCTTGTCGGAGGAGGCGACGATCACCGCCGGCACGTCGGCGCGCCGGCAGGCCTCCAGCAGCGACCAGGTGCCGCGCACGTTGATCTCGAAGGTCTGGGTCGGGTCCGCCATCGCCGGCCCGACCAGGGTCTGGGCGGCAAGGTGGAAGACGACCTCGAATTCGCCGGCCGAGATCGCCGCCTCGATCGCCTCGGCGTCGCGCAGATCGATTTCCAGCAACTCGACGTCGGCGTCGACCCCCTGCAGAGCCAACCCCGAGCGCGGCGGCGGCGCCAGGTCGAGGACGCTGACCGCGTCGCCGCGTTCGAGCAGCGCCCGGGCCAGGTTGGAGGCGACGAAGCCGTGGCCGCCGGTGACCAGCGCCCGCTTCACGGCGCCTCCGCCCGCGCCGCGTCCCAGATTCGCCAAGGCGCCCGGCCCGCGGTCCAGAGGTCGTTGAGCACGACCGCGTCCTTGTAGGTGTCCATGCAGTCCCAGAAGCCCTCGTGGCGATGGGCGCGCAGCTGCTCATCAGCGGCGAGGCGAGAGAGCGGCTCGCGCTCCAGGACGCTGTCGGGGTCGAGGTAGTCGAAGACCCCCGGCTCGAAGCAGAAGAAGCCACCGTTGATCCAGTGCTCGCTGCGCGGCTTCTCGACGAAGCCGGTCACCTCATCTCCGGAAAGCTCGGCGACCCCCCACTGCAGGTCGGGACGGACGACGGTGACGGTGGCCAGTGCCTCTCCCCCGTCGTGGAACGCGAGCTGCGCATCGAGATCGACGTCGCCGACCCCATCGGCGTAGGTGACGCAGAAGCGCTCTTCGCCGAGGCGATCGGCGAGCGCCGCCACCCGGCCCCCGGTCGGCGTGTCGAGACCGGTGTCGACGCATTCGACCCGCGCGCCCTCCGGCCAGCGCTCGGCGGCGGCGAACTCTGCGACCGCCTCGCCCATGTAGCCGGTGGCGAGCAGAAACCGCTCGAAACCTTGGGCGGCGTAGATCTGGATCACGTGCCAGAGGATCGGCCGGCCGCCGATCTCGACCAGCGCCTTCGGCACCGACTCGGTCCGCTCGCGAAGCCGGGTTCCGCGCCCCCCGCAAAGAATGACTACTGGTGGTTTTCCCATATCTCTGAGAGGCGCTGTGGCCAAGCAGTTCAAGGACGCAGGGAGCGCCGCGTGCTCTGCACGCAAGCGACCGAGGACGCCGAAATGCGCCGCGCCACAGCTCCTCTCAGCCGCCGGCGACTGCGGGGAGGATCGTTACTTCGTCGCCGTCGTTGATCGAGGTCTCCAGGCCCTGCTGGAAGCGGATGTCCTCGCCGGAGACGTAGACGTTGACGAAGCGGCGCAGGTCGCCGTCCTGGGTGATCCGGTCGCGCAGGCCTTCGTGGGAGTCGAAGACCGCGTCGAGGACCTCGCCGACGGTGCCGCCGTCTACCTCCAGCTCCGCCTGACCACCGGTGGCGGCGCGCAGCTGGGTCGGGATCTTCACGGTGACTGACATCTAGGCGGTTACCTCCTGGCGGAACTCGGCCTCGAAGCTGTCGAGGTCTGGGTCGATCTCGTGCATCTGGAACGTATCGCGGGTCGCGTCGAGCGTCTTCAGGCCCTCGCCGGTGATGTAGACGACGACTCGCTCGCCGGAAGCGATCTCGCCGCGTTCGGCCAGTTTGCGCAGGACGCCGACGGTGACGCCGCCGGCGGTCTCGGTGAAGATCCCGGTCGTCTCGGCCAGCAGCTTGATCCCTTCGCGGATCTCTTGGTCGGTGACCGAGTCGACGCCGCCGCCGGTGCGGCGGGCGTGCTCGACCGCGTAGGGGCCATCGGCGGGATCGCCGATCGCGAGGCTTTTGGCGATCGTCTCCGGCCGCTGCGGCTTGCAGACTTCCCAGCCTTCGGCGAAGGCGGTCGCGACCGGGCTGCAGCCCTCGGCCTGGGCGCCGTTGAAGGCCGGCTGCTCGCCCTTGACGAGCCCGAGGTCGATCCACTCCTGGAAGCCGCGGCCGAGCTTGGTGAACAGCGAGCCTGAGGCGATTGGGCTGACCACCCTGTCGGGCAGTTCCCAGCCGAGCTGCTCGACGGTCTCGTAGGCGAGGGTCTTCGAGCCCTCCGCGTAGTAGGGGCGCAGGTTGACGTTGACGAAGGCCCACGGGCGCGTTTCGGCCAGCTGGGTGCAGAGCCGGTTGACGTCGTCGTAGTTGCCGTTCACGCCAACGAGGTTGGTTCCGTAGACGCCCGTCGCGAGCAGCTTCTGCTCCTCGAGGTTGGCGGGGACGAAGACGTAGGAGTCGAGGCCGGCCGCGGCGGCGTGGGCGGCGACGGCGTTGGCGAGGTTGCCGGTCGAGGCGCAGGCGACGGTCTCGAAGCCGAGCTCCTTCGCTTTCGCGACCGCCACGGCGACGACCCGGTCCTTGAAGGAGTGGGTCGGGTTGGCGGCGTCGTTCTTGATCCAGATCTCGGCATCGACCCCGAGCCGCTCGGCCAGGCGGTCCGCCTTCAGTAGCGGGGTAAGCCCTGGCTCCAACGGGTCGCTCGCCCTGCCCTTGAAGGGCAGGAAGTCGCGATAGCGCCAGATCCCCTGCGATCCGGCCTGGATCCGCCGCTTCACCTCGGCGGCGTCGAGGCCGCTGAGGTCGTAGGACACTTCCAGGGGGCCGAAACAGTTTTCGCAGACGTAGCTGGCATCCAGCTCGTACGTCGTCCCGCACTCCTTGCACTTCAGGCTCTCTACTGACATCCGATCCTCTTTTCGCCTTCTTACGAAAAAACCTCGCCATTTGTGGGGCGAGGTCCGATCGGACATCCCCCACATCTTTCAGGCCGCTGTTGCTAAACAACCTGCTGGATTTGGCACCTGTCTCGACCTTGCGGTTCGCGATGGTTGCCGGGGTTTCACTGGGCCAGTCCCTCCACCCCTCTAGATGTGGCGCTTATGTGGGTGGAACCTTACCAGGCGTCCTCCCGTCCTTCCAATACGCGGAAGGTGGCTAACCTAGGCGCCACGATGAGCCCGCCGCACCCAGAGACGATCGGACTGAGCGATGCCGAACCTTCCGAAACCACGGCTGCGGCGGCGTGGCCGGCGCGGCGAGCTCGTCTCTCAGCCCGCGGCGCCTGAGCGGCAGCAGCCCAACGTCGAGCAGATCGAGTCCAACGGCCTGCGCTGGGTCAACATCGAGTGGCCCGGGTCGCTGGAGCGCACCTGGCTGGAGGAGCACTTCGACTTCCACGCCCTCGACCTGGAGGACGTGCTCTCGCGCAACCAGCGGCCGAAGATCGACGTCTACGACGACTACCTCTTCATCGTCCTCCACCTGCCGGTCTTCGACCCCGCCGCCGGCCGTCTCGGCACCGGCGAGCTAGACCTCTTCGTCGGCCCCGACTACGTGGTCACGATCCCGAACCTGCCGCTGCAGCCGGTCGAGTACCTGTTCGAGCGCTGCCGGGCCAAAGAGGAGCTGCGCGAACAGCTCTTCTCGCGCGGCTCCGGCTACCTGCTCTACCGGCTGGTCGACGACAGCTTCGACTACTGCTTCCCGATGCTGCGCAAGATCGGCAACAAGCTCGACGCGCTGGAGGACCAGATCTTCGAAGAGCGGGCCGAGGAGGTCGTCCGCGACATCTCCAACGTCAAGCAGGAGATCATCAACTTCCGCAAAGTCATCCGCCCGCAGCGGCCGGTCCTCCGCCAGCTGGAGAAAGTGAAGCAGCGCTACCTCGCCTCTGACTTCGACCTGGAGATCTACTTCGACGACATCGTCGACGCCCACGAGCGGATCTGGGACATGCTTGAGAACTACAAGGAGGTCGCCGAGGCGCTCGAGGAGACCAACGAGTCGGTCATCTCCCATCGCCTCAACGACATCCTCCGGGTGCTGACCTCGATTAGCGTCGTGATCCTGCCGCTGACCCTGATCGCCAGCGTGATGGGGATGAACACCTGGGTCCCCGACGAGGGCGACCATGCCGGCTTCTTCGCCGTCCTCGGGGTGATGTTGCTGGTCCTGATCGGCCTGGTCGCCTACTTCCGCAAGCGGCGCTGGCTCTGAGCGGCGACTGCGGCCGCCCGGCGCTCTCGTAGGATGGGCTGCCCGTGGCAAATTTCCGCATCTGGGCGCCATGGCGCCTCGCTTACGTGAAGGACGCGTCCAAGGACATCGAGGAGGAGTGCATCTTCTGCGCCAAGCCGGCGGCGGGAGACGACGAGGCGAGCCTGATCGTCCACCGGGGCGAGCACAGCTTCGTGATCCTCAACCTCTTCCCGTATACGAACGGGCACTTGATGGTGGCGCCGTATGAGCACGTCGGGCGCCTGCAGGAGATGCCGGCTGAGACGCTGGCGGAGATGATGGCGCTGGCGCAGCGGGCGATGGACCGGCTCGAGGAGGTCTACCAGCCGCACGGCTACAACGTGGGCTTCAACCAGGGCCGGGTCGCCGGGGCCGGGGTCGAGCACCACATCCACATGCACGTCGTCCCGCGCTGGGCCGGCGACAACAACTTCATGCCGGTGATCGCCGACACGAAAGTGATGCCGCAATCGATCGAGCAGAGCTACGAAGCGCTGAAAGGAGCGTTTTGAACGACCAGTCTCCCTTGGCCCCGCCGGGAATCTTCAAGGCCTATGACATCCGCGGCCTCCACGGCTCCGAGATGGACGAGACGACGGCGCTGGCGATCGGCCGCGCCTTCGCCCGGGTGCTGGGACGGTTGCGGGGCAAGCAGCCGAGCGAGCTGCGAGTCGGGCTCGGCCGCGACATGCGGCTGACCGCGCCGGCGATGGCGGGCGCGGTCCGCGACGGCCTCGTCGCCGAGGGCGCGACCGTGATCGACGCCGGTCAGGTCGGGACCGAGATGCTCTATCACCTGGTCGGCTCGCGCCAGCTCGACGGCGGCGCGATGGTCACCGCCTCGCACAACCCCAAGGCCTACACCGGGGTCAAGCTGGTCCGTGAGGGGGCACTGCCGCTCTCCGGCGACGCCGGGATCGGCGACGTCAAGGCGGAGATCGAAGCCGGCCTCGGCGAGGCACCGGGTGGCGGATCGACCGAGGAGGTCGACATCTGGGACGAGTTCCACGCCTACGCGATGTCGTTCATCGACCCCTCGAACGTGAAGCCGATGAAGGTCGTGGTCGACGGCGGCAACGGGATGGGCGGGCCGATGGTCGGCCCGGTCCTGGAAAAGCTGCCGCTGGAGCTGGAGGAGATGTATTTCGTCCCCGACGGCGAGTTCCCCGACCACGAGCCGAACCCGCTGCTGGAGGAGAACCGGCGGATGATCATTGACCGGGTTCAGGAATCCGGAGCAGACCTCGGGATCGCCTGGGACGGCGACGCCGATCGCTGCTTCTTCATCGACGGCAACGGCAGCTTCTGCGACGGCGACTTCATCTGCGCCCTGCTGGCCCGCTCGGTCCTGAAGAAGAACCCCGGCGCGACGATCCTCTACGACCCGCGCTCCAGCCGCGCGGTGCCTGACCTGGTCGCGACCGAGGGCGGGCGTTCCGACCTCTCGCGCGTCGGCCACGCGTTTTTCAAGGCGCGGATGCGCGAGGAGGAAGCGGCCTTCGGCGGCGAGGTCTCCGGCCACTACTACTTCCGCGATTTCTGGAACGCCGACTCGGGGACGATCCCGGCCCTGCTGGTGCTGGAGCTGCTCTCGCTCGACGGCCGCACCATGGCCGAGCTGATGGAGGAGTTCCGCTCCCGCTACTTCATCTCCGGCGAGATCAACTCCGAGGTCGCCGACCAGGAGGCGAAAATGGCGGAGATCGAGGAGCGCTACTCCGACGGCGAGATCACCCACCTCGACGGGGTCTCGGTCGACTACGAGGACTGGCACTTCAACGTCCGCCCGTCGAACACCGAGCCGCTGCTGCGCCTCAACCTCGAGTCGCTGATCTCCTATGAGGACATGGAGCGCCGGCGCGACGAGATCCTGGACCTGATCCGAGCGTGACGGCGACGCCGGAGCAAGCGCTGGAGCAGGCGGCGCTGGCCGGCATCCACCGCTTCGCGATTCCGACCCCGTTCGCGGTCGGGCGGGTCAATTGCTACCTGATCGAGGACGACCCGCTGACCCTGGTCGACACCGGGCCGAACTCGGGCAAAGCGCTCGACGAGCTGACGGCGCGGCTGGCCGAGCGCGGCCACTCGCTCTCCGACCTGGAGCTGATCGTCGTCACCCACCAGCACATCGACCACCTGGGCCTGGTCGAGATCCTGGTCGAGCACTCCGGCGCCGAGGTGGCGGCGCTTGGCGCGGCGGCCGAGCGGCTGGCCTCCTTCGAGGAGGACGCCGAGCGCGACGATGCCTTCGCGGTCGAGGTGATGCTGCGAAACGGCATCCCCGAGGACGTGACCGTGGCCCTGCGCAGCGTCTCCCGCAGCTTCCGCGGCTGGGGCTCGCACGTGACCGTGACCAAGCCGCTGGAGGACGGCGGCACGCTGGAGCTCGGCGACCGCCGCCTCGAAGTCCTCCACCGCCCCGGCCACAGCCCCTCCGACACCGTCTTCTGGGACGCCGAGCGCCAGATCCTGATCGCCGCCGACCACCTGCTGCCGAAGATCTCCTCCAACCCGCTGATCACCCGCCCGCTCGACGGCTCCTCGCGGCGGACCCAGGCGCTCGCCACCTACATCGAGTCGCTGAAGAAGACCCGCGAGATGCCGGCCGAGATCGTCCTCCCGGGCCATGGCGAGCCGATCACCGACCACGCCGAGCTGATCGACTCCCGCTTCGCCGGCCACGAGCGGCGCAAGGAGAAGATCCACCGCCTCGTCGCCGAGCGGCCACGCAGCGGCTACGAGCTGGCCCAGGCCCTCTGGGGCAACGTCGCCGTCACCCAGGCCTTCCTCACCCTCTCCGAGGTGATCGGCCACGCCGACCTGCTGGTCAACGAGGGCCGCCTGCGCGAAGCCGACGACGGCGGCGTTGTCCGCTACGAAGCGACCTAGAGCTGAGCGCCGAGAGCGTGACCTAGCGCGGCGGCGGCGAGGCCGAGCACGAGGCTGCCGAACAGATTGACCGCGGCGGCGCGGCGCTCGCCGCGCTGGGCCTGCTCGCGCGTCTCCAGCATCCAGGTCGAGAAGGTCGTATACGAGCCGAGCGTCGCGGTGCCGGCGAGCAGGCGGGCGTCCCCGTCCACCGCTGCCCCCGCCAGCAGACCGAGCAGGAAGGCGCCGCTGAGGTTGACGACCAGGATCCCGTAGGGGAAGTGGAAGCCGAGCCGCAGCGAGACCAGCCAGTCGACGATAAAGCGGGCCGAAGCGCCGACCCCGCCGAGGAGAACGACCGCGATCCAGGTGAGGAAGTTCATCGCGCCTCTGCCAGTGCCGGCGCCAAAGCGCCACCGGCCGCGACCCCAAGAAGGCCGCCGACCACGCTGGCGGCGGCGTAGCCCGCCGCGATCCCGGGCCGCCCCGCTTCGAGCATCGTCAGCAGCTCCACCTGCATCGTCGAAAAGGTGGTCAGCCCGCCGCAGAGACCGGTGGTTAGCAGCGGCCGCCAGCGGAAGGCCGGCGAGAACCGGACCACGAGGTAGCCGAGCAGGAACGCGCCGAGCAGGTTGACGGCAAAGGTCGCCCAGGGCCATCCAGGCGCCCCCTCCCCCAGCCCTTCCAGCAGCCCGACGCGGAGCAGCGTCCCGAGCGCCCCGCCGAGGAAGATCGCGCCCAGCTCGCGTCGGTCAGGCATTCGCGGCAGAGTAATCGCAGCGCGGCGGCATTAGGGTGCAGCCTCGTGTCCGCTCTTCGCCGCCGCAAGACCGCCAAGAAGCGGATGCTGCTGATCGTCAACCCCTATGCGACGACGGTTTCGGATCGGCTGAAAAATCTGGTGGTGTACGCGTTGCAGGGGCGGTTCGACGTCGAAGCGGTCTCGACCCAGGCTCAGAACCATGCGACCGAGATCGGGCGCGAGGCGCGGGACGGGGGCTATGACGTGGTCGTTGCCTTCGGCGGCGACGGGACGCTGAACGAGGTCGCCAACGGGCTGGCGGGCACCGATTTGCCGGTGGCGGTTCTGCCCGGCGGGTCGACCAACGTCGTCTGCCGCACCCTGGGGATTCCCAACGACGTCGTCGACGCGACCGAGCACCTGCTCTCGCTCGCCGATGACTGGCAGCCGCGCAAGATCGACCTGGGGATGGTCGACAGCCGGTACTTCGTCTTTGCCTGCGGGGTCGGGATCGACGCGACGGTGGTGGAGCGAGTCGACGCCAACCCGAAGCTGAAGGGCCGCGCCGGCCCCTACTACTACAGCTGGGCCGGGATCTCGGCCTTCTACCGCAAGTACCGCGTCAACCCAATCAGGGTCCGGACGACCGTCGATGGCCACGAGCCGGTCGAGGGGGTCACCACGATTGTCCAGAACAGCGACCCGTTCACCTACTTCGCCAGCCGGCCGATCCGCGTCTGCGAGGGGATCGCGTTCGACGACGGCACGCTCTCGATGGCGGTGCTGAAGCGCGCCAACCAGCGCGACATGCCGGCCCTGCTGAGCAGCCTCTTCAGCGAGACCAAGCCGGCCGCGCGGCACAAGCAAGTCACCCACTTCGACGACGTCACCCACGCGGTGGTCGAGACCGTCTCCAAAGCCAAGGACGGCTCGGTGCGGCCGTTCCCGCTGCAGGTCGACGGCGACTACATCGGCGAGCACGAGCGGATCGAGCTGCGCGCCGCACCCGGCGCGCTGACCGTGATCGCTTAAAGGGTGCGGTAGGGAGGGACGGGTGCCCCTCTCCCAGAGACCGTCGCGCAGCTGGAACGTCCTGCTGGGCGCCGATGTGGTCTCAGGAGCCTCTGTGAGAGGAGCACCCGTTCCTCCTCTCGACAGCTTCGAAGATCAGCTGCTCAGCGAGACCGCAAAAGAGTTCGCATAGCGAACGTTTTTACGGTCTCGCGAGAAGCGCCGCCTAGTCGAGCATTCCTTTTTCTCGGGCGCCCGCGACGGTTTCGCGGAGGGTCTCCCCCGCGTCGTGCTGGGGACGCCAGTCGAGGTCGCGGCGGGCCTTGGCGGTGTCCATCAGGACCGGGGTGTCGAGGGCGGTGGCCCACTCGAGCTTGGAGGAGGCGAAGGTGAGGCGGCGAGCCGCGGCGGCGCCGGCGTTGACCGCGGGGACGGGAAGGGGAATCGAGCGCCAGCCGAGCTCGCGGGCGATGTCGGCGATGCCAATCTCGCCCTCGCCGGCGAGGTTGTAGACGCCGGGCGGGCCGTCGCCGCAGATCGCCGCCGCCAGCGCTCGGGCGACGTCGTCGTGGTGGACGAGCTGGAACGACATTCCGGGGTCGGGCAGCACCGGCGTAACCAGCGGCAGCCTTTCGATCCCCTTGCGCAGCAGCGGCACCGGGTCCCCCGCCCGCACCGCGCCGACGGTCTGCTCGATCAGCATCGTCGCCCGCGGACCGGCGACGACGCAGGGCCGGAAGACGAAGGCGTCCACCGCGCTCCCCAGCAGCAGCTCGTCGAGCAGCCCCTCCAGCTCGGCCTTCTGCGCCGAGTAGTAGAAGCTCTCCGAGCCGCGGGCCGGCACGTCCTCGGTCAGCGGCTGCGGGTTGTCGAGGTGGAAGCCGTACGCGGCCACCGACGACGCGTAGACGAGCCGTTTGACTCCCGACTTGATCGCCACCTCGAAGACGTTGCGCGTTCCCTCGAGGTTGACCTTGCGGGTCTCCTCGCGGCTGCCGAAGATCGCGAAGGCAAGGTGCACGGCGACGTCAGCACCGTCGAACAGCGCCGCCAGGGAGCCCCGATCGAGGATGTCGCCGCGCCGGTAGGAAACCTTCTTCCAGCCTTCTTCAGCCGGGTCGAAAGGCCGCCGCGCCATCCCCACCGCGCTCCCGACCTCCGGGCGCAGCTCCAGCTCCGACATCAGCGGCTTGCCGATCTCGCCGGTGGGCCCGGTTACGGCGACGGCTAACGACATCTACCCCGCCCGGCTGGCCGTCATCAGGCGGCCGGGGTTACGCGATACGCGTCGAAGACCGACTCGACGTTGCGAAGGCGGCTGATGCAGTGCTTGAGCTGCTCCGTATCGCCGACCTCGACCACGAACTTGTTTTTCACCATCGGGTGGTTCGTCGTGCAGGAGGCGCCGATGATGTTGATCCCCGCCTCGGAGAAGGTCCGCGAGAGATCCTCGAGCAGGCGGGTGCGGTCGTAGGCGTCGATCTGCAGCTCGACCCGGTAGGAAGCCTCGTTTTCGCCCTCCCATCGCACCTCGACGAAGCGCTCGGGCGACTTTTTCAGCGCCTTGACGTTCTTGCAGTCGGTGCGGTGGATGGTGATTCCCCGCCCCAGCGAGACGTAGCCGGCGATCTCGTCGCCGGGTACCGGCCGGCAGCACTTCGCCAGCCGCACGGCGACGTTGTCGGCGCCCTTGACGATGATCCCGTAGTTGGACGCGTCCTTGGTGCGCCGGGCGCGGTCCTCGCGGCCGAGTGGCGCCCCGGCGGCCTCCTCCTCGACCCCCTCGCCGGCTTTCAGGCGCTGCATCAGCTTGTTGGCGGCGGTCTTGGCGGTGATTTTCCCCTGGCCGAGGGCGATGTAGAAGTCGGTTCCTTTGCGAAAGCCCATCTCGCGGATCACGTCCGCCAGCAGCGCCGAGCCGGAGACCTTCTGCATCGGGATGCCGCGCGTGCGCAGCGCTTCCTCGAGCTTTTCGCGGCCGTCGCGCTCAGCGTCGTCGCGGCGCTCCTCTTTGAAGAAGGAGCGAATCTTGTTGCGGGCGCGGTTGGTCCGCACCAGCTTCAGCCAGTCACGCGAGGGGCCGCGCTTCTGCTTCGCGGTCAGCACCTCGACGATGTCGCCGGAGCGCAGCTGGTAGTGCAGCGGCACGATGCTGCCGTTGACCTTGGCGCCGACGCAGCTATGGCCGACGTCGGTATGGACCGCGTAGGCGAAGTCGAGCGGGGTCGAGCCGGCCGAGAGGTTCTTCACTTCGCCCTTCGGGGTGAAGACGAAGACCTCGTCCTCGAAGAGGTCGACCTTCAGCGACTCGAGGAACTCGGCCGGGTCCTGTTCGCCCTCGGCCTCGACCAGCTGCCGCAGCCAGGTCATCTTCTCCCGCTGCGGGTCGCCGTGGGCGCCCTCTTTGTAGGCGACGTGGGCGGCGATCCCGTACTCGGCGAGCTTGTGCATCTCCTCGGTCCGGATCTGGATCTCCAGCGGTTTGCCCTCCGGCCCGATCACCGTCGTGTGCAGTGCCTGGTACATGTTGGCTTTGGGCATCGCGACCCAGTCCTTGAAGCGGCCGGGCAGCGGCTTCCAGAGCGAGTGGATGACGCCAATCGCCCCGTAGCAGTCCTTGACCGAGCCGACGATCACCCGCATCGCGGTCAGGTCGAAGATCTCGTTGAACTCGCGGCCCTTCTTCGCCATCTTCGTGTAGATCGAGTAGAAGTGCTTGGCGCGGCCAGAGATCTCGGCCTCGATCCCGACCTGCTCCAGCTCCTTGGCGAGGAAGTCGCCGGCGTCGGAGACAAACCGTTCCCGCTCGTCGCGCTGCTGGGCGACCAGCTGTTTGATTTCTTTGTACTTGCGCGGGTGCAGGGTCGCGAAGGCGAGGTCCTCCAGCTCCCATTTGATCGCGTGGATTCCCAGGCGGTGGGCCAGCGGCGCGTAGATCTCCAGCGTCTCGTGAGACTTCAGCGTCTGTTTCTGCTTCGGCAGGGCGCCGAGCGTGCGCATGTTGTGGAGGCGGTCGGCCAGCTTGATCAGGATCACCCTGACGTCGGTGGCCATCGCCACCATCATCTTGCGGTAGTTCTCGGCCTGCCGCTCGTCGCGGCTCTCGAAGGTAATCCCGGTCAGCTTGGTGACGCCGTCGACCAACAGGGCGATCTCTTCGCCGAACTCCTCGCGGATTTCCTCCAGGCTGGCGGTCGTGTCCTCGACCGTGTCGTGCAGCAGCGCCGCGCAGAGGGTCTCGGTGTCGAGCCGCATCCCGGCGCAGATCTGGGCGACCCCGACCGGGTGGGTGATGAACTCGTCGCCCGAGTAGCGGCGCTGGTCGGCGTGGCGCTCGCAGGCGAACTCGAAGGCCCGCTCCACCCGGGCGCGATCGATCGTCGCCACCGCAACCGCGGTGGCGCCGTCCCCATTGCCATTGCCGGGCTCGGGCGCAGCCGAATCGAACTCCTCGACCACGGCGAAGAGGTCGGCGAGGAGCTCCTTGCGCTCTACGGCAATTTGGCCCTTGTCAGATATTGCTGGTCCTCCGAAAGTCTGTCGCTGTAGGCACGGAACGCGGCCGAACGCCGCAGATCCGTCCTCACTGAGGATACGACCCGGACAACCCCCGCGCCCCCTTCCGGAGTTCCCTGCACCAGCCCGAGCTCACGCAGGACCCGGAAACGGCGGGCGCCGCCCTCGGGGCTGAGCGGGTACGCGCCGCCTCCGGCAAGCGCCTCGCGCAGGCGGCAGCCGCGAGCGTCGCCGGTCTGGCGCAGGGCGCGGTAGGCGGCGGCCACGCCCTCCCGCGTCGCCCACTGCTCGGCCAGGGACTGGGCGGCGAACTCTCGCTCGGCGTCCGTCCAGAGCGCGTGGAGGAAGCCTGGCCCGGATGCCGCGCAGGGCAGCTCAGCCCGGCTGACGTCGAGCTCGCCCCGCGGGGGGTCGACGAGGACGACGTGCTCGAACTCAGCGGCCAGCCCCGGCGCCCGCTCCAGAGCGCCGTAGTCGGTCAGGGCCAAGCCGGCCTCCGCGCGCCCGTTCAGGCGGCCAATCTCCTCATCGCCGCAGCGATGGCAAGCGACCAGCGCCGCGCCACCGTTGAATCGAGCGAGGCCGGTGGCCCCGTTCGCCAGCGCCGCCCGCCGCGAGGCGTCGGCGCAGACCGCGAGGACGCTGGCGCCGCTGGAAACCAGCTCGGCGATCGCCACGGTAGCCGGAGCGGTGCCATCGACCACTCGCCGCCCCGCCGCTTCGCGAGTCCGCGAGAGACCGTCCATATCGCGGTCTGGCGCGGACTCGGTACCGGGATCGGCCTCAAGCTCGGCTTCGAATCGCTGCCACCATTCGGCCTCGTCACTCGTGCACGAATGGGGGACCACCGGGGCCTCGGCCGCCTCCTCCAGCGGGTACAGCTCGCGCAGGACCACTCTGGGCTCGACCGAGCCGTTCCAGTGGTTGAGCTCGAGGCGGATGCTGGCGTCGATCACGTCCTCGTCCTCGACCCCGAGCGAGGAACGGCCGAAGGCGACGCCGAGGGCGCGGTGCGAGCCGCTGTGGAGGCTGAAGCGGGCGTGCTTGCCCTCCCCCATCGTCCGCACGTCGCTGACCCGGGCCGAGGGAACGAGCAGCCGCACGCCGGGGTTGCCCATCCCGAACGGGGCCAGCTGGCGCAACTCCTCGGCCAGGTCGAGACCCAGGCCGACACCGCCGACGATCGCGTCGACCTTTTCCGTCCGCCGCAAGTCGTCCTCACTCAAAACCTCGTTGGCGTGCGCCGCGAATGCCTCGCGGAAGGCGGCGACGTTCTCCGCCTTGACCTGCAGGCCGGCGGCGGCGCGGTGCCCGCCGAAGCCCTCGAGGTGCTCGGCGCAGGCCTCCAAGGCGGCGAGCAGGTCGAAGCCGGGAATGCTCCTGCCCGAGCCGCGGCCGGAGCCGTCTTCGCCCAGCGAGATGACGACGACCGGGCGGCCGTGCCGCTCGACCAGCCGCGAGGCGACGATGCCGACCACGCCGGGATGCCAGTCCTCGCCCGCGACGACCAGCCCGCGGGCCCCGCGAAGCTCGTCGGGCAGCTCCCGCAGCGCCGTCTCCGCGGCGGCGTCCACCTCGCGCTCGGTCGCCCGGCGCTCGGAGTTCGCCCGGCTCAGCTCTTCGGCGATCGCCTCGGCCCGCTGCCCGTCCTCGGTGAGGAACAGCTCGACCCCGGCGTCGGCCCGGTAGAGCCGTCCCGCCGCGTTGACCCGCGGCGCCAGGCGGAAGGACAGGTCGCCCTCGTCGAGGCGCTCGGGCTCGCATTTCGCGGCGGCCATCAGAGCCCACATTCCCGGGCGCTTGGAGCGGCGGATCTCAGCCAGACCCCGCTTGACCAGGGACCGGTTCTCGCCGATCAGCGGCACCACGTCGGCGACCGTCGCCAGCGCCACCAGGTCGAGGTGCTCGCCAGCCTCTTCTTCGCGCAGGGCGGACGCCAGCTTCCAGGCGACCGCCGTCCCGCACAGCGCCTTGAAGGGGTAGCCGCTGACCTCCGGGTGCAGGATCGAGCACTCGGGCAGTCGCGCGGAGGGCTGGTGGTGGTCGGTGACCACCACCTCCATGCCCAACTCGCGCGCCAGCGCGACCTCGGCCACGGAGGTAATCCCGCAGTCGACCGTCAGCAGCAACCCCGTGCCGCGCTCCGCCAGCAGACGGACGTTCTCCGCCGAGAGGCCGTATCCGTCCCCGATCCGATCTGGAATGAACCAGTCGCACTCGGCCTCCAGTTCGCGCAGGGTGGCGACCGTCAGTGCCGTGGCGCAGACGCCGTCGACGTCGAAGTCGCCATGGACGGTAATCCGCTTGCCCGCCGCGATCGCTTCCCGCACCTGCGCGACGACGAGGTCCATGCCCGCGAAAGCCGCCGGCGGGTGCGACTCGTCGGCGGCGAGGAAGGCGCGAGCCTCCTCCGGGGTCCGGTACCCCCGCCTGACCAGGGTTACCGCGAGCGGCTCACTGACCCCGAGGGACTCAGCCAGGGCGCGCGCCTCGGTGTAGTCGTAGGGCTCGGCGACGAAAGCGGGTGCGGGTGCGGCCATTCCTTGAGGTTGCCTCCTGTCCCAGACAGAAAGACCTCCCGGAGACCCCGGAATTAAGGGTGATTCAGCTCGCGTGCTCTTCAGAGCGGATACCGATCGCGTAGACGATCGCCAGCCCGATCGCGGTGCCGGGGATCGCGATCAGCGCGGTCGAGAGATCGGTGTCGCCGAGGCTTTTGCCGCTGATCTCCTGGACGATCATCCCGAAGACGACCGAACCGAAGACGGCGCCGATGAAGGCGCCGATGATGCCCTGCCAGAAGCGGTCCGGCATGAAGACCGTGAAGTGCCAGATCGCGATGCCCATCATGAAAAAGACGACCAGTGCCATCTAACGACTCCTCCCGTGCTTGCGGCGGGCCTGGCGGCGCGCGCGGCGCTCCGCGTTTCGCTGGCGGCGCTCGGCGGAGGCCGAAGCGGCGCCCTCTTCGTCGCCGTTGGTGAGCGAGCCGCTGCCGTTGCCGGAGTCCTCGGTCCGCTCAGCCGTCGCCACCGCGCCGGGAGCCGACTCGGCCGCCGGCTCCTCGGTCAGTTGCGGGGTCTCGGCTTCGGCTTCGTCGTCCCGGCTCAGTTTCGCCATCTCGATGTCGTCCGCATACGCCGGAACGACGCCACCCTCGACTTCGGCGATCCGCAGCCGACGGCGGACGAAACCGGGCTCGCGTTCTTTCCACGCGGTCAGCACCGGCGAGGCGATGAAGATCGAGGAGTAGGTGCCGGAGGCGATCCCGACCAGCATCGCGAAGGCGAAGTCCTGCAGAACGGCACCGCCGAAGACCATCAGCGAGAGCACGCCCAGCAGGGTCGAGAAGCTGGTCGCCAGCGAGCGGGTCAGGACCTCGCTCATCGAGCGGTTGACGATCTGCGAGAAGGCGGCGCGCGGCATCCGCGGCACGTTCTCCCGGATTCGGTCGAAGACGATGATCGTGTCGTAGATCGAGTAGCCCAGGATGGTTAAGAAGGCGGCGACCGTACCGCTGCTCACCTCTTTCCCGGTCAACGAGTAGACGCCCGCCGTGATCAGAATGTCGTGGAAGATCGCGATCAGGACCGGCACCGCGAACTTCGGGTCGAAACGCAACGCCACGTAGCCGCAGATCACCAACAGCGAGAAGATCAAGGCCTTCAGGGCGCTGTCGGCCACCTGCTGGCCGAAGGTCGGCCCGACGCTGGTGCTGTCGAAGCCGTTGTCGACGACTCCGAACTCCGAGACCAGCGCCGCCTCCGCCTCGCGGACTTCGTTCGGCTCGAGTTCGTGGGACTGGATCTGGAAGACGTTGTCGCCGAAGTTCGGGTCGCTGACCTGCTGGATCTCCTCGCCGCTGATCCCGGCCGCGTCGAGCGCGTCGCGCACCTCTTCCTCGTCGGTCGGCTGCTGCAGCGCCGCGGTGATCCGGGTGCCCGACTCGAAGTCGATGCCGAAGTTGAGCTGCTTGGTCGCCAGCGCCAGGCCGCCGACGATCAGAATCACGCCCGAGATCGAGAAGAACCAGCGGCTCGCGCCCATGAAGTCGAAGTGCCAGCGTTTGCCTTCGCCGGCGGCCCCCAGCACGCTCGGCGAGCGCAGCAGCCGCGAGCGGCTCATGCTGCCCAGCAGCGCCTGGGTGAAGACCACGGCGGTCAGCAGCGAGACGATCGTGCCGACGCCGAGGGTGAAGGCGAAGCCCTTGACCCCGGCCGTCGCCAGCACGAAGAGGATGAAGGCGGTCAGCAGGGTGACGACGTTGGCGTCGATGATCGTGCTGATCCCGCGTTTGTAGCCAGCGCCGATCGCGCTCGACATCGAGCGCCCAGCCCGCACCTCCTCCTTTATTCGCTCGAAGATGACGATGTTGGAGTCGGCGGCGACGCCGATCGTCAGCACCAGACCCGCGATCCCCGGCAGGGTCAGGGTGATCGGGATCAGGTCGATCAGGGCGAAGAAGATGATCGCGTAGGCGCCGAGCGCGATCGAGGCGACCAGTCCGAGGAAGCGGTAGTAGAGGAGCAGGAAGATGATCACCAGGGCGAGGCCGACGATCCCCGCCTTGACGCCCTGGTCGAGAGCTTCGCTGCCGAGGGTCGCCGAGACCTGGGTCTGGCTGATCAGCTTGAGGCTGATCGGCAGGGCGCCGATCTGCAGCGTGGTCGCCAGGTCCTGGGCCTCGTTGGTGTCCTTGAAGCCGCCGGAGATCTGGGCGCCCTGACGGCCGTCGATCCCGTCCGGGTTTTCTTCGAAGTTGATGATCGGCCGGGTCTTGACTTCGTTGTCGAGGATCACGGCGAAGTGCCCGGAAAGCTGCGCGGCTTCTTCGCTGCTGACCGGCCCGATCGCCTGCGCCTTGCCGCGCTGGGCGATCTGCCGGGTGACTTCCTGGAAGGCGTCGCGGCCGGAGTCGGTGAAGCCGAAGGAGACGACCGGTTCGTTGTTCGGGCCGTAGGTCTGTTCGGGGTCGGTGATGTCGTTGCCGCTGAGGGCGGGATCGTCTTTCAGCGCGTACCAGCCGGGCTCGGCCGTTTCGTCCAGCTGCCCTTCCGCTTCGGTCGGGTATTCGGAGACGAGGATCGTGCCCGCCGGAATCTCGACGACGATCCCGTCTTTCGGCCGTTTCTTCCCGGTCGGGCTGATGTAGAGGTCGCTTTTCGCCAGCTCGGGACCGGCGATCAGGTCGTGCGGCTCGTCCTTTTCGAAGAGGTAGTAGCGCGGCCGGGCGACCGAGCAGCCGTCGCAGGGTTGGACCGGATCCTGTTCGGAGGCGAGCAGCGCCGCGTCGTAGGCGGTCGGGTAGGCGCCGGAGTAGATCAGCTGTTTGCTCTCTTCTTTGGCGACGTTCCGGCCCGCTTCTTCCCAGCGTTTTTCCGAGGCTTTCAGCGGGCCTTCCGGCGGCTGCAGCCCCGGTTTCTGGCCGATCGCCTTCTCGGGGCCGATCAGGTTCGGCTCCCAGTCGTAGTAGTAGAGCTGCGCGGTCGAGCCGACCTGTTCGGCGGCGCGGCTGGCGTCGGTGACGCCCGGCAGCTGCACGGTGATCTGATCGGTTCCGAGTCGGGCCACCTCCGGCTCGGAGACGCCGAGCTTGTTGATCCGCTGTTCGATGATCGAGATCGAGTCTTCGATGTCTTCGCCGCTGACTTCGTCGGAGGTCCCGGTCGGCTGCCCCTGGTAGACGAGCTCGAGCCCGCCCTGCAGGTCCAGGCCCAGCTTCGTCTCCTGCTTGGCGATGACGACGCCGGAGACCACGACGAGGCCGAGCACGAAGAGCAGGACGAAGAGGTGTCGGCGGCGGGTTCCCATCGTGGTCAGCCCTCGGGGGTGAGGATCAGAAGGAGGCCGCCGTCGTCGTCATAGGCGGGGAAGACGTCGGCGACCGCCCGGGCCGGCAGGTCGCCTTCCGCGTTGACCGAAACCCGCTTGCCGAGCGAGCGGACCCCCCACTCCAGCGAGGTCTCGATCGGGTCGGTGAAGCCGTCCTTGTCGGTGTCGGCCTCCTTGCCGCCATCGCCGCCGTCGATCCAGTCAAGCCCGAGGACCTCCCGCACCGGGCGACCGATCACGTCCTCGTCGGTCAAACCGGTCAGCTCGAAGCTGCCTTTGCCGGCGTCGATCACGCGTTCCTGCTTGTCACAGACGAAAAAGGCAGCATTAGGAGCCGGATAATAATCGTCGAGTAATTCGAAGACAAAGCCGAAGCCGCATTTCGAGCAGCCCTTCGGACGGGTACTGAACCCCGCGGTCCTCTCCCCGCTCACCTCCCGGTGTCCGCAATTCGGACAGA
>JBIOTO010000147.1:0-6117 GCA_044865945.1 Solirubrobacterales bacterium
TTGCCGGCAACCTCTTTGCTCTGCTTGTTGCGGAGGTTGTCGACGACCTCCTCGACCGCCTTCTCGATCCCGCGGCGCAGGGCCAGGGGGTTGGCGCCGGCGGCCACGTTCTTCAGGCCCTGGCGGACGATCGTCTGGGCCAGCAGGGTGGCGGTGGTGGTGCCGTCACCGGCGACGTCGTTGGTCGCGGTCGCGACCTCGCGGACGAGCTGTGCGCCCTGGTTCTCGAAGACGTCCTCGACCTCGACCTCGCGGGCGATGGTGACGCCGTCATTGGTGTTCGTCGGCGCGCCGAACTTTTTGTCCAGCACGACGTAGCGGCCTTTGGGGCCGAGGGTGACCTTGACGGCGTTGGCGACGGAATCGACGCCTGCCTGCAGGGCCCCTCGGGCCTCCTCTGCGTACTTCAGCTCCTTGTGAGCCATTTGTTTCCAGTCCTCCTTAGTTCTTTAAGTCCGGGTGGGAGCTCAGCCGAGCTTGGCCAGGACGTCCGACTCGCGCAGCACCAGCAGTTCGTCGCCCTCGACGGTCACCTCGGTGCCGCCGTATTTGGAGTAGAGGACTTCGTCCCCCTCCGCGACGTCGAGCGGAATGCGCTTATCGCCGTCCTCGTCCCATTTGCCGTCGCCAACGGCCACGACCTGACCCTTCTGTGGCTTCTCTTTGGCCGTCTCCGGGAGGACGATGCCGCTCGCGGTCGTCTCCTCCTCCTCGATCGGCTTGACGATCAGCCGGTCCCCGAGGGGCTTCAGCTTCATCCGTGAACCTCCGTAATAGGTGTGGTGGGGTTAAAAGTTGAGAAATCGCCGGTCTAGAGCCAAATCTCAGCTCTTGCGGCGCTTGGCACTCTCAGGGGGAGAGTGCCAACCACCGAAACGATAGCGAAGCCTCAATCGATCGCCAAGAGTCGGCAGCCGAGCAGCTCGGCGATTCCCTCGCCGCCACGGCGCATCACCCAGTCGTGGTTCCACTCGAAGGCGGGTCGCAGCAGCGGCGCGAGGAGGTTCATCCAGGCCTTGGTCGTCCGCACGTTCCACTCGTAGAGGACCGCGGTGACGCCGTCCTGCTCGTAGAGGCGCCAGCGGCCGGTGCCCTCCAGCTCGCCGTCCGCCTGGCCCTCCATCAGCGTCGGGTGCTCGATCCGCGTCGTCGTCACCTCGAAGGAGACGCGGTAGGGCAGCAAGCTCTTCCAGACCATCCGCGAGACGCTGCCGAGGCCGTTGGCGTTGTCCCCCGGCCGCAGCTCGGTCGCCTCCTCCACCCCGCGCCACCAGCTGGGCCATTTGGCCTGGTCGTGAATCGCCTCCCAGACTGGCTCGCGCGGGGACTCCAGCAGCCACGTCGTGAGAAAGGCGTATTCGGCCATCAGTTGTGGTGCGGCGTCTCCCCGTTCCCCAAGTGCGCGCGGGGCGGCTCGACGATCTGCGAGAAGCGGATCACCGTGACGACGTCGCTGGCGACGACCGGCCGGCTGTAGATCTGTTCGAGGAAGTTGATCTCGTCCTCGAGCCGGCGGAACTCGGGGTTGTCGTGCTCGATGTCCCGGCGGGTCAGCTCGTCGAGCCGCTTCACCTCGACGTCGTCGATCACCGCGGTGAAGATCTTCTCCCGCGGGCTGTGGCGGAAGCCAACCGTGATCCAGACGACCTGGCCGCGCTCGTACTTGTTGCTCTTGTCGCCAAGCCGGATCGTCGCGGTCTTGCGGCCGCGTTTCAGCTGGTCGATGAAGACCGCCGAATAGAAGTTCAAGACGTAGATGCCGCCCTTCATGCGCGCTGCGAGCGTATAGGAGAGGGGGATTCGTGCGGGAGCTGGACGCCTGTACTAGGCACTAGGACAAGTATTTGGGTGATTTTTGGAGCGACTCAGGTTTTGAGCATGGCAACCGATGTCCCTACACATGCCAGTCACGCTCAAAACCCTCCGCCTGCCCCTGCTCACCCTCTTCGCGATCCTCTCGCTCTTCGTCTTCGCCGCCCAGGCGCAGGCTTTGAAGTGCGACGGCAAGAAGGTGACGATCAAGGGCACCGCGGGTGACGACCACATCGTCGGCAAAAAGGCCAGCGACGTGATCTGGGGCGGTGGCGGTGACGACACGATCACCGGCGGCCCGAACGGCAACGACACGATCTGCGGCGGTCCCGGCAACGACTCGATCAACGCCGGCCGCGGTTACGACTCGATCCACGGCGACGGCGGCGATGACGACCTCGAAGGCGACACCGGCTCCGACATGGTCGACGGTGGCGCCGGCAACGACATCGTCTCTGGCTCCAAAGGCGCCGACGGCCTCCACGGCGGCAGCGGCGACGACGTGATCATCGGCTACAAGGGCCCCGACAAACTCAGCGGCGGCGCCGGCAACGACTATCTCGACGGCCAGCAGGGCAGCGACAAGATGGACGGCGACGGCGGCGACGACAAAGCCCTCGGCGACAAGGGCAACGACCAGATCGACGGCGGCTCCGGCTTCGACCACATCGAAGGCGGCCCCGGCGACGACAGCGACCTGAACGGCGGCGGCGACTCCGACGAAGTCTTCGGCGGCGCCGGCACCGACCACGCCGACGGCGGCGCGGGCAACAACGACATCGTCCGCGGCGACGCCGGCACCGACACCCTGCTCGGCGGCGAGGGCGACGACGACATCGTCTCCTACGCCAGCGCCACCCGCGGCGGCGTGATCGTCAGCCTCGCCTCCAACAAGGCCAAAGGCGACGGCCACGACGACCTCGGCGGCTTCGAGGACGTGGTCGGCTCGCCCCAGGGCGACACGATCGTCGGCAACGGCCAGCAGAACCGGATCGACGGCGGCGTCGGCGACGACGACCTGCAGAGCGGTGGCGGTGGCGGCCAGGCCTTCGGCGGCCCCGGCAGCGACGAGTGCGGCGGCTTCTCGGTCGAGACCTCCTGCGGTCCCGAAGAGGCCCCGCCCGGCAACATGGCCTTCGGCATCCTTAACACCGGCCTCGACGGGGCCAGCCTGATCGTCCAGGGCAGCCCCGGCAACGACGACCTCCACGTCGCCTTCAGCGGAGCCCTGATCGTTTCCTCGGGCCAGCCGATCTTCGCCGGCGACGGCTGCGCCTCGACCAACGCCAACACCCTCGTCTGCGGCAGCGGCACGGTGCCGCTGATCGTGATGACCGGTGGCGACGGCAACGACACCGAGGCGATCGACCCCAGCGTTCCCGCCGGAACCAAAGTCCGGATCAACGGCAACGCCGGCGACGACTACCTGATCGGCGGCAACGGCGAGGACGTGCTGGAAGCGGGCGAGAACTACAACAACCCGAACTTCGGCCACGACCGGCTCGAGGGCATGGGCGGCAGCGACGTCCTCTACGGCGACCCGGGCGGCGACAACCTCAGCGGCGGCAACGGCAACGACCTGCTGGTCTCCTCCGTCGTCACCTGCCAGGGCCACGTCTACGACGGCGGCAGCGGCGAGGACACCGTCTCCTACGCCCGCTCCAACGACAACCTGCGTGTCACCCTCGGCGGCAGCGGCGGCCCTGCCGGCTGCGGCAACGACGACCAGGTCCTCGGCAACAACGAGAGCCTCGAGGGATCGGACGGCCCCGACGTGCTCGTCGGCGACGGCGACGAGAACAGCATCATGGGCCACCTCGGCGCCGACGTCCTGATCGGCAAGGGAGGCAGCGACTTCATCGACGCCGCCGACGGCCAGCGCGACAAGCAGATCGACTGCGGCGGTGGCGACGACGACGTCGTCAAGGACGGCAGCGACCCCGCCAGCAACTGCTGAGCGCCGCTCCCCTACCTACTCGCTGAAGCCCGCCTCGCCGATCAACGGCACGAAGCGGCAGGGGCCGATCGTCTCGCTGACGATCTCGCCCCCCTGGCGGCGCAGGACGGTCAGCAGGTCGGCCTCGCCGGAGGCAATCGGGATCACCAGGCGGCCGCCCTCGGCGAGCTGCCCGAGCAGCGCCGGCGGCGGTGCCGGAGCGGTGGCGTGGACGGCGATCGCGTCGAAGGGCGCCCGGTCCTGGACCCCGAGGCTGCCGTCGCCGACCACCAGCTCGACGTTGGCGACGCCGAGCGCGCCGAGGGTCTCGGCGGCGCCGTGGGAGAGCGCCTCGTGCCGCTCGATGCTGACCGCGTGGCTGGCGAGCAGGGAGAGCACGGCGGCGGAGTAGCCGGAGCCGGTTCCCACCTCGAGCACCAGCTCCGACCCCAGCAGCCGCATCGCCTGGCAGATCGCGGCGACGATCCAGGGTTGCGAGATCGTCTGCTCCTCGCCGATCGAGAGCGCCGAGTCGGCATAGGCGCGGTGGCGCGCCCTGGCGGGCACGAACTCCTCCCGCGGCACCGCTTCCATCGCCGCCAGCACCCGCTCGTCGGCGATCCCGCGGCGCCGCAGCTGACGCTCGACCATGCGGGCGCGCGCGGCGGCGAAGTCGTTCACGGCAGGGGGCCGTCGGCGAAGCCCGGCAGGAACCGCCATTTCCTCAGCCTGAGGTGCCGGTAGCGCCAATTGAGGTAGCGGCGGTGGCCGTCCCAGTCCGAGGGGCCGAGGGGGGTCGGCCCGGAGACCTCGATCCGGTCGCCGCGCTTGACGATCTCCCAGCTGAAGCCGAGCAGCGCTCGCACCTCCTGGCGAAATTCGAGCAGCTCCCCGCCCAGCCCGCAGAGGAAGGTGTGGGCGAGGAAGTCCCAGTTCCGCAGGGTGGTGTGGGGATGGTCGAAGAGGGTGATGTTGGGGCCGTAGGAGAAGAACGGGTGGGCAACCCGCCCGAGGGCTTCGTAGTTGTCGATTCGCAACCCTCCTCGCCGGTCGCTCATGTCGATCAGCTGGACCCAGCCGAGCGAGTCTCCGTACCCGACCGCCGGCGGATCGAGAAAGGCCCGCAGGTAGGGGAAACCGCGGGCTATCTCCTCGCAGCCGAATTCACGCGGTTCGTGGTCGATGCCCATTTCGACCTTGACCGTGCCCTCGACCTCACCCCAGCGGTAGGGCATCTCCAATGTCCTGAGGGCGTCGGGGGCGCTCATGAACACGGCCTCAGTAGATGTAGTTGCGCAGCTTCTCCGGCTCCAGCACGGTGACGCGCCCGCGACCGGAGCGGACCACGCCGGCTCGCTCGAGCTCGGCGAGGAAGCGGCTGACCGACTCGCGCGAGGTCCCGGCGAGCTGGGCGAGGTCGGTCTGGTTCATCTGGATCGTCACCTCTTCGGTCGCCTCGCCGTCGCCCTCGGCGGCCTCGCGGCTGAGCTGGGCGAGGATGCCGGCGACCCGGCTCGGCACCGTCTGGAAGGACTGGCGGGAGAGGCGGACGTTGGCGGCGCGCAGGCGGCGGACCAGGCCGGCGACCAGCTTCAGCGAGATCTCCGGGTGGCGCGCGAGCAGGGCGCGGACGTCGTTGGCGGGCAGGGCGAGGAGCTCGCCCTCGCTCAGCGCCTCGGCGCTGGCCGAGCGTTTGTCGCCGTCGAGCATCGCCAGCTCGCCGAAGATCTCACCCGGGCCGAGGGTGGCGAGGGTGATCGCCCGGCCGTCGGAGTGTTCGCGGGTGACGCGGAAGCTGCCCTCCTTGACGATGTAGCAGGCGTCCGAGTCATCGCCCTCGTGGAAGACCCGGGTTCCCGCCGGAAAAGTGCGCGGGACAGCCACGTGAGAGAAGCGCTCCAGCTCCCCCTCCTCCAGGTCGGCGAAGAGCGTCACGCTCTTCAGCAGCTCGACCGCGGTCTGATCTGCCTCAGGCACCAGACCCGATTATGGCAATGGTTTGGTCAGAGAGCCGAATCAGGCGGTGGCGGTGAGTTTGCGCGGGCCGCGGTTGAAGCCGGCGCCGATCAGGGTCTCCTCGTGGCCGGAGCCGATCACCGCTTCGCCGTCGAGTTTCTCGATCGCGAGTTTCGGCAGCTGGCCGGCGCTGACGGCGTCGGCCAGGGCGCGCATCGCCCCCTCCAGCTCCTCGCCCTGGAGCGGGACGAGGCGGAGCAGGCCGCGGCCGCCGCGCTCGACGAAGACCAGCGGCTCGCCGTCGCGCAGCAGCAGGTGGGCGCCGGGGGTGCGGCCGGGGCGACGGCCGCCCTCCAGCTTCGGCCAGGGCAGCGAGGCGCCGTAGGGGTTGGCCGGGTCGGTGGCGGCGAGGA
>JBIOTO010000148.1:0-23727 GCA_044865945.1 Solirubrobacterales bacterium
CCAGGGAGACCCCCACCGGCACCTCCCCAACCCCTACGAGCTCCCGCCGATCGGCCCTCGGGGGTCCGTCTCTCCCTCTGGTAGGCGGCCGTCTCGGCCTACGTAGCCGTCCTTGCCTCCTACGCAGATGTAGATCGCGTCTTCGTCCTCGCTGAGGTTCTTGAGGCTGCGGACTACTTGGGCGTCTGCCCAGGCGAAGCCGCCGGGGCCTAGCTCGTGCTTGGTCCCGTCGAGGTCGATCTCCATCCGTCCCTGGTGGACGAAGTAGAGCTCCTCCTGCTCGTCGTGGAAGTGCTTGCCGGACTCGTAGTTCGGCGGCATCACGATCGCGTTGACGCCGAAGGCGGTCACGCCCAGCTCCTTGCGGACCTTGCGGAAGCCCCAGCCCTCGCCGAGGTCGTCGAGGTGGGCGACGGCGTAACCGTCGCCCTTGCTCACGCCCTCAGACATTGGGGGCCACCGGGGCCGGCGTGGGCGTCCCGTTAGAGCGCTCGAGCCCGACCGGCGGGTAGTCGTCGGTGAGGAAGGCGAGGTAGCCGAATACGCGGGCGTGGAAGCCGTTGACGAAGGTCAGCATGCTGTTGACCCCCTCGGGCAGGTAGCCGCGGAAGACGAACGTCAGCCAGGCGACGAACCCGGCGGCCATCTGGATGTAGGAGGTCCCATAGGAGAGGACGAGGATCACCGGTAGCGCGAGGATCCAGCGGAACAGGGCCTTGAGCCGGCTCTGGCGCTCGGCGGCGGGAGCGATGTTGACCCGGATCGGATAGCTGGGGTCGTCGCTGAGGCTGAACGGGGGCCAGACGTCGGTCTGCAGGTAGATCCAGGCTGAAGTTCGAATCGAGAAGCGGACCACGCCGGCGTTGAACTCGTAGAGCCACTGCGGGTAGCGGCCGAGGATGATGATCGCGACCCAGGCGATCAGGTGGGTGAAGATGAAGACGAGCCCCCAGAAGGCGGCGACGATGAACCACGGGATCGCCAGGATCAACCGGAAAAAGGTGGTCCAGCGGTTCGGTTCCGGGTTGAAGTCGGCTTCGTACTGGACTGGATACATCGTGCTCCCCTCGTCTTGGACGGCGACTGAACGGCTCTGCCGAGCCTAACTCCGCGCTCGGCGGCACCGGCCCGGTCCGGTCAATAACCTGTCGAGCCCGATGGCGCCGCAGACGACCGTGCAAATTCCCAGCGAGATCAAGCCCGCCGACGGCCGCTTCGGCTGCGGTCCCTCGAAGGTGCGCCCGGAGGCGCTGGAGCGGCTTGCCGAGCGCTCCGACCTGATGGGCACCTCGCACCGCCAGGCACCCGTGCGGGACCTGGTCAGGGAGGTCCGGACCGGCCTCGGGGAGCTCTTCTCGCTGCCCGACGGCTACGAGATCGCTCTCGGCAACGGCGGCACCACCGCCTTCTGGGAGGCGGCGGCGGCCTGGCTCGTGCGCGAGCGGGCGCTGCACCTCACCTACGGCGAGTTCTCCTCGAAGTTCGCCAAGGCGACCGCCGCCGCGCCCTTCCTCGGCGACCCGATCCTGGTTGAGGCCGAGCCCGGCGACGCCCCCGCCCCCGTGGCCGACCAGGCCGCCGACGTCATCGCCTGGGCCCACAACGAGACCTCGACCGGCGTCATGGTCGGCGTCGAGCGCCCCGCGGGCGCCGCCGAGGCCCTGGTCCTGGTCGACGCCACCTCCGGCGCCGGCGGCCTGCCGGTCTCGATGATCGAGGCCGACGCCTACTACTTCGCCCCGCAGAAGGGCTTCGCCGCCGACGGCGGCCTCTGGCTCGCCGCCCTCAGCCCGGCCGCGATCGCCCGCATCGAGGAGCTCGACGGCGCCACCGACCGCTGGCAGCCGGCCTTCCTCTCGCTGCAGACCGCGCTCGACAATTCCCGCAAGGAGCAGACCTACAACACCCCGGCCCTGGCGACCCTGCTGCTGCTGAACGACCAGGTCCAGTGGATGCTCGGCCTCGGCGGGCTCACCGGCTGCGTCGAGCGCACCTCGGACTCCTCCGGGCGCCTCTACGGCTGGGCTGGGCGCAGCGAGTTCGCCAGCTGCTTCGTCGCCGATCCGGACAAGCGCTCGCTGGTCGTCGGCACGATCGACTTCGACGACTCGGTCGACGCCGCCGCCCTCGCCGCCGCCCTGCGCGCCAACGGGATCGTCGACGTCGAGCCCTACCGCAAGCTCGGTCGCAACCAGCTGCAGATCGGGATGTTCCCCGCGGTCGACCCCGACGACGTCGAGGCGCTCACCGCCTGCATCGACTGGGTCGTCGCCAACGTGGACGGCGTCGCCAAGTGAAGGTCCTGGTCAAGGAGAAGATCGCCGACACCGGCGTCGACCTGCTGCGCTCGCAGTTCGAGGTCGACCTCGGGCTGGAGATGACGGACGAGGAGCTGCGCGAGCAGATCTCCCAGTACGACGCGATCCTGATTCGCTCGGCGACGCAGATGACGCCGGAGCTGATCGAGCTGGCCGGCAACCTGAAGGTGATCGGCCGCGCTGGCACCGGCGTCGACAACGTCGACATCCCGGCCGCGACCCGCCGCGGGATCATCGTCGCCAACGCGCCGGAATCGAACTCGGTCGCCGCCGCCGAGCACACCCTGGCTCTGGCGCTGGCTCTCTTCCGCAACGTTCCCCAGGCGCACGGCTCGCTGGTCGAGGGCCGCTGGGATCGGGCCAAGTTCAAGGGCGCCGAGCTCTACGGCAAGACCCTGGGCGTGATCGGCTTCGGCCGCATCGGCCAGCTGGTCGCCAAACGGGCCCAGAGCTTCGACATGGAGGTCGTCGCCTTCGACAAGTTCGTCTCCGCCGAGCGCTTCCGCGACCTCGGCGTCGAGGGCGCGGAGAGCGTGGAGGAGCTGCTCGGCAAGGCCGACCTCGTCACCCTGCACACGCCGAAGACCCCGGAGACGATCGGGATGATCAACTCCGAGACGATCGCCCAGATGAAGGACGGCGCGCGCCTCGTCAACTGCGCCCGCGGCGAGCTGGTCGATCTGGACGCCCTGCTGGCCGGGCTGGAGTCCGGCAAGCTTGGCGGCGCCGCGCTCGACGTCTTCCCCTCCGAGCCGTTCACCGAGCACCCGATCTTCGCCCGCGAGGACGTCGTCGTCACCCCGCACCTGGGGGCCTCGACCGCCGAGGCCCAGGATCGCGCCGGGGTCGTCACCGCCGAGCAGGTGACCGCCGCGCTGACCGGCGGCGTCGTCACCAACGCGGTCAACATCGCCGCCGTGCGGCCGGAGGCGATGGAGGCGCTGGCGCCCTTCGTGCCGCTCTGCGAAAAGCTCGGCCGCCTCGCCCAGGGCCTCGGCGACGGCTCGGTCGAGCGGGTCAGCGCCGAATTCCGCGGCCGCATCGCCTCCCACGACACCCGCCTGCTGGGGATCGCGGTGATGGTGGGGATCCTCTCCGGCAACACCGAGGAGCCGGTCAACCTGGTCAACGCGCCGCAGATGGCCGAGGAGCGCGGCATCGAGCTCTCCGAGACCACCGACGCCAGCTCCGAGGACTTCACCGAGCTGGTCCGGGTCCGGATCCAGACCGCCGACGGCGAGGTCGAGGTCGCCGGCACCAGCGTCGGCCCGCGCAACGAGCCCTACCTCGTCTCCGCCTGGCGCGAGAGCTTCTAGCTGCCCTTCGCCGAGCACATCGCCGTCTTCCGCTACGCCGATCAGCCGGGGATGATCGGCCGGGTCGGCACCCTCTTCGGCGAAGAGGGGGTCAACATCGTCTCCGCCGCCGTCGGCGCTTCGAGCGGGGGGGAGAAGGCGGTGATGGCGCTGACCACCGACGCGCCGGTGCGCCCCGAGGCGATCGAGAAGATCCTCGCCCTCGAGGGCTTCTCCAAGGGTCGCGCGGTCGACCTCTAGCGCCCAGCCCGCCGCAACGTAAGCGCCTGGGCGTTGTTCTTGAGATGGTCCGAGGACCAGAAGACCAGGGACTGAATGAAGAAGACGCTCCTCATCGTTTTGGCGCTGCTCGCCGCGCTGCAGTCGGCGGCGGCCTTCGCGCGGGCCGAACCCGGCCCGGTGACGCTGCTGATCAGCGGCGGCCCCGGCAACAGCGGGCTCAACATCTCGCTTACCCCGGACGGCCGCCAGTACCTGATCCTCTCCACCGAGCCGCTCGAAGTCGGCGGCAACATCTGCGAACACCCCTCGGAGGAAATTCCCAACGAACTGCTCTGCAAGGCGACCGCGATCGCCGGCTTCGAGGTCAACGCTGGCGCCGGTTCGGACTCCGTCTACTTCAGCAGCGACATCCCGGTGCCGGTCACGGTTCGCGGCGGAGCCGGGGCGGACCGACTGGTCGGCGGCAACGCCTCCGACAAGCTGCTCGGCGGCCCAGACCACGACTTCATCGAAGGGCGGCGGGGGGACGACTGGCTGCTCGGCGGGCCCGGTCCCGACAAGCTCGTCGGCGGGCCGGGCAACGATCAGCTGCGCGGCGGTCCCGACAAGGACGTCCTCGTCGGCGGCCCCGGCAAGAACGAACTCTTCCCCTGAGCTAGGTCTCCGCGGGGGCGGGGCGGGCAAAGAGGCGTCCGCCGACGAAGCCGATCGCGATCAACAGCCCGACCAGCGAAAGCGCCGCGTCGAGCCGGAAGGCGGCCTGGACGCCGTCGACGAACGGCGGCGACGCGCCCGAGAAGACGGTGGTCGTCAGCCCCAGCCCGATCGAGCCGCCGGCGATCTGGAACATGTAGACGATCCCGCCGGCGAGGCTGGTCTGCGATGCGTCGACCGAGGTGACCCCGGCGGTGGTCGCGGTGGGGATGAAGCTGCCGGCCCCGATCCCGAGCACGACCATGCCGGGGATCAGCGCGCCGTACCCGGAGCCCTCGTCGACGAAGGAGAAGAGGAACGGCCCGAGGGTGATCAGCGCGGCGCCCACCACGGCGAGTCGCTTGGGCCCGAGCCGGTCATAGAGGGGACCGGCGGCAAACGAGGCGAGGGCGAAGACGGCGAGGAAGGGCAGCATCCCGACCCCCGACTCCAGCGCCGAGTAGCCCAGCTGCTTCTCCATGAACTGGGGCAGGTAGAGCAGCGCCGCGAAGAAGGTCGCGGCCATGAAGAGGACGGCGAAGCAGGAGGCGGTGAAGCTCTCGTTTCGCATCACCTCGCGCGGGACCAGGGCGTGGCTGCCGGCCCGGCGCTCGATCGGCAGGAAGGCCGCGATCATCACCGCCGCCAGGACCAGCATCGCGATCACCCGCGGGTCGCCGAGCCCCCAGTCGGCGACCTGGTCGAGCCCGATCAGCAGTGAGACGAGCCCGATCGAGAGAGCCGTTATCCCGGCGTAGTCGATCCGCCGCTCGCCACCCTCCGGCTCCTTGACGTGAACCAACCAGTAGGTGACCGCGACGGCGAAGATCGCGATCGGGACGTTGAGGAAGAAGATCCAGCGCCAGCTCAGCTCCTGGGTGAGGACGCCACCCAGCAGTGGGCCGATCGCGTTCCCCAGCCCGGCCGCGCCGATGATGATGCCCCCTGCGAGGCCGGCTTTCTCTTCCGGCAGGATCTCGTAGGTCATCCCGAGGATCGCCGGCCACATCAGCGCCCCGCCAATCCCCATCAGGATTCGGGCCGCGATCAGCCAGGTCTCAGTCGGCGCGACGCCGCCCAGGGCCGACATCGAGGCGAAGATCGCGCTGCCGAGGAAGAAGGCATTGCGCCGCCCGAACATGTCGGCGAGCCGGCCGCCGGTGATGATCATCACCCCGAAGGTCAGCGCGTAGGCGTTGATCACCCACTGGATCGTGTTGATGTTGGTGTCGAAGTCGCTCTCCATGGTGGGGAGGGCGACGTTGACCGCCGTGAAGTCGTTGGCGATCACCACGACCGCCATCCCCATCGCGAAGAGCGCGAGCCAGTTGGTTCTTTCCGGCTTGGCGATGGCGGCAGCCTACGCTAAGGTTCGGAGCCGAATGGCTTTCCGGCCCAACAGCCTCGCGCTACTCCTTCTCCTCCCCCCTCGGGGGGAATAGCGCTGGGCGGCGCGATAGCCGCGAGAGACAAAGGCCATTCGAATCACAGAGAGAAGGAGAGGTCCCATGGGGCCGCAAACCGAGACTAGAACCGACGCCAACCGCGTCCACATCTTCGACACCACGCTGAGAGACGGCGAGCAGTCGCCCGGCATCTCGCTGAACACCGCCGAGAAGGTGGAGATCGCCCAGCAGCTCGCCCGCCTGGGGGTCGACGTGATCGAGGCTGGCTTCCCGATCACCTCGCCCGGCGACTTCGAGGCCGTCCAGAAAATCTCGCGGGTGGTCGAGGGCCCGGTGATCTGCGGCTTGGCCCGCACCCACAAGGCCGACATCGACGCCGCCTGGGGGGCGATCAAGGAGGCCGGCCGCCCGCGCATCCACACCTTCATCTCTACCTCCGACATCCACATCGAGCACCAGCTGCAGACCGACCGCGAGGACGTCAAGGGCCAGGCCCGGGCGGCGGTGGCGCTGGCCAAGTCCTATTGCGAGGACGTCGAGTTCTCGCCGATGGACGCGACCCGCGCCGACGTCGAGTTCACCGCCGAAGTCTGCGCGATCGCGGTCGAGGAGGGTGCGACCACGGTCAACATCCCCGACACCGTCGGCTACACGACGCCCGAGGAGTACGCGGACTACTTCCGGCGGCTGTACGAGTTCGTGCCGGCGCTGCGCGAGGTCGAGCTGTCGGTCCACTGCCATGACGACCTGGGTATGGCCGTCGCCAACTCCTACGCCGGGGTGCTGGCGGGGGCGCGACAGGTCGAGTGCGCGATCAACGGGATCGGCGAGCGAGCCGGCAACTGCTCGCTGGAGGAGATCGCGATGCTGGTCGGCGTCCGCGAGGACGCGCACGGTCTCTGGACCGAGATCAACACCCGCGAGATCGCCCGCACCAGCCGCATGGTCAGCCGCCTGACCGGCTACCCGGTGCAGCCCAACAAGGCGATCGTCGGCCGCAACGCCTTCGCCCACGAGTCCGGGATCCACCAGGACGGCGTGCTGAAGGAGCGCAGCACCTACGAGATCATGGACGCGACCGAAGTCGGCCTGGAGTCGAACTCGATCGTGCTGGGCAAGCACTCCGGCCGCCACGCGCTGAAAGACGCGCTGGAGCAGCTGGGCTTCAAGGTCGAGGGCCAGGCGCTGAACAACGCCTTCAAGGCCTTCAAGGAGGTCGCCGACCGCAAGAAGCAGGTGACCGCGCTGGACCTGGAGGCGATCGTCTCCGACGAGATGCGCGACCGCTCCGAAGCCCACGAGCTGGCCTGGTTCGAGGTCGAGGCGGGAACCCGCCGCCCGCCGGTGGCGAAAGTGGCCGTCACCCTGCCCTCGGGCGAGGAGTCGGAGGGCGAATCGAGCGGCGACGGCCCCGTCGACGCCATCTTCCACGCGATCCAAAACGCGGCCGAGACCGAGTGCGAGCTGGTCCAGTACACGGTCGAGGCGGTGACCGGGGGAGAGGACGCCCTCGGAGAGGTGACCGTGATGCTGAGGGCGGCCGGGAGGCTGGCGACGGGCCAAGGCGTCGCGACCGACATCCTGGAGGCCAGTGCCCGCGCCTACGTGAGGGCCTTGTCGAACGCGCTGGAAGGCGCGGCGACCCGCGAGGCCGAGGCGGCAACGGCTGAGGCCGTGGTGGAACGGACGCCTGGGCCGTAGGTTCGGGGTATGAGCAGGGCCTGAAGCGCGCCGGGCCGCACCCACCTTTGCTTCGGCAGGTAGAGGTGGGCGCGGCCCGGCTTTCGCGGCGCAAACGTTTGAGAGAAGGCACAAACCGCGCGCCACACGTACGTCCTTCCCCGCCAGCCTGGGTGTGTGCCAACCGAGTCCGCCTCAGCCGTCGCATATCGACGCCTCACGCGGACTCGTGATTCGGAGGATGCGATCACCGCGCTGGCGGAGCGGCAGTACGGGGTGGTTTCTCGGCGGCAGTTGCGTGAATGTGGCTTGAGGGAGAGTGCGATCGACCGGAGGCTCCGCGCTGGGCGGCTGCACCTACTTCACCCAGCCGTCTACTCGGTGGGTCATCGACTAGTGCCTCGTGAGGGCAGATGGATGGCCGCAGTCTTGACCTCAGGTCCCGATACGGTCCTCAGTCACTGGTCCGCGGCGCACCTATGGATGATCCGGCCGAACTCACGGACGCGGATCGACGTGACCGTCGCGCATCGCAGCCGCTCTTCGAAGCCGATCCGCAGGCACATCTCTGAGGTTCCCGACGATGAGCGGGCCGTAGAGGAGGGCATCCCGGTGACCACCGTCCCTCGCACGATCCTCGACCTTGCAGCGACCGAGGATGCCGACACCGTCGAGAACCTCTTGCGCGAGTCCGAATTCCGCCAGCTCTCCGATCGCCTCTCGCTCCCCGACCTGATTGAGCGCTACCCGGGAAAACGTGGGATCCGCAAGGTCCAAATCGCCCTCGACCGTTTGAAGGAAGACCCGGTAGGCCGCAAGCGCTCCAGGCTCGAGGAACGCTTCGCTCCCTTCCTCCGCCTGCACCACCTCTCCTTACCCCGCTTCAACGACTGGATCGTCCTCGGCGCCAAGCGCTACATGGTCGACTGCCACTGGCCGGACCTGCGCCAAGTAGTTGAGCTGGACGGCTGGGATGGGCACTCGACCCGCACCGCCTTCCGTGAGGACCGAGCCCGCGACCGCCGTCTCGCCGCCGCGGGCTACCGGGTCGCCCACATCACCTGGAACCAGCTGGACGACGAACCTGCCGAGATCGCCGCCGATCTACGGGCGCTGCTCAACGCATAAGGCCGGGGCCACCAACCCCGTCCCGTCCCCAATACAAGCGTCCGTGATAACGTACAACCAATGGCCCCCACTATGACCAAGGCTTCAAGCACCCCCGACTCTCCCCCCACGGAGTCCACCGTCGGCCCGCGCATCCGCGCCCTGCGCGACGCGATGGGCCTCTCTCTCCGCGATCTCGCCGAGCGCTCGGGCGTCAGCGCGCCGATGCTCTCGCAGGTCGAGCGCGGCGAGACTAGCCCGACCCTGGTCGTCGCCGGCAAGATCGCCGCCGGCCTGGAGCTGACGCTGTCGCAGCTGCTGCGCCTCGACGAGGGCCAGCACGTGGCGATCAGCCGCGCCGCCGGGCGACGCCACTCTGAGCGTGGGGGGCACCGCTTCGAGGAGCTGACCCCGCCGCTGCCCGGTCAGCGCGCCGACGTCTCCCTGCACGTGCTGGAGCCCGGCGCCACCACCGGCGGCCGCGCGGACCCGCCGATGCACGAGCCCGGCAGCCGCGAGACCGCGGTCGTCCTCGCCGGCACCCTGGCGCTGGTCGTCGACGGCAGCCGCCACGAGCTTCAGTCGGGGGACAGCGTCACCTTCGACGCCGACCTTCCGCACCACTTCGAGAACGAAGGCCAGGAGGCGACCCGCTTCCTCGCCGTAATTGCCGCCGGCCTCAGGAGGAGCTGACGCAAATGCCAAAGACGATGTTCGACAAGATCTGGGAGGCCCACGAGGTGTCGCCGGGGCTGATCTACATCGACCTGCACCTGGTCCACGAGGTCACCTCGCCGCAGGCCTTCGACGGCCTCCGCCTGGCCAACCGCAAGGTCCGCCGCCCGGACAAGACCCTGGCCACCGCCGACCACAACACCCCGACCGACGGGACGATGGCCGCGCGCCTGATCGCCGACCAGCTCTCCCGCGTCCAGGTCGAAACCCTGGAGGCCAACTGCGAGGAATTCGGCGTGCCGATCTACTCGCTGGGCTCCGACCGCCAGGGCATCGTCCACGTGATCGGCCCGGAGCTGGGCGTCACCCAGCCGGGGATGACGATCGTCTGCGGCGACAGCCATACCTCCACCCACGGCGCCTTCGGGGCCCTGGCCTTCGGGATCGGCACCTCCGAGGTCGAGCACGTGCTCGCCACCCAGTGCCTGGTCCAGAAACGGCCGAAGACGATGCGGATCAACTACACCGGCGAGCTGCGCCACGGGGTCACCCCCAAGGACCTGATCCTGGCGACGATCGGCCGTCTCGGCACCGGCGGCATGACCGGCTACGCGGTCGAGTACGCCGGCCCGGCGATAGAGGCGCTTTCGATGCCCGGCCGGATGACGATCTGCAACATGACGATCGAGGGCGGCGGCCGCGCCGGCATGATCGCCCCCGACGAGACCACCTTCGAGTGGGTCAAGGGACGCCCCGCGGCCCCGGCCGACTTCGAGGCGGCGATGACCCGCTGGCGTGAGCTGCCGACCGACCCCGAGGCCAGCTTCGACACCGAGGTCGAGGTCGACGCCTCCGGGATCTCGCCGATGGTCACCTGGGGCACCAACCCGGGCCAGGTGGTCGAGGTCACCGACCGCGTCCCCGACCCGTCCCAGCTGGACACCCCGGCCGACCGCGAAGCCGCCGAGCGTGCCCTTACCTACATGGGCCTGGAGGCCGGCACGCCGATGACCGAGATCGCCCCCGAACGCGTCTTCATCGGCTCCTGCACCAACTCGCGGATCGAGGACCTGCGCGAGGCCGCCGCGATCGTCGAGGGCCGCAAGGTCGCCGCCGGCGTCAGCGCGATGGTCGTCCCCGGCTCCCAGCAGGTGAAGAAGGCCGCCGAGGAGGAGGGTCTCGACGAGGTCTTCCGCAGCGCCGGCTTCGACTGGCGCGTGGCGGGCTGCTCGATGTGCCTGGGGATGAACCCCGACACCCTGGACGAAGGCGAGCGCTGCGCCTCGACCTCGAACCGCAACTTCGAGGGGCGCCAGGGCAAGGGCGGCCGCACCCACCTGGTCAGCCCGAAAATGGCCGCCGCCGCGGCCGTCGAGGGCCACTTCGTCGACATCAGGGATTGGAGCTGAAGATGAGAGCGATTGACGTAATCGAGGGCAAGGTCTCGGTCCTGGACCGGGCCGACGTCGACACCGACCAGATCATCCCCAAGCAGTTCCTCAAGCGAGTCGAGCGGACCGGCTTCGGCGAGTTCCTCTTCTACGACTGGATCCGCGACGGCGAGATCGAGCTGGAGCCGAACCCGATCCTCGTCACCGGCGCCAACTTCGGCTGCGGCTCCTCCCGCGAGCACGCTCCCTGGGCGCTGGAGGACTTCGGCTTCCAGGCGATCGTCGCGCCGTCCTTCGCCGACATCTTCTATTCGAACTGCACCAAGATCGGGCTGCTGCCGGTGATCCTTGACGAGGAGCACTGCAAGGCGGTCGCCGAGGCGGGGGAGGCCCGCATCGACCTCGACGACGAGACCGTCAACTGCGCCGCCGGCGTCTTCCAGTTCCAGATCGAGCACGAGACCAAAAACCGCCTCGCCAACGGCCTGGACGACATCGGGATCACGCTGGAAAACGACGGCGCGATCGACAAGTTCGAGGCCGAGCCGGCCGCCTCGCTGGGGCCGGTCACGACCAGCCTGTAGGCACGGAAGGAGGCCCCAGTGGCCGACCAGTTCAAGGAACCGATGAACACCGGCGCCCGCGAGTGGGACGCCGAGACCTACGACGCCGTCTCCGACCCCCAGTTCGAATGGGGGATGGAGGTGCTCGAACGGCTGGAGCTGCGCGGCGACGAGGTCGCGGTCGACGCCGGCTGTGGCTCGGGGCGAGTTACCGAAGAGCTGATCGAGCGCCTCCCCGACGGCCGCGTAATCGCGGTCGACGGCTCCGAGGCGATGGTCGCCAAGGCAAAGGAGCGGCTCGGCGAGCGGGCCGACTACCTCGTCTCCGACCTGGTCGAGCTGGAGCTGGAGGAGCCGGTCGACCTCGTCTTCTCGACCGCGACCCTGCACTGGATCCATGATCACGATCGCCTCTTCGGGCGCCTGCGCGCCGCACTGAAGCCCGGCGGTCGCCTCGTGGCCCAATGCGGCGGATACGGCAACGTCGCCGCCCACGGAAAGGCGATCGCGGCAGTCGCGGCCGACCCCGAATACGGTCAGCACCTGGCCGGCGCCAAAGCTCCCTGGAACTTCGCCTCGCCGGAGGAGACCGAGCCCCGCCTTCGCGCCGCCGGCTTCGAGGAAGCCCGCTGCTGGCTGCAGCCTAAGCCGGTACGGCCGGAGCGGCCGCTGGAGTTCATCTCGACGGTCACCCTGGGACCGATCCTCGACCAGCTGCCGCCGGAGAAACGCAAGCCCTTCGCCGAAGCGATCCTCGCCGAGGAGGGCGACCCACTGGTGCTCGGGTACGTCCGCCTCAACATCGAGGCGACCGTGCCTGATGACGCGTAGAGTGCCGGGACCTTGAACGGCACGCCCCGCATAGTCATCCTGCCCGGCGACGGGATCGGCCCCGAGATCGTCGCCGCCACCCGCGAGGTGCTCGACGCCCTCGGCGAGTTCTCCTACGACGAGCGGCTGATGGGCGGCTGCTCGATCGACGCGCACGGCACCGCCCTCACCGACGAGGTGCTCGACGCCTGCCGTAGCGCTGACGCCGTCCTGCTCGGCGCTGTCGGCGGCCCGAAATGGGACACCACCGACCCCAGCGCGCCGCGTCCCGAGCAGGGCCTGCTCGGCCTGCGCAAGGGGATGGGGCTCTACGCCAACCTGCGCCCGGTGCGCCCGAGCCCGGCCCTGGTAGGGGCCAGCCCGCTGCGCGAAGAGCGGATCGCCGGCACCGACCTGCTCGTCGTCCGCGAGCTGACCGGCGGCATCTACTTCGGCGACTCGGGCCGCGACGGCGACGTCGCCCACGACACCTGCGAGTACTCGGTCGAGGAGATCGACCGCATCTCCCGCACCGCCTTCGACGCCGCCCGCCGACGCGCCGAGAGCTCCGGCAGCAAGCCCAAGGTCACCTCGGTCGACAAGGCCAACGTGCTGGAGACCTCCCGCCTCTGGCGCGAGGTGGTCGGCAAGGTCGCCGCCGCCTACGCCGACGTCGAGCTCGAACACCTGCTGGTCGACAACGCGGCGATGCAGCTGGTCTCGCGCCCGGCCGACTTCGACGTCGTCCTTTCAGAGAACCTCTTCGGCGACATCCTCAGCGACGAGGCGGCGATGCTGACCGGCTCGCTGGGGATGCTCCCATCCGCCAGTCTCGGCGCCGAGGGCAAGCCCGGCCTCTTCGAGCCGGTCCACGGCTCCGCCCCCGACATCGCCGGCCAGGGCGTCGCCAACCCGCTCGCGACCTTCCTCTCGGCGGCGATGATGCTGCGCCACGGCCTCGGCCGCGGCGACGACGCCGCCCGCGTCGAGGCAGCCGTTGACTCAGTCCTGGAGAAGGGCCTCCGCACCGCCGACCTGGCCTCGGCGGGCGAGGACCAGGTCGGAACGGCGGAGGTAACCGCTGCCGTGCTCGCCGAGCTCGGCAGCTAGAGCACTACGGGGCGGTCACCGCCCACTGGCCGTAGGCGTAGTACTCGCCGGCCGCTTCGGATTTCGCCACCAGACCGAAGCCGAGGCGGGTGTTGTTCTCGGCGGCGAGCGGCGTCGTCGCGTCGAGGCCTTTGCTTTCGGTCACGTAGACGCAGAGGTTGCCGCCGGTCGCGGCCGGGGTCGAACCGCCGCCGAGGCCGCCGCAGTTGGCGCTCGTCTCGCCTTTTTTCAGCACCGTCACGCTCGGCGTGTTGGTCAGCGGGAACTGGTAGCTGACCGCGCCGCGGACGAAGTCGCCGGCTCCGGTGGCGGTGTCGCCGACGGAGAACACCCCGCGCAGCGTCTGGCCGCTTTTCAGCGTGCCCAGCAGCGGCGCGACCCCATCGGCCAGCTTGCCGAGGGTCACCGACTTGTCGCCCAGCTTGGCCGTGGTGACGGCGCCGTTGTTCAGTTTGTTGGTGGTGACGACGCTGTTTTTGATCTTGCTGGCGATCACCGCGCCGTCGGAGAGCTTCGCGGTGGTGATGATCCCGTTGCCGAGGTTGCCCGGCAGCACGGCGTTGGCGCCGAGCTTGCCGGCGACCACGGCCTTGGGGGCGATCTTGCCGGCGGTGACCGCGCCGCGCTTCAGTTTCGCCGGGGTGACCGCGCCGCGCTTCAGCTGGTTGGCGCCGACGCTGTTACGCGGCAGCCCGGCGGCGACAGCGGCGCCACCCAGGGCCACGAACAGCGCGATCGTCGCGATCACGTTCGCGTAGTTGAGCTTGGGACGGGAAATTCGCATCGATTAGCTCCTCTCGTTCGGGTTCAGAGGACCATTCGCGGCGCCTCCGGTGAAGCCCTTTGTTCCATCGGGCATACTTCTGCAACATGGATCCGGTCGATCTGATTTGGAAAAACGGCGATTTCGTCCCCTGGGAGGACGCGCAAACCCACGTGCTGAGCCACGGCCTGCACTACGGGACCGGCGTTTTCGAGGGGATCCGCTGCTACGCGACCGATCGCGGCCCGGCGATCTTCCGCCACGCCGACCACCTCGACCGGCTGGAGAAGTCGGCCGAGCTGTATTACCTGGAACTTCCGTACTCGGCCGAGGAGCTGCGCCAGGCCACGCACGAGCTGCTGCGCCGCAACAACCTCGACTCGGCCTACATCCGGCCGCTCGCCTACCGCGGCTACGGCAGCCTCGGCCTCTACGCCAAAGACGCCCCGGTCGACGTGATCATCGCCGCCTTCCCCTGGGGCGCCTACCTCGGCGAGGAGAGCAAGAACGGCGGCATCCGCGCCAAGGTCTCGAGCTGGCGCCGGATCAGCCCCGGCGGCTCGATCCCGCACGCCAAGGCGTCGGGCTCCTACCTCAACTCGATCCTCGCCAAGACCGAGTCGCACAACGCCGGCTACGACGAGGCGATCCTGCTCGACGAACGCGGCTTCGTCTGCGAGGGCTCAGGCGAGAACATCTTCGTCGTCCGCGACGAACAGATCCTCACCCCGCCGCACGTCGCCTCGATCCTCGACGGGATCAACCGCAAGTCGGTGATCCAGATCGCCCGCGACCTCGGCTACACCGTGGTCGAACGCGACATCGCCCGCGCCGAGCTCTACCTGGCCGAGGAGGTCTTCCTCACCGGGACCGCCGCCGAGCTGGTGCCGGTGCGCGAGATCGACGACCACCCGCTGGGCGAAATCGGCGAGGTCACCCGCCAGGTGCAGGCGAAGTTCGAAGACGCGCTCTGCGGCAAGGCCGAGGAGTACCTGGAGTGGCTCGACTTCGTCGCCGCCCCTGAAGCTGCCAGCTCCGACTCCGACGAGTCGATCGGGCGAATTACCCCTGCCGCCTAGCGGCCGGCGCGGCTCTGCCGCGCACGCGGGCTCCGTGCCCACCCGATCTTCCTCGACTTCGAAAGGCAGCAGCAGATGGAACAGGTGAAGCTCTACGACACGACCTTGCGGGACGGGATGGGCGGCCGCGGCATGTCGCTCTCGGTCGCCGAGAAGCTGAAAGTCGTCAACGTCCTCGACGCCCTCGGCGTCCACTACATCGAGGCCGGGTTCCCCAGCTCGAACCCGAAAGAGGCCGAGTTGTTCGAGCGGCTGGCCGAGCTGGAGCTGGAGAACGCGACCGTGGTCGCCTTCGGGATGACCAGGCGCCGCGATTCCCGCGCCGAGGACGATCCCGCCCTGGCGGTGATCACCTCGTCGTTCGCGCCGGCCGTCTGTCTGGTCGGCAAGGCCTGGACCCTGCACGTGGAGAAGGTGATCCGCGTCAGCGGGGATGAGAACCTGGCGATGATCGCCGACTCGATCGGCTTCTGCCGGGACCAGGGCAAGACCGCGATCTTCGACGCCGAGCACTTCTTCGACGGCTACCGGGCCGACCCCGCCTACGCGCTGGAATGCGTTCGCGCGGCGGTCGACGGCGGCGCCGCCAACGTCACCCTCTGCGACACCAACGGCGGCAGCCTGCCGGAGTTCGTCGCCGAGGCGACCGCCGCGGTCGTGGCCGCGGTCGGCGAGCAAACCGAGATCGGCATCCACACCCACAACGACTCCGAGTGCGCGGTCGCCAACTCGCTGGCTGCGGTCGGGGCGGGGGCGCGGCTGGTGCAGGGCTGCATCAACGGCTACGGCGAGCGCTGCGGCAACGCCAACCTCGCCTCGATCCTGCCGGCCCTGCAGCTGAAGATGGGCTTCGAGGTCGTCAGCGCCGAGCAGCTCGCCCAGCTGACCTCGACCGCCCACTATCTCGACGAGCTCTGCAACATGGCCTCCGACCCCGACCGGCCCTACGTCGGTCGCAACGCCTTCGCCCACAAGGCGGGGATGCACGCCGCCGGGATCGCCGCCGAGGCCAGCACCTTCGAGCACCTCGATCCCGCCCTGGTCGGCAACGTCCGCGACATCCTCCCCTCGGAGCTGGGCGGCAAGGCGACGATCTACGCCCAGGCCGAGCAGGCCGGCATCGAGCTGGACGACGCTGAGGCGGCCCGGGCGGTCGAGCAGCTGAAGCGACGCGAGCACGACGGCTACCACTACGAGGCGGCGCCGGCCTCCTTCGAGCTGCTGCTGCGGCGCGAGGCCGGTACCTACAAGCCGCTCTTCCGGCTCGAAAGCTTCCGCGTCGTGGTTGAAAAGCACGCCGACGGCGAGGTCACGACCGAGGCGACGATCAAAGTCGAGGTCGATGGCAAGCGCTACTTCCAGGCCGCCGAGGGCAACGGCCCGGTGAACGCTCTCGACAAGGCCCTGCGGGGGGCGATCGCCGACCGCTACCCGCACCTGGCCGACGTCGAGCTGACCAACTACAAGGTCCGCATCCTCGACGAAGCCCACGGCACCGGCGCGGTCACCCGCGTCCTGCTCGACTCCGCCGCCGGCGAGCGCGAGTGGGGGACCACCGGGGTCTCGGAGAACATCATCGAGGCCTCCTGGGAGGCGCTGGTCGACTCGCTGGAGTACGCGTTTCAGTGATGCGTGACACCCAACAGAACAGCCAACAAATCCCATTAGCCCGGCCGGAGATCGGCGCCCGCGAGGAGGAGCTGGTTCTGGAGGTTCTGCGCTCCGGCCAGCTCTCCCTCGGGCCGATGGGGGAGCGCTTCGAGCGCGAGTTCGCCGCCTGGCTCGGCGTCGAGGACGCGGTGATGACCTCCAGCGGCACCACGGCGCTGCACCTCGGGGTGCGGATGCTGGGCTGGGGCGAGGGCGACGAGGTGGTGACCAGCCCCTTCAGCTTCGTCGCCTCGGCCAACTGCCTGCTCTACGAGGGGGCAAAGCCGGTCTTCGTCGACGTCGAGGAGGAGACGCTGGACATCGACCCGGCCGCCGCGGCCGCCGCGGTCGGCGAGCGCACCGCCGGCCTGCTCCCGGTCCACATCTTCGGCTACCCGGCGGCGATGCCGGAGCTGGAGGCGCTGGCTCAAAAGCACGGTCTCGTAATCCTCGAGGACGCCTGCGAGGCGCTCGGCGCGGTCGATTCCGAGGACCGCAAGGTCGGAGCCCGCGGCAACCTCGCCACCTTCGCCTTTTACGCCAACAAGCAGATGACGACGGGGGAGGGGGGCATGATCGTCCCCCGGGACCCCGACGAGGCGGCCCGCCTGCGCTCGGAGCGCAATCAGGGCCGCGCCGTCGACATGGGCTGGCTCGACCACGACCGGCTCGGCTACAACTACCGCCTCTCCGACCTTGCCGCGGCGCTCGGCGTCGCCCAGGTCGAGAAGCTCGACTCGCTGCTGGAGCGGCGCGCCGCCGTGGCCCGGATGTACGAGGAGCGGCTGGCGGCGATCGAGGGCGTTCGCACGCCGATCGCCGGCAGAGGCGCCGAGGTCCGCAGCTGGTTCGTCTACACGGTCCGCCTGCCGCGGGACGCCGACCGTGACGCGACGATCGCCCGCCTCGCCGAGCGCGGCGTCGCCTCCAAGGCCTACCTGCCCTGCATCCACCTCTTCCCGCACCTGCGCGAGCTGGGGTACCGCGAGGGCCAGTTCCCGGTCGCCGAAGCCGCTTCCGCCGACTCCCTGGCGCTGCCGTTCTTCCCGGCGATGGGCGAGGAGCAGGTGGAGCAGGTGTGCCAGGAGCTCGCCGCGGCGCTCGACCGGGCCGACTGAAGGCATAATCGCCCGCCCATGGGACGCTTTCGCAAAGAGCCGGACCCGCGCTTCTGGCGCCTCAACCGTTCGCTCGCCTTCGACGCCTGGCTGGCGCCGTACGACATCGACCAGTCGAAGGCGCACGCCCGCGGCCTCTGCCAGATCGGCGTGCTGAGTGAGGACGAGCTGTCCCAGATCGAGGCCGGTCTCGACCGGGTCCGCGCCCGGATGGCCGAGCACGGCTTCGAGTTCGATCCCGCCGACGAGGACATCCACATGGCGATCGAGCGCCTGCTCGGCGAGGAGATCGGCCCGCTGGCCGGCAAGGTCCACACCGGCCGCTCGCGCAATGATCAGGTCGCGACTGACGTCGCGATGGTTGTTCAAGCGCACTCGCTGCGGGCGATCGAGCTCTGCGGCGCGGCGATGGAGCGGCTGCTCGGCCTCGCCGAGGCCCACCGGGACTGGACGATGCCCGGCTATACCCACCTGCAGCGCGCCCAGCCGGTCTACCTCGGCCACCACCTGCTCGCCTACTTCTGGATGCTGGCCCGCGACGTGCTGCGCTTCCAGTTCGCGCTCGACAGCGCCAGTGTGATGCCGCTCGGCTCCGGCGCCCTGGCCGGGGTTAACTGGGAGATCGACCGCGAGTCGGTCGCCGCCGACCTCGGCTTCGCCCACATCAGCCACAACTCGATCGACGGCGCCTCCAACCGCGACTTCGTCCTCGACTACCTCGCCGCCGCCTCGACCTGCGCGATGCACCTCTCGCGCCTCGGCTCGGAAATCGTCATCTGGAGTTCCAGCGAGTTCGGCTTCTGCGAGCTCGACGAGTCCTTCTCCTCGGGCTCCTCGATCATGCCGCAGAAGAAGAACCCCGACTCTGCCGAGCTGCTGCGGGCCAAGAGCCCGCGCGTCGCCGCCTCCTACCAGACCCTCCTCGGCGTCATGCACGCCCTGCCGCTGACCTACGGCAAGGACATGCAGGAGGACAAGGAGCCGCTCTTCGACGCGATCGACACGGTCGAGGCACTGCTTGACGCCACCGCCGGGATGCTGGACGGAATCGAGTTTCACCGCGAGCGGATGGAGGAGGCCTCGGGCGACGAGATGCTGGCCGCGACCGAGGTCGCCGACCTGCTGGTCCGCCGCGGCGTGCCCTTCCGCGAGGCGCACGGAATCGTCGGCGGCCTGGTCCGCGACGCGGTCGAGCGTGAAAAATCCCTCTCCGAACTGACCCCGGAGGAGCTGCGCGAGCGCTCCGAGCACCTCGACGACTCCTACTACGAGGTGCTGCGGCGGAGCAGCTGGCTGGAGTCGAAGCGGATCGCCGGCGGTACCGGCTCGGCCCCGCTGGCGCTGCAGATCGCCGAGGCGCAGGAGACGCTGGCCGCAGTCCAGGCGCGGGCCCGGGAGGAGCGGGGCTGAAGCGGAGGGCCCCAGGGTCCGGCAGCCGGGCCCGGCCGCCCGCAGGGCGGTTGGGGGCTGATTTCTTCGACCGTTCAGTTCATGCGGTCGCCCGTGACCTGATCGGCTGCACCCTTCTTTTTGAAGGCGTCGGCGGCACCATCGTCGAGACCGAGAGCTACGACGCCAACGACCCCGCCTGCCACGCCTACGTCGGCCTGACCGAGCGCACCAGGGTCCTGTTCGGCCTGCCCGGCCGCGCCTACGTCTACCTCTCCTACGGCATCCACAGCCTGCTCAACGCCGTCGCCGAACCCGAGGGGGACGCCGCGGCGGTCCTGATCAGGGCGCTGGAGCCGACCCACGGCCTCGAGGCGATGCGCGGGCGCCGCGGCGACAAGGTCGACACGGACCTCTGCTCCGGCCCCGGCAAGCTGACCGAGGCGCTGGGGATCGGACTCGGCGAGAACGAGGCCGATCTGACCCGCGAGCCGTTCCTGCTGACGCGGCCGCGGGGTGAGCCGCCGGAGGTCGTCACCGGTCCGCGGATCGGGATCACCAAAGCCGTCGAGCGCCCCTGGCGCTTCTGCGCCGCCGGCAGCCGCTTCGTCTCGCGCCCGCGACCTAGCTAGCCAGCGGTGACGCCGCCGCCCCCGCCGCTTTCGGGCACGGCTTCGGGGGTGGCTTCTTCAGGCGCGGCTTCTTCGGGGGTGGCTTCGGCTTCAGGCGCCGCTTCGGTTTCCGGTTCGGCTTCGTATTCGCCTTCTTCGGGTTCGACGTAGCCTTCGGTTTCCGGCGCGACGTAGCCTTCTTCGATCACTTCCGCCGAGTCCGGGTCTTCGCCGGCTTCCTTGGCCGCCTTGCGGGCGGCCCTTTCGGCGGCGTGTTCGGCTTTGATGTCCTGCCAGGCGGAGATCACCCGGGCCCAGATCAGCGCCGGGAAGGTGCCGCCCATCACCGGGCCGCCGTTGTAGAGGGTGGTCATCGGCGTGGTCGAGTCCGGGTAGCCGACCCAGACGCAGGCGGTTACTTCGTCGGCGATGCCGCCGCAGAACCAGGCGTCGCCGTTGTTCTCGGTCGTTCCCGTCTTGCCCCACTGGCCTTCGGCGCCGATCTGGGCGTTGGTCCCGGTACCGCTGGAGACGACGGTTTCGAGGATGCCCTTCGCTTCTTCGACCTTTTCCTGGTTGAAGACCTGGTCGTGGGTCAAGTCGTTCTCACCACCCTTGATCGTCTCGCCGTCGTCGTTGGTCACTTCGGTGTAGGAGACGGGGCTGTCGCCGGGCCGCGGCGCCAGGGTGCCGCTGACCCGGTCGCCGTTGTTGCCGATCGTCGAGTAGGCGTAGGTCCAGCCCAGCGGCGTCGCCCCGATTTCGAGACCGCCGAGCACCATCGCCGGGTTGGTCGAGATCGGGTCGGCGTAGCCGGCCTTGTGGATGGTGCCGGCGATCGCGCTGGTTTTGTCGTGCACGGTCTTGCCCTGCAGGCCTTCCAGCGCCAGCGCCGCGTAGATCGAGTTGTCGGAGTTGGTCGTCGCGCAGACGATGTCGCAGGAGCCGAGGTAGGAGTCCTCGTCATTGGTGACGTGGAAGGTTTCGTCGCCGTTTTTGCCAAACGGGAAGAATCGCTCTTCGGAGGGGTAGACCGTGTAGGGCGAGATCCCCTGTTCCAGCGCCGTGATCAGGGTGAAGGGCTTGATCGAGGAGCCCGGCTGGCGGTGACCCTGGGTCGCCAGGTTGAAGGGCCGGGTGTCGAAGTCGGGGCCGCCGACCATCGCCTTGATTGCGGCGTTCTGGTTATTGATCACCACCACCGAGGCGGTCGCCGGCGAGTAGCCGAGGTAGGAGCTGACCGCTTCTTCGGCCGCTTCCTGCAGCCGCATGTCGAGGGTCGACTTGACCTTCAGCCCGCCGAAGAACGCTTTCGAGGGGCCGTAGCGTTCGAGCAGCTGCTGGCGCAGGTAGGCCGTGAAGTAGGGCGCCCGCGAGTCGAGGCTGGGGGGCTCGATGCTCTCGTCGGAGGGGAGGGCATGCTCCTGGCCTTCGCGCATCTGTTCGGGGCTGATGTAGCCCTGTTCGCCCATCCGTTCCAGGACCAGGTTGCGGCGGGCCAGGGTGTTTTCCGGAAAGACTTTGGGGTCGTAGGCCGACGGCGACTGGATGATCCCGGCCAGCATCGCCGCCTCCCAGGGCTCGAGCACGGCGGCGCAGGGTTCGGTCTCGGTACCGCAGCCGGGGTGGGCGGCACCGAAGTAGGTCCGCGCCGCGGCCTCGATCCCGTAGGCGCCCTGGCCGAAGTAGACGGTGTTGAGGTACTCGGTGAGGATCTTGTCCTTGCTCCAGTGGCGCTCCAGCCGGTAGGCGAGCGCCGCCTCCTTGAACTTGACGAAGAGCGAGCGGTCTCCCTGCGCTTCCAGCGCGTTCTTGACGAACTGCTGGGTGATCGTCGAGGCGCCCTGGGCGGCGCTCATGCTGAGCACGTCTTTGACCAGGGCGCGGCCGATGCCCTGGAAGTCGACGCCGGTGTGCTCGTAGAAGCGGGCGTCCTCGATCGAGACCACCGCGTTCTTGATGTTGGGGGAGATCTGGCCGGAGCTGAGCAGGATCTTGTTCTGGTCGCTGCTCAGGGTTCCGATCGTTTCGCCGTTGGCGTCGACGACGATGCTGTTCTTCGAGGCCTTGTACTGGGCGAAGTTGTAAATCGCCGGCAGGTCCTGCGAAACGGCGGCCATCATCCCGAAGACCATCGAGACCACGGCGAGGATGCCGAGGCCGAGCAAGACGAAGAGGATGCGCAGCTTCTTGAGCCGCGGTTTGCTTTCTGAGCTAGCCATCTAGATGAGGGCAAAAAAGAGGCTCGAGGTCCGTGTCGGACCGCCGAGCGCAGGCGGCAGTCTAGCATTGCGCCGATGTCGGACTTGAGGCGTAACGCGGTCGACGTGCTGCCCAAGGGGCGGCTCGAGGAGCAGCTTGGGAGCGGCAGACCGCTGCGGGTGAAGCTGGGGATCGACCCCACCACGGCCGACATCCACCTCGGCCACACGGTCGTGCTGGAGAAGCTGGCGGAGTTCCAGCGCGAGGGTCACCAGGTGGTCCTGATCATCGGCGACTTCACCGCCCAGGTCGGCGATCCGAGCGGCCGCTCGGCGACCCGCCCGGTACCGACGGCGGAGGAGATCGAGGCCAACGCCGCCACCTACCAGGAGCAGGCGTTCAAGATCCTCGACCGCGAGAAGACCGAGGTGCGCCGCAACAGCGAGTGGCTGCGAATGGAGCCCGAGGCGCTGCTGGGCTTGCTGGCGCAGACGACCGTGGCGCGGCTGCTGGAGCGCGACGACTTCCAGAAGCGGATGGCGGCGGCGCAGCCGATCGCGGCGCTGGAGCTGCTCTACCCGCTGCTGCAGGGCTATGACTCGGTCGCGATCGAGGCCGACGTCGAGCTCGGCGGCACCGACCAGAAGTTCAACCTGCTGTTCGGCCGCGACGTGCAGGCCGCCTACGGCCAGAAACCGCAGTCGATCATCACCCTGCCGATCCTGGTCGGCACCGACGGCGAGCGGAAGATGAGCAAGTCGCTCGGCAACTACGTTGGCGTCACCGACCCGCCGGAGGAGATGTTCGGCAAGCTGATGAGCATCCCCGACGAGGCGATGGACGAGTACTACCGCCTCCTGCTCGGCAGCGAGCGCCCCGAGGCGCCGCCGAACCAGGCCAAGCGAGAGCTGGGGCGGCGGATCGTCGATCGCTTCCATGGCGAGGGAGGCGGGGCGGCGGCCGAGGAGCACTTCAACCGCGTCCACGTCAAGCACGAGATCCCGGAGGACATCCCCGAGGTCGGGCTCGGCGAGTACCGCGCCGACGGCAACGGGCTGGTCCACCTGCCGCGCCTGATCTCCGGCGCCTTCGGCGTCAGCAGCAGCGAGGGCCGGCGCCTGATCCAGCAGGGAGGGGTCAAACTCGACGGCGAGCCGGTGCCCGCGGAGCCCCTCGACGTCGAGACCGCTAGCCTTGACGGACGCGTGCTGCAGGTCGGGAAGCGGCGCTTCTGCCGCCTTAGGGCCACCCCCTAGGCAAACCGCCGGCCACGCGCTATACTCCTTCGTCCTTCTGGGCTTGCCTTGAGCAGGCCCGAGCGTCGAGAGCGGCGAGTCCCGCCGTAGAGAGCGCAGCGGTCTTTGAAAACTGAGCAGCGTGCATCTCCGCGGACTTCGGTCTGCGGAATGTTCAGCCCGACCCATTCGGTGCGCCAGCGTGCCGGATGGTTTTGATTTACCTCGTCATGTCGGTCGTCGTATTTGTGTACTCGACGGCCACTGAGATATGACAGGCTCTCTGTAGAAGTACATTTCACGGAGAGTTTGATCCTGGCTCAGGACGAACGCTGGCGGCGTGCTTAACACATGCAAGTGGTGCGACGAACCAGGGCTTGCCCTGGGGC
>JBIOTO010000149.1:0-6308 GCA_044865945.1 Solirubrobacterales bacterium
CCTGGGTACTCAGCATGGAGCCGCGCCAGCGACTTTCGAGGCGTCAGCCAGGGGCAGTCTGTTTCGCGGCGGAGGTGCTCCCAGGGACCCCCACCGGACCCCTCCCCACCGCCGAAGGACTAAGAGGCTTCGCCGCTCTGCCGCAGCAGGACCGAGGTGGTCTGCTCGAGGACCCGGCGCCAGGCCGAGAGCTGTTCGGGCTCCTCTTCGGAGGCCTTTTCGACCACGCCGCGGACGCGGCGCTCGGAGATTTCTAGGCCGTGTTTCTCGGCGATCTCCTTGTAGCGCTCGTAGTCTTGGGCCAGGGTGGCGGTGACCGATTCGAAGCCGTGGCGGGCGATCTGCAGGCGCCGCGAGTAGTCCATGATCGGCGTCCCGAACATCAGCTCGTCGTTGGGCTCGGGCTCGAGCAGGACGATGTCGACACCGGGGTACTTCTCCTGCCACATCTCGACCGCCTGGTGCAGCCGCTGATGGGCGATCAGGCGGAAGGTCTGGTTGGCGATCGCCGGCAGGCCCATGTCGGAAACGCGGCGCACGCGATTGCCGAACACGGTCGGGATCGTCTTCTCGAAATCGTTGACGTATGGGACCAGCGGGTTCACCACGACGATGAACTTGGCGCCCTTCTCGACCGCGATGTCGACGTTGGTGGTCGAGCGGATGCCGCCGTCGACGAACTGGCGCCCCTTCAGGTCGACCGGCTTGTAGACGATCGGCAGGCAGGTCGAGCACTCGACCGCTTTCGAGATCGGCACGTCCGACCATCCCTCTTCGCCGAAGACGATCCGCTCGCAGGTGTCGAGGTCGGTGGCCGTCAGGTAAAGCTCGGGGTCGATCATGCGGAAGTCGTTGACCCGGCCGTCTGTGCTGAGCGCTTCCTCGACGTAATCGGAGAGGCCCGAGCCGGAGTAGATACCGGTGGGCAGCGCCTCGGCGAGGCCGACGCCGATGTCGATCGCGGAGAACTCGCCGATCCGGACCAGCGAGCGCAGCAGCTCGAGCGTGCGCAGCGGCAGCGCCGCCCCCTTGGCGAGAAAGCCGAGGTAGTTGGGTTTGAGGACCTTGTTGAGGTCGAGGTCTTCGAGGCCCATGTTGTCGTCGGAATTGATCACCTGCATCATTTCCTCGGGGGTGACCCCGTTGGCCAGCATCGAGGCGACGAAGGAGCCGGCGCTGGTGCCGACGTAGACGTCGAAGTTGTTGACCGTGCTGTTCACCGCCAGCAGGTCGAGGGCGCGCAGGGCGCCGATCTCATAGACGCCGCCGGTGAAGCCGCCGCCGCCGAGGACCAGCGCCGTCTTCGAGGGCTTTTTGCGCCGGGTTGGGCGCTTTCGCGGTTTGGACTCGATGTCTACGACTTCACCCATACGTGCAGTATTCCAGGACGAGAGGTCATCCCTGGCCGCTACCTTCCACATCTCGCGTGTTGGGAAACCCAGTGAAACGAATCCTCCTGCCCCTAATGGTGCTCTCAGCAGGCCTTTTCCTGCTCTGGACCGGTGCCGCCCAGGCAAGCCCAAGCTGCGACCAGATGCGCTCCTGGCTGCACCAGGGCGGCGGTTCGGCCAGCGGATTGCTGGTCGTCGACGCTGAAACTGAACAAGTCCTCTGCTCCAGCGCACCCGGGCGCTCGCGGCCGCTGGCCTCGAACATGAAGCTCTTCACCACCTCGGCGGCGCTCTCGAAACTCGGCCCCGAATACCGGATCCCGACCAAAGTCTTCCGCGACGGCCCGGTCGACGCCAAGGGCGTCCTCCACGGCAGCCTCTACCTGCAGGGGGGCGGCGACCCGGCCCTCGGCACCCCGGCCTTCTACAACGCCTACTTCGGCGGCCTTGGCACCAACATCTTCGCCCTGGCACCGCAGATCAAGGCGGCGGGGATCAAGTCGATCACCGGGCGGCTCTACGCCGACGACACGGTCTTCGACCGCCGCCGCGGCGTCGCCGACTCCGGCTACGCGACCAGCCCCTACATCGGCCCCCTCTCCGGCCTCGCCTTCAACTCGGGCTTCGCCGGCGCGACCAGCACCAGCGGCTTCTCCTCCGACCCTGCCAAGCTGGCGGTGGGCAAGCTGGCCCGCTCGCTGCGCGGCGTCGTGCCGCCGCAGACCGCGCTGGCCCCGACGCCGCCCGACGCCGAACGGGTCGCCCTGGTCCGCTCCCCCACCCTCGACCGGATCGTCAACCTCACCGACGTCTACTCCAACAACTACTTCGCCGAGATGCTGATCAAGCTGCTCGGGGCGCGCTTCGGCGGCGCCGGCACCACCGCCGCGGGCGCCAACGTGGTCGAGGCCTTCGCCCGCGCTCACGGCTCCACGGTCAGCGCCGTCGACGGCTCCGGCCTGACCCGTTCCAACCGCTCCAGCCCGCGCGAGATCGTCGACCTGCTGCTCGGCATGCAGGAGGACCCCGCCGGCGAAGAGTTCATCCAGGACCTGGCCCTGACCGGCCAGGAGGGCACCGTCGCCAGCCGCATGGAGGGCACCGCCGCCTACGGCCGCTGCCGGACCAAGACCGGGACGATCAGCGGCGTCAGCAATCTCTCCGGCTACTGCTTCAACCGCAGCGGCCGGGTGATGGCCTTCTCGATCCTGATGGCGGGCGTCGGCAACCTCACCCTCGCCCACCTGAACCAGGACCGGATCGCCGCCGCCGTCGCCGGCTATTAGGCGGGCTAGTCCGCCCCGCCGACCAGCTCACGCAGGCCAGCCTCATCCAGCACCTCGGTGCCGAATTTCTCCGCTTTGGCGAGCTTGGAGCCGGGGTTGTCGCCAGCGACGACGTAGTCGGTTTTTTTCGAGACCGAGCTGGTCACCTTGCCGCCGGCAGACTTCACCATCGCCGCCGCCTCCTCGCGGGTCAGCTCCGGCAGGGTGCCGGTGAGGACGACGGTCTTGCCCTCCAGCGGCCCGCCCTCCTGCCGCCGTTCCGAGGCGTCCGCCTCTAGTCGCAGGCCCTTCTCGCGCAGCTTCTCGACCAGCGCCCAAGTCGCCTCGTCGGCCAGCGACTCGTTGATCTGGACGGCCATGATCGGCCCCACTCCCTCGACCTCCTCGATCGCCTCCGGGTCGGCCTCGTGCAGGGCGTCGATCGAGCCGAAGTGGTCGGCCAGCGCCTCTGCCGTGACGTAGCCGACGCCGGGCAGCCCGAGCGCGTAGAGGACGCGTTTGAAGGGCTTTTGGCGGGACTGATCGATCGCGGCGATGAGGCTTGCGGCGGATTTCTCTTTGAAGTTCTTTTTCCCGACCTTGCGCCCGACCAGCTCCTCCTCGCGCAGGTCGTAGATGTCGGCGACGTCCTCGATCAATCCCTGCGCCAGCAGGTTCAGCGCCAGCTCTTCCCCCAGGCCTTCGATGTCCATTGCCCCCTTGCTGACGAAGTGCTTGACGTGCTGGGAGGCCTGGCCCGGGCAACCCGAGCGGTTCGGGCAGATCGTGAAGACCGAGTCCGGGGGCTTGATGGTCGGCGTCTGGCACTGGGGGCATTTCTTCGGCGGCTTCTCCCTGCGGGCAGCCTTGTGCCTGCGCGGCAGCTTCGGCGAGACGACCTGGGGAATCACGTCGCCCGCCCGCATCACCACCACCTCGTCGCCCTTGCGCACGTCCTTGCGGGCCAGGTCCTCCTCGTTGTGGAGGGTGGCGGTGGTGACGGTGACGCCGCCGACGTGGACCGGCTCCAGCATCGCGAAGGGGACCAGGTGGCCGGTGCGGCCGACGTTCCAGACCACCCGCTTCAGCGTCGTCGTCGCCGTCGTCGGCGGGAACTTCCAGGCAATCGCCCAGCGCGGCTCGCGGCCGACGACGCCCAGCTCACGCCAGAGCGCCTTCTCGTCGACCTTGACGACGACACCGTCGATCTCGTAGTCGAGCTCGTCGCGCCGCTCCTCCCACCAGTGGCAGCGCTTGACGACGCCCTCGGCGCCCTGGTGGTGGTCGGTGTCGGGGTTGACCTTGAAACCGCGATCGCGCAGCCATTCGACCTCGTCCATGTGGGTGGCGAGGTCGAGCCCTTTGACCGCGCCGATCCCGTACATCCAGGTCGAGAGCGGCCGTTCGGCGGCCAGCGAGGGATCGAGCTGGCGGATCGAGCCGGCGGCCGAGTTGCGCGGGTTGGCGAAGGTCGGTTCGCCGGCCTCGGCGCGGCGCTCGTTCAGCGCTTTGAAGGCGGCGATCGGCAGGTAGATCTCGCCTCGGACTTCGATCAGCGCCGGCGCCCTGTCGATCCGCAGCGGCACCGAGCCGATCGTGCGCAGGTTCTGGGTCACGTCCTCGCCGACGCGGCCGTCGCCGCGGGTCGCGCCGCGAACCAGCACCCCGTCCTCGTAGGTGAGGGTGACGGCGAGCCCGTCGATCTTCGGCTCGGTCGTGTAGCTGAATTGCGAGGCGGTGATGTCGAGGCGCTTGAGGTAGTTGGCGATCCGGTTCTCCCAGCCGCGCAGCTCCTCCTCGTTGCGGGCGTTGCCGAGCGAGAGCATCTGCTCGTGGTGCTCGACCGGCTCGAAGCGCTCCAGCGGCGGCGCCCCGACCCGCTGCGTCGGCGAGTCGGGCGTGCGCAGCTCCGGGTGCTCCTCCTCCAGCCCCCGCAGCTCGTTCAGCAGCTCGTCGTAGGCGTCGTCGCCGATCTCCGGGTCGTCGAGGACGTAATAGAGGTGGTTGTGGCGGGCGAGGAGCTCCTTCAGCTCCGCCACGCGCTGCTCAGGGGACCCGCTCACGCCGTCGTCGCGCTCGCGGCCAGCATCTCCTCCAAGCCCCAGCCCCGCAACCGCTCCAGCCCACCGTGGTCGGTGAGGTCGAAGTGGATCGGGGTGACGGAGATCCGGCCCTCGGCGACCGCGTTCAGGTCGGTGCCCTCGATCTCCTCGTAGCCCGGCTGCCAGCCGTAGATCTCGTAGTGGCGGCGGCCGTCGGCCTCCTTGATCAGCTTCAGCTCGTCGTTGTAGATCCGTTTGCCGAGCTTCGTCACCTCGATCCCGGTCGGCTCGCGGTTGGGGCAGTTGACGTTGACCAGGGTCGCCTCCGGCATCGACTCCTCGGCCAGGCGAGCGACCAGCTGGGCGGTGAAGGCGGCGGCGACCTTGAAGTCGAAGCGGCCGCTGACGTAGCCGAGCCCGCCGGCGGAGGACTGCTGCGAGAAGGCAACCGCCGGGATCCCCAGCACGATTCCCTCAAGCGCCGCCGCGACGGTCCCCGAGTAGGTGATGTCGTCGCCGAGGTTGGCGCCGTGGTTGATCCCGGAGACGATCAGGTCCGGCCGGCCGCCGACCAGGCCCAGCTCGGCGAAGCGGACGCAGTCGACCGGGGTGCCGTCGGTGGCGTAACCGACGCGGCCGTCTTCGAAGGTGACCTCCTCGACGCTGAGCGGCGAGCGGGTGGTGATGCCCCGTCCGATGGCGCTGCGATTGGAGTTAGGAGCGATGACGTCGACCTCGACCCCGTCGAGCTCGACTAGCGCCCGCCGGGCCGCCTGCAGCCCCGGAGCGGAGATGCCGTCGTCGTTGGTGAGAAGGATGCGCACCAACCCGATTCTAGGTGGGGCTCGCGACGACCGAAGGTCGGAGATACTGGCGCCGTGCCGACGGTGCGTCTTGAGATCGAATACGACGGCTCCGGCTTCCGGGGCTGGGCCAGGCAACCGGGCCTGCGCACGGTGCAATCCGAGCTGGAGACGGCCCTGGCGACCGTCCTGCGCGAGCCGGTCGAGCTGACCGTGGCCGGCCGCACCGACACCGGCGTCCACGCGCTGGGGCAGGTCGCGAGCTTCCGGCTGACGTCCGAGCCGCCGGGCGACCTGACGCGCCGCCTCAACGGGGTCGGCCCCGACGACGTCGCCGTCACCGCCGCCGCGGTCGTCGCCGACGGCTTCGACGCTCGCCGCGACGCCAAGGCGCGCAGCTACCGCTACCGCCTGCTGGCCCGCTCGGCACCGAACCCCTTCGAGTGCGGCAAGGCGCTCTGGTGGCCGCACCGGGTCGACCGCGAGGCGCTCGACGCCTGCGCCGCCGCCCTGCCGGGAACGCACGACTTCACCGCCTTCACCCCGACCCAGACCGACCACGTCCGCTTCGAGCGAGACGTCCTCGCCGCCTCATGGGAGACCGACAAAGACGTCCTCAGCTTCCGCATCACCGCCGACGCCTTCATGCGCAACATGGTCCGAGTCCTCGTCGGCACCCAACTCGAAGTCGCCTCAGGACGACGGAGCGTCGAGAGCTTCATAGACCTTCTAGGGGGCGCACCTCGAACCGAGGCAGGAGATACGGCACCACCACACGGCCTTTATCTGGAGTCAGTCAGCTACGAG
>JBIOTO010000150.1:0-4974 GCA_044865945.1 Solirubrobacterales bacterium
GCGCCGTCGAGCAGCTCGCGGCGCAGGTCGGCGTCGCGGATGTCGCCGATCGCGACCCTGGCCCCTTTCTGCTCGAGCATGTCGGCGATCGGCTGCTGGCCGTGCAGCAGCGAATCCAGGATTCGCACCTCCCGGCCTGCCTCGAGTAGGGCGGTCGCGACTTCAGCGCCGACGTAGCCGGCGCCTCCGGTGACCAGGACTGGTCCGCTCAACGTGATCCTCCGTGTTCTTCGATGTATCGGTCTACTAGCCCGGACAAGGCCGCGCGGAAGGCGGCGGGGCTGAAGCGTTCTGCGTGTGCTCTGATCTTCATCGGATCGAAGCGGCCGAAATCGGTGTCGTGCAAGGCCTCGGCCAGGGCGGCGGCGTCCTCACCGTCGACCAGTACCCCGGTTTCGCCGGAAATCACGGTCTCGCGGACGCCGCCGCGGTTGACGGCGATCACCGGCCGGCCGGCGGCCTGAGCCTCGACCGCGGCGATCCCGAACTCCTCGACGTTGGGCACCACCAGGGCGATGCAGCGCGAGTAGAGGTCGCCGAGGCGCTGGTCGGAGACGCTGCCGAGGAACTCGACCCCGAGCCCGGCATAGAGCGCCTCCAGCCGCTCGCGGTCGGGGCCGTCGCCGACGATCTTGATCGGCAGGCCGGCGATCCGCGCCGCCTCCAGCGCGACCTCGACCCGCTTGTGGGGGACGATCTGTCCGACGAAGAGGAGGAAGTCCTCGGGCTCGCCGATCGCGAAGCGGTCGACCGCGACGGGGGGGTGGACGATCTCCGACTCGACCCCGTAGAGCTCCATGATCCTGTCCTGGGTGATCTTGCCGTTGGCGACGTAGCGGCTGACTCGCCCGGCGGCCTTCAGGTCCCAGGTCCGGTTGCGCTTCAGGATCGCCCGCATCACCGACCGCGCCGCGCGCGGCGCCTCCGCTTCGGCCCGGTCCTGCTCGAACCAGGCGTAGCGGAAGGGGCTGTGGCAGTAGCAGACGTGCAGCGCCCCGGGCCCGGGGCGCAGGCCGTGGGCGAAGGCGCTGGAGCTGGTCACGATCGTGTCGTAGTCCCGCACCGGCAGCCGCTCGGCCGCCTTGGGGAAGAACGGCAGCAGGTAGCGGAAGCCGCTCTGCCGGGCGCCGAGCCGCTGCAGGCCAGAGGTGTGGACCTCGCGACCGGCGAACCCTTCGGCCACCGCGTCGGCGTCGTAGAGCAGCGTGTAGATCGGCGCCTGTGGCCAGCAGCGGGCCATCTCGGCGAAGGTGCGCTCGGCTCCCCGCATCGTCAGCAGGTAGTCGTGGGCGAGCGCGAGCGAGGAGTTGCTAGTAGGCGCCACGCCCCGAGATCACAGCCGGGATGGTGGCAAGCAGGATCTCGATGTCGCGGGCCAGTGACCAGCCGGCGACGTACTGGTAGTCGAAGCGGACCATCTCCTGGAAGGGGCTCTGCGAGCGCCCGTATACCTGCCAGGGGCCGGTCAGGCCGGGGCGCAGCTCCAGGCGGCGCTGGTGCCATCCCTGGTCCAGGGCGTCGGTCTCGTCGAAGATCAGCGGCCGCGGGCCGACCAGGCTCATCTCGCCGATCAGCACGTTGAAGAGCTGCGGCAGCTCGTCCAGCGAGTAGCGGCGGATGAAGTGTCCGACTCTGGTCACCCGCGGGTCCTCGCGGATCTTGAACATGACGCCGTCGTCGGCCTCGTTCATCTCCGTCAGCTCCGCCTTGCGCTCTTCGGCGTCGACGTACATCGAGCGGAACTTGATCAGGCGGAAGCTGCTGCGGCTGCGGCCGGCGCGCGGCTGGCGGAAGAAGATCGGGCCGCGGGACTCGACCTTGATCGCGATCGCGATCGCGATCATCAGCGGCGAGAAGGCCAGCAGCAGGGCGAGCGAGCCGGCGACGTCGAGGGCGCGCTTGGCGGCCATCGAGACCGAGGTCAGGGTCGGGGTGCCGATCGAGAGCAGCGGCAGGCCGCCGACCTGGTCGAGGGCGCGGACGCCGTCGAGGAACTCGAACAGGCGCGGGACCACGTCGACCGCGACGCCGGCGTCGCGACAGGCGCGGATGCACTCCAGCAGCTCCTCGTGACTGGCGCGCGAGAAGGCGATGATCACCCGGTCGGCCTGCTGCTTCTCGATGATCTCCTTGAGGTCGGCGAAGCGGCCGAGCCAGGGCAGGTCGGGGGAGCCGACGTTGTAGACGTCGTCGTCGACGATCCCGATCGGGAGGAGGCCGTACTGGGCGTTGTTGCCGAGCTTCTCGACCACCTGGCCGGCGACCATGCCGGAGCCGAGGATCAGGGTCCGCTGGCGCAGCTCCTCGTTGCGGTGCAGGCCGGCGCGGACGACGGTGCGGGCGACCCCGCCGAAGGCGGCGAGCCCGACCACGGTGAGGAAGGTGAGGAAGACCGGGTCGTGGATCGAGGTCAGCGCGGCGATCCCGAACAGCGGCCAGGTGATCAGCAGGATGGCGACGAAGCCGCGCGGCACCTCGGGCACCGCCGAGGCCCAGATCGAGAGCTGGTCGCCGCGGTAGAGGCCGATGCTGAAAGCCGAGGCCGGCCAGAGCAGGACCGTGCCGGCGACGAAGATGAGCCCGTCCCAGTGGCTGAAGCCGACGATCAGGACCGCCAGGGAAGCGGCTAGGGCGGCGGCGAGCCCGTCGCCGAAGACGAGCATCCGCGCCAGCACCGAGCCGCGCTGTTTGGCGCGGCTGTCGCTCGCCGGCTCGACGCTGCTCGCCGCCACCTCGGCAGCGGCGGCTGAGGCTTCAGCGGCAGTTGGACTTGACACGGTTGGGCTCGACATTTTTCAGATGGGCGGTGAAGGATGGGGAACAAGAGCTGGCGCTGAAATTCTGTTGGCCGTGGGGGATGGCCTTGAGCGCTTCAGCTTGCCTGTATGGACAAGCGGACTTCTGCAATATCGGACTTCTTCCGGAGCGCGTCGCCCTCATAACTGGACGGGCGGCTTCTTTCAGGGCCCGCTCTAGAAAATAAAGGTCTTTCGCGTAGATCTCCATCGGTCAGTTCACATATCGGCGACCAAGTCGTACTCAGAATTTCGGCAAGTAAGCCTGCAGCGGATGCATCACGGCTTTGATTGGACGGATGTCGCGCCAGGTTGGCCGTAAATAGCGAGGTTTTCAAGCAGCCCGCTCGCCGGCCTCGGCGGACCCCAATTCGTCGGCGATCAGACGGGCCAGGGCCAGCGACGAAGTCGCGGCCGGCGAGGGGGCGTTGCGGACGTGGATCGCGTGCTCGGTGCGGTGGACGACGAAGTCGTCGACCAGCTTGCCGTCGCGGCCGAGAGCCTGGGCGCGGATGCCCGCCGGGCCCGGTTCGGCCTTGACGCCCTTCAGCGCCGGCACGAAGCGGGCCGCTTCGGCGACGAAGGCGCGGCGGCTGGTGGCGTGGTGGAGCTCGCGCAGACCCGAGCGCCAGTGCTTGGCCATCAGCTTCCAGGTGCCTGGCCAGGTCGCGGTTTCGCGCAGGTCGCGGCCCCGGACCCGGCGCAGCTCGTAGGCGTCGCGGGCGGGAGCCATCAGGGCGCTGGGCCCGATCAGGACCTCGCCGCGGAAGTTACGGGTCAGGTGAGCGCCGAGGAACGGCAGGTCGGGCTCGGGGACGGGATAGACGTTCGCCCGGACCAGCTCGGCGGCGGCGGGCGGCAGCCGCAGGTAGCCGCCGCGGAAGGGGACGATGCGGGGGTCGGCCGGGGCCCCGCAGGCGACCGCCAGGCGGTCGGACCAGAGCCCGGCGCAGAAGACCGCCGCGCCGGCGGTGGTCGAGCCGTGGGCGTGGTTGAGGGTGATGCCCGTTCCGTTGGCGCTCGCGCCCGCGACCGGCGTGCCGGCGTGGACGGTGCCGCCGGCCCGGCGCACGTCCTCGGCGTAGGCGCCGGCGACGGCGACGAAGTCGACCACCCCGGTGGCGGGCGAGTGCAGGGCCGCGACCCCGCGGGCGTTGGGCTCGATCTCGGGGATCTCGTCCCCCCGCAGGCGGCGCAGTGCGGGGACGCTGTTGGCGAGCCCGCGGCGTTCGAGCTCGTCGAGGCGGCCGAGTTCGCCCTCGCCGGCGGCGACCACGAGCTTGCCGTTCTTGTCATAGGGAATGCCCCGCTCGTCGCAGTAGGCGTAGAGCTCGCGGGCGCCCTGGACGCAGAGCCGCGCCTTCAGCGAGCCGGGCTCGTAATAGATGCCGGCGTGGATGACGCCGCTGGAGCGGCCGGTCTGGTGCTGGCCCAGTCGCGGCTCGGCCTCCAGCACGCAGAGGCGGGCGCCGGGGCGCCGGGCAAGCAGCTCGCGAGCCACCGCGGTGCCGAGGATGCCGCCGCCGACCACGGCCAGGTCGCACTCGCGCGGGGGCGCCGCGCCGTTGTCCGCGCTCAAGTCAGTGGGCCTCGCCCGAGGCGTGGGCCGGCGGCCGCGACTCCTCCGCCAGCGAGGTGATCTCCAGCTGCCCCTGCGCCGCCTCTTCCAGCACCTCGGTCGCCTCCTGGGCGGAGCGGGCGTAGAGCTCGACCAGCAGGTGGACGACGATCTGCTCGTCGTCGTGCTTGTGGAAGCGGACGTGGGTGAAGAACTCGCGCACGCCGGCGTCGCCGAAGGCGCCATAGGTGAGGAACTCGATCGCCTCCGGGCCCGAGCAGCTCTCGACCCGGTCCTGGTCGACGGTCACCGTGCAGGAGGCGACCCAGGGGGTGCCGGCGACCATCCGCTCCCAGCGGTCTTCGATCGGCACCACGCGGTCGCCTTCGAAGGTGAGGTGCGGCTGGTCGTGCATGCAGTCGAGGCACTGGACGACCGATTCCTGCACCTCGTCGACCCCCTCGATCGGGATCCCGGTCTCCGGGTCGATCCGCCGGATCGCGTCGTAGTGGATCTGGATCTCGAGGTTCTGCGACCAGCAGCGGTAGCACCGCAGCCAGGCAGACCGATCCCCGTTCAGCTCGCTCATCGACCCATTGTTGCGAGCGGGGCGGCTGGGCG
>JBIOTO010000151.1:0-13322 GCA_044865945.1 Solirubrobacterales bacterium
CGGTCTCAACCGCGGCGAGGTCGCGGCGATCGTTGACTCCCATCGTCACCGCGAAGTCGTCGGCCGCGTGGGCCTGGACGGTGTGGCCGGCCTCGCGCAGGGCCGGGAAGACGTCGGGAAGGTAGTACTCGCCCTGGGCGTTGTCGTTGGAGAGCGTCCTCAGGGCGGCGGCGAGGGGGGCGGCGTCGAAGGCGTAGGTGCCGGCGTTGATCTCGCGGATCGCCAGCTGCTCGGAGTCGGCGTCGCCGGCCGCTTTGGCCTCGACCACCCGCTCGACCGCGCCGGAGGCGTCGCGGACGACGCGGCCGTAGGAGCCGGGGTCGTCGAGCTCGATCGTCATCAGCGTGGCGGCGGCGTCGGAGGCGGCGTGCGCGTCGAGGAAGGCGGAGATCACCTCGGCCGAGATCAGCGGATGGTCGCCGGAGAGCACCAGCACCGTCTCGCTTTCCTCGATCAGCGACAGGGCGGCGCGGACGGCCCCGCCGGTGCCGTCGGGCTCCGGCTGCTCGACCGTCTCCACGTCATCGGGCAGGCCAGCGGAGATGTCTCGCCCAGGCGAGACGATCGCCGCCACCCGGCCGGCACCGGCCTCGCGCGCGGCAAGGATCGGCCAGGCCACCATCGGCCGGCCGCAGACGGGGTGCAGCATCTTCGGCGTAGACGAGCGCATCCGCGTGCCCTCGCCCGCCGCCATCACGAGCACTAGGGGAGAACTCACCCGGGAATCGTATTCGCGTGGCTGTTCATCTGTGGGACGAAGCTAGGCGGCGCACGGGTCCTGTCGTCGCCACCCCGTGCGAGCAACTTTCTCGGCCTACGAAAAACAGCTCGTCGACTTGGCCTCTCGGGCGGGGCCTCAGTCAAGAGCTGTTTGAGACTAGGCGCGCTTGGCTAGGTCTTTGCCCAGCATCGCAACGCTGGTCAGCGTCCAGCCGATGAAGATGAGGTCTATGCCGACGAGGAGGCCGATTGCCCAGTCGGCGCTGTCGGGGAACTTGATCAGGATGAAGAACCCGATCAGGAGGCCGGCGATGCCGCTGAGGCCGAGCAGGCCGGCGTTCGGCTCGCCGCGGGCGATGAAGGCGATCACCGTCCGGGTCAGGCCCATGAAGAGGAAGTAGACGCCCAGTACGAAGGTCAGGGTCAGGGTGCCGTTGTGCGGTTCGACGATCAGCCAGAGGCCGACGATCACGGTCAGCACCGCCCACAGCATCCGCAGCGCGAAGGTCCCGACCGCGTGGGCCGAGAAGGCGGCGGCGGCGAGCACGATGCCGACGAAGAGCAGCAGCCAGCCGATGAAGATCGCCGTCCCCACCGCGGCCACCGCCGGGACCAGGATCGCGATACAGCCGAGCACGATTGCCGCGATGCCGACGAACATCAGCGCCTTCCAGCTGCGGCTCAGCCCCTCGCGCACCTCAGGGTCAAGCGAAGCTCCTCCGATCTCCATGGCGCAAAACCTAAGCTGCCCAGCGGACGGTCAAAGATCTCAGTGGGCAGTTCGACACCCATATGGTGCCCAACTGACCACTCGCTTCTCGCAGCGCTACGCTCGGTTCTCAGTCCGGGGTGGTGTAGTCGGTAGCACGCCTGGTTTTGGTCCAGGAAGCAGGGGTTCGAACCCTCTCCCCGGAACTCTCGCTCGCGCCCTACTCCTCCGTCGAACGCGCGACCTTGCCGCCCTTGGCGCCGGGCTCCAGCGCCGGGCCGCGTGGTGAGGCGATGCCCAGGACGCGCATCGCCTTCAGGCCCAGGCCGAGCTTCTCGCGACCCTCGGTGGCGCTGACGTCGTGGCCGCAGAGCTCGCGGACTCGCTCCAGGCGGTAGCGGATCGTGTGGCGATGGGTGAAGAGCTGTTTGGCGGTGGCGGCGACGTTGCCGTCGTTGTCGAGGTAGGCCTCGACGGTGGCGACCAGCTCGGTCTCGTACTGCTCGTCGTAGGCGACCAGCGGCTCGACCGTCTCGGCGTAGAAGCGTTCGAGCTCGGCCGGGTCCTCGCTCATCGCCGGCAGCAGCAGGCGGTAGGCGCCGGTGTCCTCGAAGGCGAGCGAGGGCCGCCCCTCGGCCTCGCCGACGTTGACCGCCAGCTGCGCCTCGCTGCCGGCGCGGTAGAGGTCGACCGGGTCGGCCGCGCGGCGGCTGCGCCCGACGGTCAGGTGGAAGCCGCTCAAGCTGTCGTCGAGCTCGCGCGAGAGCCCGGCCGCGGCGCGCGCCAGCCGCTCGTCGTCCTCGGCGGGGACGATCGCGGCGATCTCGGCCGCCGCCTCGCCGCCGTCGCTGGCCGCCAGCGACCCGGGCGCCAGCGCCCGCAGCGCCCGCTGCGCCAGGACCAGGACCCGCTCGCGCCACTCGCCGGTCTGGGCTGCCCGCGGCGCCGCCCGCAGCACCACCACGCCGGCGCCGCGGTCGAGGTCGGCGCCCAGCTCCGAGGCCTGGGCGACGATGTCCCGCCGGTCGGTCACTTCGCGCCGCAGCACCGCCCGCACGAAGGCGCCGGCGGCCTCCTCGCTCTCCCACTCGGGCGAGCGCGAGCGCTCCAGCTCCAGCGCCAGCAGCGTCGTCACCATCCGGGCGATCACCGGGTCGGGCGCCTCCTTGGCCCGGTAGCGCAGCTCGCCGACCACGGTGTCGGCGACCCGCAGCTCGACCGCGGTCACGCCCTCGCCGCCGGAGAGCAGCTTCTGCTCCTGGTCGGAGGAGGCCCCGGCGACGGCGAGGACCGCGCTGGAGCGGTCGATCAGAGCGACGCTGGCGTCGAGCAGCCGCGCCGCCGCGCGGGCGACCGCGGGCAGGCCGGCGCCGGACTCGACCGCTTCGGAAAGCGCGTCGAGCAGCCCCGCACGCTCGGTGCTCGTAGAGCCAGACATCGGGCCATTATCCCGACGCGGCGCGGAATCTAAATTTGGTTGATGAAGTCGGTGATGTCCGTGTAGTAGTAGACGACCGCCAACCCGATCAGGACGCCGCCGACGACCAGCGCCGCGAGGACGAAGAGCGAGAGGAAACCGGCCGCGGCCTTCTCCCAGAGCCGGCCGTAGGAGCTCAGCGCCGGGACCAGGATCAGGGTCACGAAGATCGCGAGGCAGATAACCCCGGCCGCCGCGTAGAGCACGTACTGGTGACCGAGGTCGGTCAGAGCAAGAACAGTCACTGCTCTGGATTTTGGCGCACTTGCGAGACGACCAGCCCGACGAGGGCGCAGAACGAGAAGGCGGCGGCGCCCAGCGCCCAGCCGGCGTTGACGTCGGAGAGGTAGTGGACGTTGAGGTAGACCCGCGAGAGCCCGACCAGCGCCGTCAACACGATCCCGGTGACGACCACCGCGGTGGCGCGCGCCATCCCCGGCCTCAACCGCAGGACGATCGTCACCGCCAGCCATAGGTAGATGACCGAGTGGGCGGCGTGGCCGCTGGGGAACGAGGAGCCGGAACTGGAGGCGAGCGGCTCGGGCGGGCGCGGGCGGTCAACCGCGTCCTTGATCTCCCAGATCCCGACCTGGGTGATCGTCATCCCGGCGAGCAGGACCCAGAACTCGACCCAGCGCCGGCGCCAGGCGAGCAGCACCGCGCCGACCGCCGCCAGCGCCCAGGTGAGACCCGCGGAGCCGAAGACGGTGACGACCTTGGCGAGGCTGGTGAGAAACCCGGTCTGCATCCATTCGACGACTTCGACCGCGGTTTCGTCGCCGGGGGTCGGCCCCGCGTCGCCGCTGACGATCACCGTGTAGGCGACGAGGACGAAGAGCGAGACCGCCAGCGCCGCCATCAGCGAGGTGAATTCGAGGCCGAAGGTGCCCCCCGGCGTCACCCGGTCCCAGAGGAAGCGGATCTCCTGCCGGCGGGCGAGCTCGACCATCCAGGCGGTCAGCCGGTGCTCCTCCAGCCAGCGCACCACCTTTTCCCGGTTCGCCTCGACTTTGAGAAAGCGGACCAGGTAGACGGTGCCGATTACCAGCGCGATCAGCGTCGCCAGCAGGAAGGCGCCGCGGGCGGCGTAGTGGCCGGCGGTCTCGATGCTGCGACTGAAGAAGTAGCCGATGAGGATGTGGAGCGAGGCCCAGAGCCCGGTGCCGAGGATGCTGTAGGGGACGAAGCCGCGATAACCCATCCCGGAGCTGCCGGCGATGAACGGGGCGAAGGCGCGGACGAGGCTGATCCAGCGGCCGATGAAGATCGTCTTGCCGCCGTGGCGGCCGAAGTAGTCCTCGACTTTCTCGAAGCGTTCGTGGCTGATCCCGACCCGCGGGCCGTGCTTCATCACGAACTCGCGGCCGAGGCGGCGGCCGAGGAAGAAGCTGGTGGTGTCGCCGAGCCAGGCGGCGAACCAGGCGATCGCGATCAGCAGGTAGATGTCGATCGCCCCCTGGCCGGCGACGGCGCCGCCGAGCAGCATCGTCGTCTCCCCCGGCACGACCAGGCCGATGAAGGCGCCGGTCTCGGCGAAGGCGAAAAAGCCGACCAGCAGGTAGGTCCAGGCGCCGAGAGTCTCGGAGATCTCTTCCAGCAGGTTCTGCAGGTCGAGGTGGCCGAGCTGGCGGCTGATGAAGTAGTAGATGACGCCGATCACCACGGCGCCGGCAAGCATCAGCAGCCGTTTCCGGTTGCTCTTCCCCTCTCCCTCCCCGGGCAGCTTCATCGCGTCAGTCTCGCGCGCCCGGCGGCGCAGACGATCGCTTCGTCGGTTGCGAGCAGCCCGGCGGCGGCCTCGGCGGCGGGCAGGTCGGGGAAGAGCCCGACCGCGGTCGGGCCGGAGCCGCTGAGGATCGCCAGCGGGGCGCCGACGTCGCGCAGCGCGTCGAGCGACTCGCCGACGTCGGGTCGCAGCGAGCGCGCCGCCGGCTCGAGGTCGTTGACCAGCAGCTCGGGATAGTCGAGCGGCGAGGCGCCGGCCCCGGCCGCCTGGCGCAACCGGTCGGCCAGCTCCTCCAGCTCGGCCGCCGGGCGGCCGAGGCCGAGCCGGTCGCACTCGGCGAAGACGGCGGCGGTGCTGAGCCCGCCGCCGCCCGGCAGCAGCACCGCCGCGTGCTCGGCCGGCTCGGGCAAGGGCTCGACCAGCTCGCCGGCGCCGCGGACGAGGGCAAGCGAGGGGCGCAGCTGCGAGGGGACGTCGGCGCCGAGCTCGGCCGCCAACCCCGGCAGGTCGGCGACCTCGCCGGCGGCGAGGCGGAGAATCGCGGCGGCGTCGCCGCTACCGCCGCCGAGCCCGGCCGCGACCGGCACCCTCTTCTCGATCTCGATCCGCAGCGGCCCGTGCTCCCAGCCGCGCTCGCGCAGGCCGGCCAGCGCCCGCGCCGCCAGGTTCTCGCCCTCGACTCCGGGGCAGACGACCTCGTCGCGCTCCGCCGGGGAGACCTCGATCAGGTCCGCCAGCTCCAGCGGCTCGAACAGCGAGCAGAGCTCGTGCAGCCCGTCCTCGCGAGTCGGGCCCAGGTAAAGGCAGAGGTTGAGCTTGGCCGGGGCGCGGAGCAGCATCAGACAGGTTTCAATCACGCAGCTTCGCGGAGAGGGCGGCGAATTGCTCCGGCGCCAGCGCCTCGGCGCGGGCGTCCTCGGGCAGGCCGAGCGCGGCCAGCGCCGCCCGGGCCGCCTCGCGGCCGCCGGGCGCGGCGTGCTCCAGCGAGCGGGCCAGCGACTTGCGCCGGTGGGCGAAGGCGGCGCGGATCAGCGTCCGCGTCTCCTCGTCGGCGCCCGGCCCGATACGCCGCAGGCGCAGGATCGCCGAGTCGACCCGCGGCCGCGGCTTGAACACGGCGGGATCGACGGCGCGCAGCAGCTCGACCTCGCAGGCAAGCTGGACGACCGCGCTCGGCGATCCGTAGGTGCGGCTGCCCGGCGCCGCCCGCAGCCGGTCGGCGATCTCGCGCTGGACCATCACCGTCCAGCGCCGGAGCGTCGGCAGCTGCTCGATCGTGCGGAGGATCAGCGGCGTCGCCACCGAGTAGGGCAGGTTGGCGACCATCGCCGTCGGCGCCGGGTCGAAGGCGCCGAGGTCGAGCTTCATCGCGTCGCCCCAGTGCAGCTCGACGTTCGGCAGCGCCGCGATCGGCGCCAGCGCCTCCTCCAGCCCGCGGTCGATCTCGACCGTGTGCAGGTGCGCGGCGGCGGCCGCGAGCCGCTCGCTCAGCACCCCTTCCCCCGCCCCGACCTCGAGCACCACGTCCTCGGGACCCAGCTCGGCGTCGCGGACGATCGCTCCGAGCAGGTTGGGATCAGCGAGGAAGTTCTGCCCGAGCCGGACCATTAGATGGTCGGTTCCGCGACCAGGTGCAACTGGGGTCGTGCCTGGTCGAGCAGATCAAGGACGCAGGGCGCAGCCTTTGCTGGTGGCAAAGGCAAGCTCGAGGACGCAGAGATGCGAAGTGCCAGGCGCGTCATCCAGGTGTGCCTGGTCGTGGGACCGACCATCTCACTACCAGCCGAACAACGCCCGCGCGTTCGCCTCCACCGTCCGCTCCAGCTCCTCGTAGGAGACCTCGCGGACGGCGGCGATCTCCCGCGCGGTCTCGACCACGAAGGCGGGCTGGTTGCGCTTGCCGCGCATCGGCTGGGGCGCCAGGTAGGGCGCGTCGGTCTCGACCAGGATCCGGTCGGCCGGCACCTTCGCCGCCGCGAACAGCAGCTCCTTGGCGCTCGGGTAGGTCGCGTTGCCGGCAAAGGAGCAGTACCAGCCGCGCTCGGCCGCGTCGCCGACCCGGTGCGGGGCCGAGAAGCAGTGGAGGATCACCGGCGCCTCGCCGGCCTGGGCGTCGAGGGTGGCGAAGATCTCGTCGGTGGCGCTGGTCTCCCCCTCCGGGTCGCGGGCGTGGATCACGATCGGCAGGCCGAGCTCGCGGGCGATCTCGATCTGTGCCGCGAAGGCCCGGCGCTGCTCCTCCGGCTCGGCGGTGTCGCGGTAGAAGTCGAGCCCGGTCTCGCCGATCGCCCGCACCCGCTCGTGGGCGCCGAGGCGGCGGATTTCCGCTTCCGCCTCGGCGTCGAAACCGTTGGCGTCGTTGGGGTGCCGTCCGACCGCGGCGAAGACCGCCCCGTGCCGCTCAGCGCTCGCCACCGCGACCGGATTCGATTCCGGTCCCATCCCGATCGTCAGCATCCGCGTCACCCCCGCCTCGGCGGCGGCGGCAACCAGCTCCTCCTCGCTCCCGTCGCAGAGCATCAGGTGGGTGTGGGAGTCGATCATCGGAGGGGTCAGCCTATCCTCGTCCGATGGTCCGTCCCTGCCTCTCGCTGGTCGCGGCGCTGCTCTTCATTGCCGCGCCGGCCGCGGCGGCACCGCCCGAAGCCGCCAAGCCGTCGCCCACCGTGCTGATCGTGCTGGAGAACCGGGAGTTCGACGAAGTCATCGGCGACCCGGAAGCCCCGTTCCTCAACCACCTGGCCCAGAGCGGCGCCCTCGCCACCAACTACTTCGGCGTCACCCACCCCTCGCTCCCCAACTACCTGGCGCTGCTCGGCGGCTCGACCTTCGGGATCGCCGAGAACTGCACCGATTGCGTCGTCCGCGGGCCGAACCTGGCGACCCAGCTCTCGCGCCTCGGGCTCTCCTGGCGCGCCTACATGGGCAACCTCCCCCGCCCCTGCTTCACCGGCGCCGCCGACGGCACCTACGCCAAACGCCACAACCCGTTCGCCTACTTCCCCTCGATCACCTCGGTGCAGGCGCGCTGCGAGGGGATCGTTCCCGAAACCCGCCTGCTCGCCGACCTCCGCCGCCACCGCCTGCCCGCCTTCGGCTGGCTCACCCCCGATCTCTGCGACAACGCCCACGACTGCTCGCTCGCCACCGCCGACGATCACCTGCAGGCGCTGGCGCCTCGGATCGTCCACCAGCTCGGCCCCCACGGCCTGCTCGTCGTCACTTTCGACGAGGGGACCAGCGACGCCGGCTACCGCGGCCCGGGGGGCGGGCGGGTGGCGACGATCCTGGTCGGCCCCGACGTCCCGCCCGGCAGCGAGATCCGCCAGGCGGCCGACCACTACTCGCTGCTCGCCAGCCTCGAGCGCCGCTTCGGCCTCGCCCGCCTGCGGCTCGCCCGCGCGGCCCGGCCGCTGGCCCCGGCGCTGTTCCGGCCGACGGATTAGCCTCCACCGCGATGCCGGACCCCGCCGACTACTACCGCGAGATCTACCTCCGAGGCCTGGGCGGCGAGACGCCGGCAATCCCGGTCTCGGTCGCCGACCTGGAGGCGCAGGCGATGGCGGCGATGGACCCCAAAGCCGCCAACTACGTCTGGGCCGGTGCCGGGACCGAGGAGACGATCGACGCCAACGTCGAGGCCTTCAAGCGCCACCGGATCGTGCCGCGGATGCTGCGCGACGTCTCCGCGCGGGACCTCTCCACCACCGTGCTCGGCACGACGATGCCGGCGCCGCTGCTGCTCGCCCCGATCGGGGTGCAGGCGGTCGTCCACCCCGACGGCGAGCTGGCCACCGCCCGCGCCGCCGCCGCGGTCGGGGCGCCGATGATCGTCAGCACCGCCTCCCACTTCAGCCTCGAGGAGGTCGCCGAGGCCGGCGGCGAGGCGCCGCGCTGGTTCCAGCTCTACTGGCCCAACGACCCGGAGCTGGCCCGCAGCTTCGTCGAGCGGGCCGAGCGGGCCGGCTACGGCGCCATCGTCCTCACCGTCGACACCTTCATCCCCGGCTGGAAGCCGCGCGACCTGCAGCAGGCCTGGCTGCCGTTCCTCAACGGGATGGGGGTCGCCAACTACTTCCAGGACCCGGTCTTCCGCGCCGCCCTCGAGAAGCCGCCGGAGGAGGACGTCGGCGCCGCGACCGGGCACTTCCTCGGCGTCCAGGCGAACCCGGCGCTGAGCTGGGACGACCTGGCGCTGCTGCGGGAGATGACCTCGCTGCCGATCGTGGTCAAGGGGATCCAGCACGCCGACGACGCCCGCGAGGCGGTCAGCCGCGGGGTCGACGGGATCGTCGTCTCCAACCACGGCGGCCGCCAGGTCGACGGCGCGATTGCCTCGCTCGACGCGCTGCCGGCGATCGCCGCCGCGGCCGGCGACGACCTCGCGATCCTCTTTGACAGCGGCATCCGGGGAGGGGCCGACACGCTGAAGGCACTCGCCCTCGGCGCCGACGCCGTCTGCCTCGGCCGCCCCTACGTCTGGGGCCTGGCGCTCGACGGCCAGGCCGGGGTCGAAGCGGTGCTGAAGATGGTCCTCGCCGAGCTCGACCTGACGATGGCGCTCTGCGGGCTGACCCGGCCCGAGGAGATCGGGCCGGGCCTGCTCGCCTCCTCCCCTAGTTCGGGCAGCTGAATTTCGGCAGCGCGGTCGGCACTTCGATCGGGCTGAAGCCGAGCAGCAACGTGTCGAGGAGGGTGTTCAGCGATCCGAGCGTCGTCCCCAGGGCGGTCGTCTGATCGGTCAAGTCCTCGGCCTGTTCGCAGAGGGCGCCAACCGCCGGGACCGCGCCGATCGCGTTCAGCAGTTCGCTGTTGGTCACCCCGCTGAGGATCCCTTCCAGGGTCTGGACTTTGGTCAGCAGTTCGGTGACTTTGTCTTCGAGTTCTTTGACGACGACGTTGCCTTCGACGCCGGGGATCCCCCGTTCGCCCTGGGCGCCGGTGTCGCCCTTCGGGCCGGGCGTGGCGACCAGAGGCAGCGGACCGGCAGCGCCGATCGCGTACCAGGAGACCTTTTTCCACCCGCGCAGACAGCGCACCTTGCCGCTGCCGACCAGTCTCAAGGTTCCCTTGCCTTTGCCCTTGGTCTTGTAACAGCCGTGGATCTTGCCGTCCTTAGCCACGGGCGGGGCCGCCGAGGCGGTTGAGCTGAAGACCAAAAGGCCCAGCAAAGCAAGGATGAGCAGAAGCATTGGGAACCGCGTCCGTATCGTCATGGCGGGGAACCTATACAGAGAATTTTGTCCAAAGCGGCAATTTGGACATTTGGAGTGAATCTTTTACAGGTATTCAGTATGCACAGATCGGTGTAACAGTACGACCCGTGCCCTGCGAGTTCAGAGGTCGCGGCGCGAGAAGAGGAAGGCGGCGAGGGCGAGGACGCCGACGAGGTAGACGAACGCCCAGGCGATCAAGCCCGGCCCGGCGGCTTCCGAGCCGCCGAACGGACCGAGCTGCAGGACCACGCCGGTGAGGCCGGAGGTGTCGGAGATCAGCGCGTGCAGGCTGGCCGCGTAGAGGCCCTCGAAGGGGAGCGTCCAGCTCGCGACCCGGCCGATCTGGTGCAGCGAGTCGGAGTCGATCGCGGTGCCGATCTGCGCCATCAGCCCGGCGGTCAGACCCGCGCCGAAGACCATGAAGACGACGATGCCCTGGGCCGTCACCGAGAGGATCGTCGAGGCGAGCAGCGAGAGCGCGGCGATGATCGCCACCGCCAGGGCGAGGCCGAGCGCCGGCCCGAGCAGGTGGTCCGGCGACCAGTTGCCGGTCGCCTCGGTGATCGCGCAGGCGGCGAGGTAGACGAGCACCACGTAGGCGGCCGAGAGCAGGGCGGCGCCAGCGAAGCGCGCGAGCAGCATCGTCGTGCGGCCGATCGGGCGGACGACGATCGGCTGCAGCAGGCCCGACTCGGCGTCGCCGCGAACCACGCCGAGGGTGAGGAAGACCGCCAGGACCGCGCCGAGGAAGAGGGTCGCGAACATCGCCAGGCCGAAGATCGTCGCCCCGGTGAAGGCGTGGGCGTCGAGCACCCCCGGCACCCCGGCGGCGAATTCGTCGACGTCCCTGAAGGCGAAGTGGGCGCCGAGGCCGAACAGCGCGAGGAAGCCGGCGGTCAGCACCAGCACCGCGAGGAAGACGCGCTTGCGGACGCCCTCCTGGATCGAGAGCCCGACCACCGCGACCGCCGAGCGCAGCTGCCCGCCGCTCATCCCGTCTGCCCGCCGACGGCGTCGAGGTAGACGTCTTCGAGCGAGCTGTGGCGGACCTCGACCCGGTAGACCAGCTCGCCGGCGGCGACCAGCTCGGCGACGATCCGCGGCGCGTCCTCGCGAGCAGCGCCCTCGAAGGTTTTGACGCCGGAGGCGGTCTCGACCTCGACCGCCGCCGGTCCCGCCAGCTCCGCCGGCGTCCCCGCCTTGACCAGGCGCCCCCCGGCGATGATCGCGACGTGGTCGCAGACCAGCTCGACCTCGCTCAGCAGGTGGGAGTTGAGCAGGACCGCTACCTCGCGGCGACGCAGCTCCTCGAGCAGCTCGCGGACGATCCGCCGTCCGACCGGGTCCAGGGCGCTGGTCGGCTCGTCGAGCAGCAGCAGGCGCGGCGAGCCGATCAGCGCCTGCGCCACCCCGAGCCGCTGCTGCATCCCCTTCGACATCGCCTCGACCCGCTTGCCGGACGCGTCGGAGAGCTCGACCAGGCCGAGCAGCTCGCGCCGCTCCGCCTCGCCGCCAGCGGAGCCGACCAGGCGCTGATGGAAACGGAGCAGCTCATCCGCCGTGCACCAACCCGGGAAGCGGAAGAGCTCCGCCAGGTAGCCGAGCGCGGCGCGCGCCTCGGGCGAGCCCGCCGGCTGGCCCAGCACCTCGACCCCGCCGCCGCTGGGGCGAACCAGGCCGCAGGCGATCTTCGTCAGGGTCGACTTGCCGGCGCCGTTGGGACCGAGCAGCCCGACCAGCTGGCCCGCCTCCACCTCCAGGTCGACGCCGGCTAGCGCCTCCTGCTTGCCGTAGCGCTTGCTCAGTTCCCGGACGGCGAGGACCGGCCCGGCCATCAGGCCGGGGGTTCGATCTTCGGGAAGAGCGCCGGGGTCCGTTCGACCGGCTGTCCCCCGCCGCGCGAGCCGAGCTCGGCCAGCGCGCGGCCCTCTTCGGCCAGCGCCGCCAGCAGCGTCTCGCTGGTCCGCGGCAGGTAGGGGACGAGCAGCAGCGTCGTCACCCGCAGCCCCTCGACCAGGTTGTAGAGGACTTCGTCGAGGCGCTCCGGGTCGGCCTCGTCCTTGGCCAGGACCCACGGCTGGGTTTCCTCGACGTATCGGTTGAGGCGCCGGACCAGGACCCAGGCGACGTCCAGCGCCTGGCTCAGCTCGGCCCGGTCGAGCAGGTCGCTGAAGCGCGCCACCGCGCCTTCGAAGTCCTCGGCCAGGGTGGCGTCGACCTGGGCCTCCGGCACGGTGCCGTCGCGGTAGCGGTCGACCATCGCCAGCACCCGGCTGGCGAGGTTGCCGTAGTCGTTGGCGAGCTCGGTCTCGTAGCGCTGCTCGAAGCCGGCGGTCGAGATCGAGCCGTCCTGGCCGAAGCTGACCTCGCGGAAGAGGTAGAAGCGCAACGCGTCGGCGCCGAAGCGCTCGATCACCTCGAAGGGGTCGAGCACGTTCCCCAGGCTCTTCGACATCTTTTTCTCGCCCATCAGCAGGAAGCCGTGGATCACCATCCGCTTCGGCGGCTCCAGGTCGGCGGCCCAGAGCAGCGCCGGCCAGATCACCGCGTGGAACTTGAGGATGTCCTTGGCCATCACGTGCAGGTCGGCGGGCCAGTAGCGGTCGGTCAGGTCCTCCCCCTCGCGGGCGAAGGTCAAGGCCGTGACGTAGTTGAGGAGGGCGTCGAACCAGACGTACATCCGCTGCTCGGGGTCCCAGGGCAGCCGCAGCCCCCACTTCAGGTTGGGGCGCGAGAGCGAGGCGTCTTCCAGGCCCTGCTTGATGAACGAGAGCGCCTCGTTGCGACGGAAGTCCGGCACCACGAAGTCAGGTCGCTCCTCATAAAGGCCTTCCAGCCGCTCTTGGAAGGCGGAGAGCTTGAAGAACCAGTTGTCCTCCTTTTCCCGCTCCAGCGGGATCTCATGAATGGGGCACGTATTCCCCGGCCCCAGCTCCCGCTCGGTTTTGAAGTCGGCGCAGCGAGGGCAGTACCAGCCCTCATACGTCCCTTTCGTCACCCAGCCGTTGTCGTAGACCCGCTGGATGATCTCGGCGACCTGCGCCTCATGTCGCGGATCGCTAGTCCGAATGAAGAAGTCATTGGTAGCCCCAATGATCGGCATCAACCCCTCGAACTTCGCCGCGTTCGTATCGGCCAGCTCCTGCGGCGTAACCCCAGCCTTCTTGGCCGCATTCTCCACCGGCTCCCCATGCTCATCGGTGCCGGTCAGAAAGAAGACATCCTCCCCCCGCTGCCGGTGATGCCGCGCGAGGATGTCCGCAGCCATCGTCGAGTAGGCGTGCCCCAGGTGAGGCTCCGCGTTGACGTAGTAGATCGGGGTGGTGACGTAGAAATTGTCGGCGCCCATCGAGGTGCCCACGCTAGCTGAGATGAGTGAGGATCACCGGCAACCCGAGACGATTTGGTCGTGCATTTCATCCGAAACTGACCTTCGAGTGAATTTTGTCTAGTTTCTCGGTATTACTGCGGTAT
>JBIOTO010000152.1:0-11472 GCA_044865945.1 Solirubrobacterales bacterium
GTCGGGGCCGCCAAAACCGTGACGGTGACCGCCACCGGCGGCACGATCGGCGGCTCGCCGCTGACGGTGCCGGCCTCCGGTCTGGCGGTGACCGGCACGCCCTTCACCTACTCCTCACCGGCCAGCGGCAGCTTCAACAACACGATCACCGCCGCCTCGTCCGGCTACTCGAGTGCCACGGTCACCGCGACCAAATGACTTTGGCCTGACATTTGCCGGGCCGGGGCGTTGAACCGTTGCGCGCGCAACGGGCGTCGTGGCCGTTGACTGGTCGTCTGCGGCGCCCGTTGCGCGCGCCGAACTTCCCTGGCCTGCGAGAATCGGCTTTCTCGTGGAGGGTCAACCCCAATTCGACCTCGTCCTCTTCGGTGCCACCGGGTTCACCGGCGGGCTGACGGCGGATTACCTGGCGGCCAATGCCCCAGAGGGAATGCGCTGGGCGCTGGTCGGGCGCAACCGCTCGAAGCTGGAGGCGGTCGCGGCGCGGCTGGCCGGCTCGGCGGGGCCGAAGCCCGAGATCGTCGTCGCCGACGCGGCCGACCGCGAGGCAATGCGCGGCGTCGCCGAGTCGACCCGGGTCGTCGTCACCACCGTCGGCCCCTACATCCTCTACGGCGAGCCGCTGGTCGCCGCCTGCGCGGCCGCCGGCACCGACTACGTCGACCTCACCGGCGAGCCCGAGTTCGTCGACCGGATGTGGGTCGAGCACCACGCCGAGGCCGAGCGCACCGGCGCCCGCCTGGTCCACTGCTGCGGGTTCGACTCGATCCCGCACGACCTCGGCGCCTACTTCACCGTCAAGCAGCTGCCGGAGGGCGTGCCGCTGAAGGTCAACGGCTACGTCCGCAGCAACGCGGCCTTCTCCGGCGGCACCTACCACTCGGCGATCAACGCCTTCGGCCGCGCCCGCAAGACGATGGCCGCCGCGAAGGAGCGCAAGCGGCTGGAGCGGCGCCCGAGCGGGCGGGCGATCCACTCGGCCTCGGCCCGCGTTCGCCGCGACCCCCAGCTCGGCGGCTGGGCGGTGCCGCTGCCGACCATCGACGGCCCGATCGTGCTGCGCTCCGCCGCGGCCCTCGACCGCTACGGCCCCGACTTCACCTACGGCCACAACCTGCTGGCCAAGCACCTTGCCAGCGTCGGCGCGCTCGCCGCCGGGGTCGGGACGGGGTTCACGCTGGCCCAGCTGTCGCCGACCCGCAAGCTGCTGCTGAAGATGAAATCCCCCGGCGAGGGGCCGAGCGAGGAGAAACGGGCGAAGAGCTGGTTCAAAGTTCGTTTCGTCGGCGAAGGAGGGGGGAGGCGCGTCGTCACCGAGGTCAGCGGCGGCGACCCCGGCTACAGCGAGACCTCGAAAATGCTCGCCGAGTCCGGCCTCTGCCTCGCTTTCGACGAACTGCCGAAGGCCGCCGGCCAGGTCACCACCGCCGCGGCGATGGGCGATGCCCTGCTGGAGCGACTGCAGACGGCCGGGATTGAGTTCCGGGTTATCGAAACCTCCGAGAAAGGGTAGGCAGCCCCTATGGACGACCAGCAAGTACTCGACCGCATCGACCAGCTCGTCAAGGAAGAGGAGCAGCTCCTCCACCGCCACGAGGGCGAGGGGCTCGACGACGACGAGCACGCCCGCCTCGACGAGCTCCGCGTCCAGCTCGACAAGGCCTACGACTACCTGCGCCAGCGCCGCTCGCTGCGCGAGGTGGGGGACGACCCCGACGACGCCAGCATGCGCGACGGCGGCACCGTCGAGGGCTACGAGCAGTAGCCCGCCCCGACCGCCCCGCCGCCGCTACCCTTCACCGACCTCCCGGCGCCTTGGCGGAGTGGCTACGCAGCGGCCTGCAAAGCCGTTTACACCAGTTCGATTCTGGTAGGCGCCTTCGGCTCTAGCGAGCGAGATGTGGCTTGCTAGGGCGATTGTCGCGGCCTTTTCAGGCCGATTCCTCGTCCGGCTGGGTCCGGTGGTTGCCGATTATCTGGATGTAAGACTGGCCCACGGATCATTCACCGGCCCGGATTTCAGGTGGCGTAGAACCTGGGTGCAACAATGTGTCGGCGATGAAGCCCCAAGTTCCCACCGCGACCAGGAAGACCACTGAGAAGCCCGACATGAAATCGGGCCTGCCCGGCACGCCGGAGGAGCAGCGTCGCGATCTCCGCGTGACGATGAAGAAGCATGAGGAGACGCTGCGCCGCCTGGCGCAGTAATCCGCCACTTGACAAGTGGCCGAAGTCTTCTACGTCACGTTCGGCGATTACTGCCGCATTGCGGCTGAGGTTCTCGGAACGAGCCCCGAGCAGGTTGCTCGGCTGCCCCGCATTGCCTTGGCTGATTCTGCCCTGGCATCGCCCCGCGCGGGCTTCGGCGACGAGGATGCTTACCCGACCCTCATTGAGAAGGCCGCCGTCCTAGTCGAGCACCTAGCGCGAAATCACCCGCTTCCAGACGGCAACAAGCGCTGCGCCTTCCTAGCGGTGGAGCGCTTCTTGGCGGCTAACGGCCAGCCGATTCGCGACGCTGCCCCCGACACCGACGCGCCGATGGTCGAGCGGATCGCCGCTGGCGAGGCGACCCCGAACGAAATCATCGAATGGCTGGAAGAGCGCACCGCTTCGCCTGGCTGAGTCGGAGCCCATCGGGTCGGCGACGACTTCATCGGCGTTCGTAGCTATCAACGACCGCAGTTTTGCTGAGCCGAAGCACGACATCCTTCCCAGTCGAGCATCTACCCAGGCAATTGGACGAGCGACCGACAGGGATGCTCAAACCGAGGAACGGAAGATCATCGAGTGTCCGCGACCGGGCGGCGCGACCCGCGGTGGTACCCTCGATGTTCGGGCAGGTCAAGCGTTCCCAATTGGCACCCGGCTACTTGGTAAGGGACCCGATGTCGATGTTCCCTCGCAGTTTGCGCTCGCTGTGGAGAACCGCTGAGCACGCCGCTTCTGACGCCGATCAGACGCTCTCGGAAGCCGATCAGACCAGCTCTGATTCCGACCAGAGCCTCTCCGATCGCGACCAGGCGGCCGCGCAAGCCGATCAGCAGGTCTCCGATCGCGAACAGGCCGTCGCCGATCGCCAGCTCGACGCCATCGATGCCTCCGAGCGGCCCGGCAAGCTGCCCGGGTACGAAAGAGCCCACGCTGAACGCGACGAAGGAACGATGTCACGAGCGGCAACCGCCGCGGTTCGGTCCATGATCTCCGCTGAACGCGATGCCCAGGCCGAGCGACGCGACAAACAGGCGCACAACCGCGATTTGATCGCCGAGGAGCGCGACCAGGTCGCCGACGTCGCCGACCAGGAGGCGAACGTCCTCGCCCGTGAGATCGGCAAAGCCGACACGCCCGCGAAACTGGCGCTCGAGGCTGCCGCTTCCGCGCGGAGCCTCGCGGCGAGCGCCAGGAGCAAAGCGGCATCGGATCGCAAGCGGGCGGCGCAGGATCGCGAGGCGGCCGCTCGCGATCGCGACTTCCTCCGTGCCGAGATGGAGCGATCTCAGCTGGACGAGCTCACCGGTGCCTACAGGAGGGGAATGGGCGAGATCCTTCTCCGCCATGAGATGTCACGCGCCCAGCGCCTCGGAGCACCGCTGACGCTTGCCTTCATCGACGCCGACCGGCTGAAGGAGACCAACACTCGCTCCGGTCACGCGGCCGGGGATACATTGCTTCGCCAGATCTTCGACGGTCTCCAGGCAAGGCTCCGCCCCTACGACCCGATCGTCCGCTGGGGTGGCGACGAGTTCGTCTGCACCGTCTCCGGCGTCATCTCCGCCGAGGCCCGAATTCGGCTCGAGCACGCGGCGGTCGACCTTGGAGCCCTCGAGCCCCAGGTCTCGATCACTTTCGGCGTGGCGGCAATGGAGCCCGGCGACACCCTCGCGGCCCTGGTCAGCCGCGCGGACGCGGCCCAGCGCGGGGCAAAGGAAGAGAAGCGCGCCTGAGGCGAGTAGCTTCCCCGTTCCTGCCGTGAAAGCCGTCCTCGTCGCCGTGATCCTGCTTGCGCTTTGCCTCTTCAGTGGCGAGGCCTCCGGCGCCGAATGGGAAGAGCTGCCTGTTGTTCCCGTTCTCGGCCCCGCCGTCGCCGGGCACATCGCGAACATCGCCGAGCGCGGCGAGCGCGCCGGCAACCAGCCGGGGGTCTTCGCCAAGGTCGGCGACAGCATCACCGCCTCGCCGTCGTTCCTCCAGGCGCTGGCTTGCCGGTCTCCTCGACTTGGGTCCTGGAGCGGACTGCGCGAGACGGTGGGGTTCTTCGGCCAGACCCCGGTGCCGCGGGGCTCCGAGGAAGCGCTCTGCCCGGTCAGCGACAGCTACTCGCGGGTCGGCGTGGCCGCGGCGCCCGGCTGGAGGGCGGTCGACGCCCTGGCGCCGCTCGAATCGCCCCCGGGGTGCGAGGGCTTGCCTGCCGTCAGCTGCGAGCTGCGGCTGCTCCGCCCGTCCGTCGCCCTGATCATGTTCGGGACCAACGACCTGGAGGACTTCTCCGCGGTCCAGTTCCGCCGCGATCTCGCCCGCGTGGCCCGGCTCGTGTCCAGCGCCGGGACGATTCCGGTGATCAGCACGATCCCGCCCCGGCCAAGATGGCCGTTCTCACAACGAGTGGCACGGTTCAACGCCGAGATCGCCGCCCTAGCCGAGAACCGGGCGCTGCCGCTCTGGAACTTCTGGCGGCAGCTGGTTGGGCCGGGCGTTCTCAATCAGGGCCTGGGCGAGGACGGGGTGCATCCGAGCGTGCTCTGCCCCCCGTGCACCGCGATCGACTTCCGGCCCGCCGGGCTTCGACAGGGATACGCCCTGCGCAACCTCGGCGCGCTGCGGGTCCTCGATCGCCTCCGCCGTCGCGGCTAGCCCGGGGCGTGGCGAACGCGGTAGACCCTCACCAGCCTGCGACCCTCCCGGATCAGGGCGTAGGTCCCCAGGGCCAGTGCGAGGGTGCCGCTGACGGCCAGGCCCCAGCGGACGGGGATCGCCAGATCGGTCGTCGAGAGCGTGCTCTGCAGGGCGACGAGGAACGGGATGTGGACGAGGTAGATCCAGAAGCTCGCGTCCGCCAGGTAGCGCAGCACCCGCGACTCCTCGCGGACGTACCGCGCCAGCACTCCCCAGATGCCGAACAGGGTGAGCCAGCAGACGAGCCCGACGGTGAACAGCCCGTAGAGACGCAGCTCGCCGATTTCGGCCAGCACGCCAGGCGTGCCGACGTTGCCGGTGAAGTCGCCGTTGTCGTAGAAGAGGAGGAAGGCGGGCACGGCGATCAGCGCCCCGGCGCCCAGCCGGGTCCAGGCGCCGTGTTTCAGCTCCTCGATGAGGTTGCTCTGACCGCTGAGCAGCCAGCCGAAGAGGAAGAAGAGGCTGTAGTAGGCAAAAAGGGTCGGGGCGGGGATCAGCGAGTTGGACGCCGACCCTCCCGCCACCCAGCCGGTCTTGGTGATCAGGATCGCGGCGCTGACCGAGGCCAGGAGGGGAATCGCCCACCACGACCGCAGCATTTGGCCGAAGCCGCGCTTGATGGCCAACCCGATCCTGGGTGCCCGCTGGATCGCCAGCCAGATCCCGATCGCCAGCAGGGAGATGATCAGCAGGTAGGAGATGAACCACAGGTGTCGGGGCGTGAAGCCGAAGACGTTGGCCAGGTCCAGTTCCCGCTTCGGCGGCAGCTCGCCCTTGCGCGGCCAGAGCGATGCCGCCCCGATGACGAAGAAGTTGGCCAGCGGCACGACCGTCAGCATCCCGACCACCAGCGGCAGTCCGAGCCGGCGAAACCGGGCGCGCACCTGCAGGGCAGCGGTCGATCGCCGCAGCGCGCTGGCGGCGAGGAAGCCGGAGATGGCGAAGAACAGCGGCATGTGCCAGGTGTGGACGAACCAGACGGCGGCGTCGACGATCCGCGGGTCGCCGTCGCCCTTCTGGACGTAGCGGGCGGCGTGGTAGGGGATCAGCAGGAGGATCGCCGAGACGCGAATCGCGTCCAGGTGATGACGACGCTGACTTCCGTTTTCAGCAGCCACCGTTGCCCGCTCTCACTCGGGGTCCCTGGGAAGGGCGCGCGCGTCGTCCAGGGGAAGGCGCGCCTCGATCTCGGTGCCCACTCCGCGGCGACTGGAGAGTCGGAAGCTGTCACTGAGCGCCCCGATGATCGCCAGCCCCGCGTGGAGGCTCGGAGAGGCGATCGAGGTGCGGGGACCGATTCCCGAGCCGAAGTCTCTGACGACGAGGCACAGTTCCCCGTTCTCGACGTTCGCCGTGACCTCGACGCATCCATCCGGCGAGGCGCCGTAGGCATGCTTGATCGCGTTGCCGCATGCCTCGGTGACGATCGTCCGGGCGTCCTCGATCCCCGTCGCCGACATCCCGATCCCATCGGCGTAGTCGGCGAGTTCGGTCCGTATCAGCCCCATTTGCTCGGCTGTTGCGGGAACTCGGATCCTCAGTGCGGCAGCCGGCATCGAGCAGACCTCCAGGCATTTCTCGTGAGGAGGCCAGCTACCCCGCCCCTAACAGGGGAAACGGTGAATGCGTCACACCAGCGCCTGCCGAGGACCTACCAGCCAAAGGGCAGGACGGGTCCCAGCGCGGACTAGAAGACGCGCTGGAACAGGTAGATCGCCAGCAGGACGAGGATGACGATGATCAGGATCGTGACAATGCTCATGTCTTCTCCTTTCGATTGGGAACGGAGTGCCGCCACTCATCCCCGAATCGCTGGCAATCAAACTTCTCGATCTGACGGCGCGAGGGCTAGCGGAATTCCGGCAGCTCGTTGACCAGCTTGGCGCGGTAGCCGCCGTCGCGCATGTCAATCGGGTCATCGCCGAGGAGCGGGACGCGGATCGTTGAGCGCCAGAGGTCGCGGCCGTGGGGTCGCCGCTCGAAGTGGCCGTAGCCGAGGAGGGGAGGGCGGGGACGGACGGTTGCGGTGCCCGCCTTGTGATTGAAGGTGAAGGCCGAGGCGGGGGCGCTGCTACCGGTCGCCCGCGTTATCTCCATCCCTTCCCGCTTCTCGAACCGCGCGCCGAAGAAGCCGCTCGACGTCTTTCGGCTCTCGTTCGGGAACGAGTAGCCCACGAAGACGCAGCGGCATCGCCGTTTCAGCGCCGTCAGGGTCGCTTCCCCCACGGTTTTGCCGTTGTCGCTCGGCCGCGGGCTGAAGGGCAGCGAGCGCGGCCTCCGAACGCGATGCGCTCGGCGGCGGTGGCTCGGGCAGCGCCATTCCGATTCGCGCCAGTTCTCCAGGCGCGCCTCGATTTCGCTCACCTCGATGCGCACGAATTCCCGCTCCCCGGTGAAGGAGATGGTCCCGGTGAGGACGCCGTCGCTGAATTTCGAAGGCGGACCGGTGCACCCCTTCGGCGGCCGCTCCAGTTCCACCTCGGTCGGCCGGAAGGCCATGTCGATCACCCCGAGCTGTCCGAAACGAGCCTTCAGGCCGGCTTCGGTCGCTTCGCCGTCGACCTCGTAGGAGGCGTAGCTGCTCTGGTCCTTACGCCCGATTTCGAGGTCGAACTCGTCGTTGAAGACGTCGAGGTGCGCGACCAGGTTGTTGTTGGTGGGCAGCTCCAGGTCGGTCGTCACGGAGTCCACCGCCGCCGTGGCGACCGGTGCCGGGACGAGCAGGGCGAGAGCGGCGAGGGCCGGGACGAGCGGCGACAGACGAGTCATTCCGAGCGCAGGATATGCCTCAGAACGCTCGCCGCCGCTTGTCCCCGCGGAATTCCCGCGGCTTAGGTGTGGTTCGGCCCGTCGTCGGAGCCGCCACCGCTGCCGCCGTGGTCGTCACCGCCGCTGTCGTCGGAACCACCGCCACCGCCGCCCTGCGTCTCGATCTGCTTGGCGACGAGGCCGTTGCTGGTCTGGGCCGCGTCGACCTCGATCGCCAGGCCTTTGCGCAGGGCACCGAAGCCGGCGATGCGCTCGAACTTGGTGGTGCTGTTGACCTTGATCCGGATCGTGCCGCTCTGGGTCGACATCTTGAAGGTCCGGTTGTCGCTGTTCTTCGACACCACCGTGCCGTCGATGTGACGGAGGGCGGCGCTCGCGGGGGTCGCGACGACACCCACCATCAGCGCGGCGGCCAGCGCCGCGGTGGCAATCAGAGTTGCTCGCTTGGCGATCATCTTTTCCCTGCCTTTCTTTGAATTTGTCCCGTTGGCGGGGGGATACGGGAACCCGGTTCCCCAGGTTCACCGGATTCATTCCGTCTACCGTCGGCGCTGCCAGTTGGGCCGCAGGTAGGCCTCCTCGAAGCCGGCCTTGAGGATGTTGCGGTAGCTGGCGGAGGGGCGATCGGGGACGCGCTCGCCGGTCTCGACCAGAAGGGTGTGGCAGCCGGCCTCGGCGGCGTCGAGGATGCGCTGGCGCAGGACGGCGGTTTGACAGCCGCGCCCGCGCGCGGCCTCGAGCGTGGCGCCGATCCCGAACTCGGCGACCCCGTCCTCGATCACCATCGCCCCGCAGCCGCATGCCTCGCCGTCGACGCGGGCGACGTAGCAGCGCCAGCCGTCCCGTCCCGGCAGGTGGGCGAAGAGCTCCGCGCCCCAGGCCGGCATGCCGAAGCCGAGCGCGGCGATCGTCCCGAACGGCTCCTGGTCAGGCGCCGTCAGCTCGACGACCTCGACTCCGTCGGGGGCCGGGAAGCGCGGCGGGTGCGGGTCGCGGATGAACTTCATCCAGGAGTAGGTCGGCTCGAATCCCTGGTCCCGGAGCCACTCCTCCGCCGCGGCGGTGCCGGGCAGGCCGGGGGTGACCGAGACGTAGGGGGTCGATCGCTCCTCGGCCCAGGCGACCGCCGCCTCGAGGTCCGATCGCTCCGTTGCCTCGGCGGTGCCGAGGACGAGGTTCAGCATCCCGACCTGGCCCAGCGCCCTGGCCACCGTCACCTGGATCGGGCCGAAGTCGCGCGCCTCGACACCGCGTTCGCCGGCCACCTCGGCCGGGACCGACTCCCAGATGTCGCGCCAGAAGCGCCGGTCCACCCGGTCCAGCGCCACCGAGTCGTAGCGCACTCCGCCCTTGGTTTCGCCGCCGGCCATGGAGGGGGAGCATAGGCTCAAGCGATGGGTGAGCGGCAAAGCGAACAGGAGGTTCCCCGCGATCAGGTGATCGTCCTCTTCGGCGCGACCGGCGACCTCGCCAAGCGCAAGCTGCTGCCGGGGATGTTCCACCTCGCGCAGGTGGGACTGATGCCGGAGCGGTTCCGGATTGTCGGCGCCGCGCGCAAGCCGCTGAGCGACGAGGACTTCCGCGGGCTGGCCCGTGAGTCGGTCGGCGAATCCAGCCGCGAACGGAACGACTCCGAGGCGTGGGAGCGGTTCGCCGAGTCGCTGCGCTTCGCCGGCGTGGGGGAGGGGCTCGGCGACCTCGAGCGGGTTGTCGGCGAGGCCCGCGAGGAGCTGGGCGGCGACCCGGGCCTGCTCTTCTACCTCTCGCTGCCGCCGCAGGCGGCGGCCGGCACGGTCGAGCAGATCGGCGCCCAGGGGCTCGGCGCGAACGCCAGGGTGATCACCGAGAAGCCGTTCGGCACCGACCTCGACTCGGCCCGCGCGCTCAACCGCACCCTGCACTCGGTCTTCGCCGAGGAGTGCATCTACCGGATCGACCACTACCTCGGCCGCGAGGCGGTGCAGAACCTGTTGGCGCTGCGCTTCGCCAACGGGATGTTCGAGCCGGTCTGGAACCGCAACCACATCGACCACGTGCAGATCGACATCCCCGAGACGCTCTCGATCGAGATGCGCGGCTCCTTCTACGAGGAAACGGGCGCCTTCCGCGACATGATCGTCACCCACCTCTTCCAGGTCCTCGGCTTCGTCGCGATGGAGCCGCCGATTTCCCTGGAGCCGAAACCGCTCGGGGTCGAGCGCGAGAAGGTTTTCGAGTCGATGCCGCCGCTGCGTCCGGCCGACGTCGTCCGCGGCCAGTACGCGGGTTACCGCAACGAGGATGGCGTCGCCGCCGACTCCGACACCGAGACCTACGTCGCCGTCAAGGCCTTCGTTGACAACTGGCGCTGGGAGGGAGTGCCGTTCTACCTGCGCTCGGGCAAGCGGATGGCCGAGAGCCGGCACCTGCTGACCGTTGCCTACGCGCAGCCGCCGCGGCGGATGTTCCCGCTCGACTGCGACCAGATCGCCGAGGCCTTCGGCCACGACCACCTCACCTTCGAGCTGGGCGACCCCGGCAGCATCTCCGCCTCCTTTCTCGCCAAGGTCCCCGGGCCGCGGATCGAGCTCGGCGAGGCCCACATGCGGTTCAGCTATGCCGACACCTTCGGCGGGCCCGACGAGGCGCTCGACCCCTACGAGCGGCTGATCCACGACGTGATGGTCGGCGACCGCACCTTCTTCACCAGCTCCGAGGCGATCGAGCGGCTCTGGGAGATCTCCGAGCCGGTGCTCCAGAACCCGCCACCGGCCATCGCCTACGAGCCCGGCTCCTGGGGGCCGCCCGAGGCCGACGAGCTGATCGCCCCGCGCCACTGGCACCTGCCGGCCGACCACGTCTGAGCCGGGAACGGAAAAGGGCCCCAAACGGGGCCCTTTGTTTCCGAAGGACGTACCACCAGAGAGTGCTAAGTCGCTGGCTCGTCGGTCCTCAAGTTTTGAAGTACGCCCTCACTAAACACCGCAAGGACGAGTTAGTTGCACCGGTTGCATCGGCGCTTGCAGCGGAACCTTTAGCCGCCGATCGGCTTTCTCCTTCCCGCTGCTAGATTCCGGCGTCCCGGGCGTATAGCTCAGTTGGGAGAGCGCCAGCTCGACAAGCTGGAGGTCACTGGTTCGAGCCCAGTTACGCCCATCTCATTTTGGTTCTATGTGTCTCAGGCGGCGGCGCCCTGCGCGGCAGCTGGCGCGGGCAGCGCTTCGAGGATGCTGGCGGGTAGGCGCGTGCTGGCATCCCAGACCTCGATTGCGACGAGCTGGTGGCTGGCCCGGTCGTAGTCGCGCAGGCCGCCCGGAACGCGCTCGCTGACAACATCGCTCGACTCCCCGGTCGGGAACCAGGCGATGTCGGCGTCTCGGTCGTAATAGGCAAACATCGTCCTCAAAGGTTAGCGCCGCCCATCGGCTACGAATCCAGTCTCCATGCGGAAACGATCCGAACAGCGGCCTCGTCATCGCCGTGCGGGTAGTCGTAGATTGCCTCGAACGGCGTTCCATCCGGCAGCACGCCGGAGACAAGCCACTCCGCCCGGCCATCGTTGACCTTCCGCTCCGCATGGCCGCTCCTGATCGCTTGCTCCACATCGGCCGCATCCAGCCCACGCTCGGCGAGGCGCATGCGCGCGTGTTCCGCCCAGGCGAAGCGCTCAATCTCGACCAGGCCAGCCTAAGCAGGGAGGCCGACGCACTGGCTCGCCTCTGAGGTCGCTCTGACCGTTGAAAGGTCACAATTCCCGGCCATGACGGCCGAGCGGGCGGAAGCGCCCCGAGCGATCTTCGTCCGCTTCCTCAACAAGCAGTGGTCCGA
>JBIOTO010000153.1:0-16402 GCA_044865945.1 Solirubrobacterales bacterium
GCGAGCCGCCGAAGTGCGGTTCGTCGGTGAGCACCGAGAGGGCGGCGGCTCCGCCGCGCTCGTAGGCGGAAACCTGGGAGGCGACGTCGAGCCCCTCGGGGGCGAGCGCGCCAGCGCTCGGCGAGCGGCGCTTGAACTCGGCGATCAGCGAGAGGCCGGGCCGGGCCAGGGCCTCGTTGAAGGGACGGTCCTCCCCCCTGGCCGCGAGGCGCGCCTCGAGGTCGGTCCGCGGCAGGTCGCGGCGCCGGGATTCGACTCCCTCCCGGGCCCCTGCGATGAGCTGATCCATCATTCCCACTTGAGCTAATAGAGCCTAGACGGCGGGAGCGACCGTTGCCGCGATCAGGCGCTCCAGCACGTTCGCTGCCGCGCCGGAGTCGATCGCCTCGGCGGCTTTGGCGACCCCCGCCTCGAGGTCGGCGGCGAGACCACCTACATAGAGCGCCGCAGCGGCGTTGAGCAGGACCAGGTCGCGGTGCGGGCCCGGCTCGCCGGCAAGGACGCGCCGGGCCACGTCGGCGTTCTCCTCCGGGGTGCCGCCGGCGACCCGCTCCAGCTCGACCGGCGCCAGCCCGAACTGGCCCGGCTCGACGAACCACTCGGAGGTGCGACCGTCGGCGACCTCGATCACCCGCGTCGGCGAGGACAGCGAGAGCTCGTCGAGGCCGTCCTCGGCGGAGACGACCAGCGCCCGCTCGCTGCCGAGGCCGATCAGCGCCTCGGCGATCGTCTCCTGGAAGTGGCGGTCGGCGACACCGAGCAGCTGCCGCTTGGCACCCGCCGGGTTGGTCAGCGGCCCGAGGAAGTTGAAGATCGTCCGCACCCCGAGCGCTTTGCGGGCCGGGACAACGTGCGCCATCGCGGCATGGTGTTTGGGCGCGAACATGAAGCCGAAGCCGACCTCGTCGACGCAGTGGCCGACCTGCTCCGGGTCGATCTCGATGTTGACCCCGAGCGCCTCGAGCAGGTCGGCGGAGCCGCATTTGCTGGTGTTGGAGCGGTTGCCGTGCTTGGCGACCGCGCAGCCGGCCCCGGCGGCGACCAGCGCCGCCGTGGTCGAGACGTTGAAGGTCGAGGGGCCGCCGCCGGTGCCGCAGGTGTCGACCAGGTCCTCGCGCCGGGTCGGTACCGGCGAGGCCAGCGAGCGCATCGTCCGCGCCAGGCCGACCAGCTCGGGCACCGTCTCCCCCTTGGCCCGCAGGGCGATTAGGAAGGCTCCGGTCTGGACCGGGTCGGCGCGCCCTTCCATGATCTCGCTGAGCACCGCCGAGGCGTGGTCGGCGGTGAGGTGGTCACCGGCGCAGACCGCGTCGATCGCGCGGCTGACGACGTCGTTAGGCACCGTTCGCCCCCTTGCCGATGAAGTTGGCCAGCAGGTGCTTGCCCTGCGGAGTGAGGACGGACTCGGGGTGGAACTGGACGCCCTCGATCGGCAGCTCGCGGTGGCGGGCGCCCATCACCACCTCGCCGAGGCTGGCGCTGAGTTCGAGCTCCCCCGGAAGGTCGGGGTCGGCGACGAGCGAGTGGTAGCGGCCGGCGACCATCGGGCTCGGCAAGCCGGCGTAGATCGACTTGCCGTCGTGTTCGACCTCGCCGTCCTTGCCGTGAATCGGCTCGCCCTGCACGACCCGGCCGCCGAAGGCCTCGACCATCGCCTGGTGGCCGAGGCAGACGCCGAGCACCGGCGTCCCGGCCTCGCCGAAGGCCTTGATCGCCTCGCCCGAGATCCCCGCCTCGGCCGGCGTGCACGGCCCTGGCGAGACGACGAGCCGGTCGGGCTCGCGCGCCAGCAGCTCGGCCACGGTCGCCTTGTCGTTGCGCACGACTTCGACCTCCGCCCCGAGCTCGCCCAAGTACTGGACGAGGTTGTAGGTGAAGGAGTCGTAGTTGTCGATCACGAGTACGCGCATGGAGGCCCTAAGCCCAATCCGGTTGCCCGCAGGCAACCTCGACCGCGCGGAAGACCGCCCGCGCCTTGTTCACCGACTCGTTCCACTCGTAGGCGGGTTGGGCGTCGGCGACGGTGCCGCCGCCGGCCTGCACGTGCAACTGGCCGTCCTTGACGACGACGGTGCGGATGTGGATCGCGGTATCGAGGTCGCCGTCCCAGGAGAGGTAGCCGACCGCGCCGCCGTAGCCGCAGCGCTTGACCGTCTCCAGCTCGTCGATGATCTGCATCGCCCGTACCTTCGGCGCCCCGGAGAGGGTGCCGGCGGGAAGCGCCGAGCGCAGCACGTCCATCGCGCTGACCCCCTCTTTCAGCTTGCCGGAGACCTGGCTGACGATGTGGAGGACGTGAGAGTAGGTCTCGACCACCATCAGCTCGTCGACCTTGACGCTGCCGTACTCGCAGACGCGGCCGAGGTCGTTGCGGCCAAGGTCGACCAGCATCACGTGCTCGGCCCGCTCCTTGGGGTCGTTGATCAGCCGCTCGGCGAAGCGCCGGTCCTCGTCCTCGCTGTGCCCGCGCGGCGAGGTGCCGGCGATCGGCCGGGTCTCGACCTTGTCGCCCGTGACCTTGACCAGCGGCTCCGGCGAGGCGCCGGCGATCTGGAAGTCGCCGAACTCGAGGAAGTACATGTAGGGCGAGGGGTTGACCGCGCGCAGGCCGCGGTAGACGGAGAAGGCCTCGACCGGCGCCGGCGCCGAGAAGCGCTGCGAGGGGACGACCTGGAAGGCGTCGCCGGCGTGGACGTACTCGACGATCCGCGCGACCGCGGCTTCGAACTCCTCACGGCTCAGGTTCGACTCGAACCGCGGCGGCTCGACCACCGACGGCCGCTCCGGGACCGGCACCGCGCCGCGCAGGCGCTCGCGCATCTCGGTAATTGTCGCCGCCGCCCGTTCATAGGCGGCGTCGACCCCGTCCTCCTCGACGAAGGCGCAGGCGAGGATCGTCAGCTCGTGGCGCAGGTGGTCGAAGACCACCATCGCGTCGGTCACCATCAGCGCCATGTCGGGCAGCCCCAGCGTGTCGGGATTCGGCTCGCCCAGGGGCTCGACCGTCCGCACCAAGTCGTAGGCGAAGAAGCCGACGGCGCCGCCGGCAAACGGCGGCAGGCCCTCGACCGGCGCCGGCCGGTACTCGCCCAGCCGGGCGGCGACCGCCGCGTAGGGGTCCGGGGCCTCGTCGCGGCGAATCGGCTCGCCACCGGGCGCCTCACGCCCGTCCCACTCGGAGAGCACGCCGTCGCTCCAGCGCAGCAGTGCCCGCGGCTTCAGGCCGACGAACGAGTAGCGCCCGACCTGCCCCTGCTCGGCGGACTCGAGGAGGAAGCATGGCGCCCCCTCCGGCTCGCCTGCGCGCAGCTTGAGGAAGGCCGAGACCGGCGTCTCGCAGTCGTCGACCAGGCGCGCCCGCACCGGCACCACGTTGCCCTCGCGGGCGAGCTCACGCGCCTCCTCGAGGCTCGGCTCAAGGCGGATGTCGGAGTCAGCCGCTACGTGCATTCAGCACTTCCATCACCTTCGCCTGCGAGACGCCGCGCGAGGCGAGCAGCACGCTCAGGTGGTAGAGGACGTCGGCCGCCTCTTCGGCGACCCGCTCGTCGGTCTCTTCGCGGGCGGCGCGGACGACCTCCTCGGCCTCCTCCTCGACCTTCTCGCCGATCAGGGCCCGGTCGTCGAGCAGCTTCACGGTGTAGCTGCCGTCGGGACGCTGCAGGGCGCGGTGGCGGATCGTCCGCTCCAGCGCCGGCAGCGCTTCATAGGTGACCGGGTTCGGCTCGCCGGGGGCCGGCGGCGCGTCCTTGCGCGGCGAGGCCGAGCCCAGCACCTCGCGGTAGAAGCAGCTGCGCTCGCCCGTGTGGCAGGCCGGCCCGGCGGGGTCGACCAGGGCCACCAGCGCGTCGCCGTCGCAGTCGTAGCGGAGCTGGCGCAGGTGCATGATGTTGCCCGAGGTTTCCCCTTTTTTCCACAGTTCGTCGCGCGAGCGGCTGTAGAAATGCAGGTCGCCGGTCTCAAGCGTCATTTCCAGCGACGGCGAGCTCATGTAGGCGAGCATCAGCACCTCGCCGGTGGCGAAGTCCTGGACCACGCATGGCACCAGACCCTGTTGGTCGAATTCTATTTCGGCGAACATCCGAGCAATCGTAAACGCCGGGCGGCTACTCGATGCCGAGGCGGTCGAGCAGGTCCTCGTCGCGGCGCCAGTGGCGACGCACGCGGACGGTCAGGTCGAGGTGGACCTTGGCGCCCAGCTCGCCCTCCAGCGAGCGTCGCGCGGCGGCCCCGATCTCGCCGATCTTCGCCCCGCCCTTGCCGATCAGGATGCCCTTCTGCGACTCGGTCTCGGCCCAGATCTCGGCCCGCACCGTTATGAGGTCGTCGCCCTGGCGGGGCTCGGCCTCCAGCACCGAGACCTCGACCGAGTGCGGGATCTCCTGCCGGGTCCGGTTCAGCACCTGCTCGCGAATCAGCTCGGCCAGCAGCAGCTCGCTCGACTGGTCGCTGCTGTCCTCGGGCGGATAGAGGTAGGGGCCCTCGGGCAGCAGCTCGCCGAGTCGCTCAAGCAGCGGCGGCAGGCCCTCGCCGCCGCGGGCGCTGATCGGGAAGACCTCGTCGACGCCCGGCAGCGAGGCCGCCTCGGCCAGCACCGGCACCAGCTCGTTGGGCCCGAGCCGGTCGGCCTTGTTGACCGCGCAGATCACCGGCAGCTCGGCGCCCGCGCCGAGCAGGGCCCTGACGATGAAGCGGTCCCCTGGCCCCACCCCCTCCTCGCCGTTGATCACGAAGAGGACGACGTCGGAGTCGGCCAGCTCGCGCTCGACCCGGCCCTGCATCCGCTCGGTGAGGACGTCGCGCGGGCGCTGCACCCCCGGCAGGTCGACGAGGATCAGCTGCCGCCCGGCCTCGAGGTCGGTGGCGACGCCGCGGATCGCCCGCCGCGTCGTCTGCGGCCGATTGGAGACGATCGCGACGTGGGAGCCGACCAGGGCGTTGACCAGGGTCGACTTGCCGACGTTGGGGCGGCCGGCGAGGCCTACGAACCCGGAGCGGCTCATCGCAGCCCCGCCAGGACGCGGCCCTGGAGGGCCAGCATCTCGCCGTCGTCGGTCTCGTGGTCGAAGCCGCAGAGGTGGAGGGTGCCGTGGACCGCGGCCTCGGTCACGTCGGAGCAGTGCTCGGGGCAGATCGCGACGTCGCCGAGCTCGCGCGGACCGGCCACCGGCTCCAGCTCGTCGATCGGGAAGGCGAGGACGTCGGTCGGCGCGTCCTTGCCGCGATGGTCGCGGTTCAGCTCCTGGATCCGCTCGGCGTCGACGAGCTCGACCGCGAGGTGGCCGTCCTCGACACCGGCGGCCTCCAGCGCGGCGGCCACGGGGCCACGCAGGTCGGGGGGAACGTCGGTGAGGTCGACGCTCACGAACGCGGCGTCGGCCCGTGTTCGGCGCGCGCATCGCGCTCGCGGGCGCCGTGCTCGTCGTAGGCGGCGACAATCCGCTGCACCAGCTTGTGGCGGACCACGTCCTCGCCGCCGAAGCGGACGAAGGCGATGTCCTGGACGTCGTCGAGGATGTCGCTGACGGCGATCAGGCCGGAGCGCTGGTCGGTCGGCAGGTCGATCTGGGTGACGTCGCCGGTGACCACCATCCGCGAGTTGAAGCCGAGCCGGGTGAGGAACATCTTCATCTGCTCGGGGCTGGTGTTCTGCGCCTCGTCGAGGATCACGAAGGAGTCGTTGAGGGTGCGGCCGCGCATGAAGGCCAGCGGCGCGACCTCGATCACGTTGCGCTCGAAGTAGCCGTTGACGCGGTCGGGGTCGAGCATGTCGAAGAGGGCGTCGAACAGCGGCCGCAGGTACGGATCGACCTTGGCCTGGATGTCGCCGGGCAGGAAGCCGAGGCGCTCGCCGGCCTCGACCGCGGGCCGGGTGAGGATGATCCGCTGCACCTTGCGTTCGGTCAGCGCCGCGGCGGCCATCGCCACCGCGAGGAAGGTCTTGCCGGTACCGGCGGGGCCGATCCCAAAGGTGATCGTGTGGCGCCGGATCGAGTCGACGTAGCGCTTCTGGTTCAACGTTTTCGGCGCGACTTTGGTGTTGCGGTGGCGCCAGACGACGTCGTCGAGGATCTCCGCCGGGCTCTCGTCGGCGTCGAGGGCGCCGGTGACCGCTTCGATCGTGCCGGGGGCGACGTCGTGTCCCTGCTCGATCAGCTCGACCATCTCGTCGACCACGGTCGCCGCGGCGGCGACGTCGTCGGGTTCGCCTTCCAGCGTCAGCACGTTGCCGCGTAGGTGCAGATCGGCCTCCAGACGCCCGCGCAGGGCGCGGAGGACCGTGTCCTCGGAGCCGGCCAACTCGGCGGCGACGTTGTTGTCGAGGGTCAGTTGCCTGCGGGCCACAGAACTCAGGCACCCAGCTTCAGTCGCACCGCGGCACTCACCCGCTTGCCGTCCGCCCGGCCGCCGAGCTTCGGCATCAGCGCCGACATCACCTGGCCCATCTGCTTCTGCTCGCTGGCGCCGGTCTCGGCGATCGCGGCGTCGACCAGCTCCCCCAGCTCCTCGTCGGAGAGCTGTTGCGGCAGGTAGCCCTCGATCAGCTCCGCCTCGAAGCGCTCGGAAGCGGCCTGCTCGGCGCGACCGGCCTGCTCGTAGGCCTCGGCCGCCTCGACCCTTTTCTTGCGCTCCCGCTGCAGCACGGCGACCTCGTCGCCCTTGCCCAGCTTGGCGTCCTGCTGCAAAACGTCGACGATCAGGCGCAGCGCGGAGGCGCGGTCGCGGTCGCGCGCCTTCATCGCCGTCCTGACGTCGTCCTGGACCTGTTCGAGAACCGGCATGCCCTAAGGGTAGTCGGCGCGGTCGGGGGTGACCGCGAGGCCCCTGGAGACCAGATCCTTGACGTCGAGACTGACGAGCTGCCACCCGTTGCGGCGCGCGGCCGCGACATAGGCGGCGTCGTAGGCGGAGAGGCCGTGCTCCGAGACCACTTTCACGACTTCCTCCCCAAGGGCATGATCCACCCGAGTCAGTTCATTGCCGCAGGTACTGAAGATCGCCCGCGCGATCCTCTGCGCCTGATCGGGTTGCCGATACTGCCTCGCCACCGCATTGACCACCTCGTAAAGAGTCAGGTCGAGCGCGGCAACCGATACCCCTCCGCGTACCAGCGGAACAGCGCTTCCGTGGGAGGCGTGGGATGGGATTCCCGCTGCCACCCAGACGCTCGCGTCAAGGAGAAGCACGTCAGTGGGATTCACGGTCTTCCCGGATCAGGCGAACCACATCCCACTGCTCCGGGTCACCGGGGGGCAGCTCGATCCGGACCTCGTCCCAAAGCCGGTTGATCTCCTCCCGCCGCCGATCCTCGGCGACCTCCACCTCGCGCTCCACGAGGTGCTGGAGGAAGCCGCTACGGCTCTCCCCTGCCTCCTTGGCGCGCAGGTCGAGGCGCTCCAGGAGCTTGTCGGGAATGGAGATCATCACCTTGGCCACGGGGTGAGTATATACGGTATTGCCGGCGGTCAGAACGGGCATGGACGGGATCGTGAGGGTTCGGGACGCACGCGTGGCGCGCGGTTCGGGCCAACTCTGTGCCAATTCGGCGCCGAAACTCAGATTTCGACCTGCTCGACCTCGCCGAGCGGCATCTGCAGGAAGCGGGTGCCGATCGCGTGGAAGCTCTCGCAGTCGCCGGTGCAGAGGAAGTCGTAGACACCCTCCCCCCGGGGCTCGCGAGCCAGTCCGGAGCCCTCGAGCGTCCGCTGGACGGCCCCCGCGACGGCGTGTCCGCCGCTGACCAGGCGGACGTCGCGGCCGAGGATCCGTTGCAGCATCGGCGCCACCAGCGGGTAGTGGGTGCAACCAAGGATCAGGGTGTCGACCTCGGCCTCGATCAGCGGCTGGCAGTAGGAGCGGGCCATCGTCATCGTCCCCTCGTCGAAGAGCGAGCCGTTCTGGATGAAGGGGGCGAGGTCGGGGGCCGCGACCTCGATCACGTCGAGACCGCGGCCGGCGGCTTCCAGCGCCCGGCGGTAGGCGCCGCTCTCGACCGTGTTCGGGGTCGCCAGCACCCCCACCCGGGCGTTGGCGGTGATCGCCGAGGCGATCTCCGCCTGCGGCTCGACCACCGGCACCACCTCCACTCCGCGCGCCGCGGCGACCTCGCGGGTCACCTCCACGCCGACCGAGGTCGCGGTATTGCAGGCGATCACCAGCAGCTTGGCGCCGCGGTCTAGCAGCAGCTCGGCGATCCGCCGGATCCGCTCGCGCAGCTCGTCCGGGTCCTTGTCCCCGTAGGGGAACATCGCCGTGTCACCGAGATAGAGGAAGTCCTCCTGCGGCAGCGAGACCAGGCACTCGTGGAGGACCGTGAGGCCGCCGACGCCCGAGTCGAACATCGCGACCGGGAGGTCGCTCACATGAACGGCTTGTACGACATGAAGAAGATCGTCACCACGACGATGAGGCCGGCGAGCGCGCCGACTTTGCTCAGCCGCTGCGAGATCTCTTCGAACTCAGGGCTGAACTCCTCCCCCGCTTTCAGGTCCCGCTCAGCCAGCTCCAGGGCCTTGGCGGTCTGGGGCTGGAAGAAGGCGTGCTGGAGGCCGAAGAGGACGATGATCGCGAGGAAGCCGACGGTGACGAACGCGTCGCCGCCGCTCCAGGCGTCGTCGCTGGCGACCAGCAGGTAGATCCCGGCCAGCAGCAGGACGATCATCCCCGGATTGACCAGGTAGCGGTCGCAGCGCTGGATGCCGGTGAGGATCGCCGGCACTGCCCGCGGGTACTGCGGCGCGACCGAGAAGAAGACCCCGTAGCCGAAGGTCGGGCCGAAAGCGAGCACAACCGCGAGGATGTGCAGGAAGAGCGCGATCTTGTAGTCGACGCTGACGATGGACGCGAGGGGCATCGCCGGAAACCCTATCTCTCACCGGCGACGGAGCAAGAGCGCGGCCCAGTCGCCGTCCTGGCGGCGCTCGACCTCGCTGAGGCCGAGACTCGCGAAGGCGGCTGAAACCTCGTCCTGCTCGGCCGGCAGCAGGCCGGAGCAGACCAGGACGGCCGGCGGTGCGGTCATCTGCCCCGCCACCGCCTTGAGGATCGGAGCGGTCATGTTGGCGATGACGGTGGGGGCCAGCTCGGGCAGCCGTTCGCGCAGGTTCATCCGCTCCAGCTCGACGGAGACGCCGTTGGCCTGCGCGTTGGCCGCGGCCGCCTCCAGCGCCGCCGGCTCATGGTCGTAGCCGCGAATCGGCAACCAGCCCAGCTTCGCCGCCGCGATCGCCAGCACGCCCGACCCGGTCCCCAGGTCGACCAGTTCTCCCTGGGCCTCGCCGCTCGCCGCCAGCTCGCAGAGGAACCCGAGGCAGAGCCGGGTGGTCGGGTGGGCACCGGTGCCAAAGGCCTGACCGGGGTCGACGACGACGTCGATCGCCCCCTCGCGGGCGGGCTCCCAGGAGGGCCGCAGCCAGAGCCGGCCGGCGACCAGCAGCGGCTTGTGGAAGTCGCGCCAGCGATCGGCCCAGTCGTCGGGAATCTCGGTCGAGCTGACCTCGACCCGTCCGCCGCCGATCGCCGCGTCGAGGTCGCCCAGCTCCGGCAGCTCCCCCTCGCCGCCGTAGATCGCGTACTCGACGAATCCGGGGCCGCGCTCCTCCTCGACCCCGTTCGGCGCCAGCACCGTCAGCTCGGCCAGGACCAGGTCAGCCTGCTCGGGGGCGCAACGGACCGCGAGGCGGATCAAGCGCGCGCCCTCAACCGAAGGCCCGGCGCACCCGGCTGAACAGGCCCTCGCCGTGCCGGGGCGACAGGTTCTCGTCCTCGAGGGTCTCGTCGAGCCGCTCGGCGATTCCGCGCTGCTCCTCGCTGAGGTTGGTTGGGACGAAGACCTCGAGGATCACCCGCTGGTTGCCGCGCCGGCGGCTGTTGAGGCGCGGCAGGCCGACGCCGCGCAGGACCTTTTCGGTCCCCGGCTGGGTCCCCGGCTCGACCTCGATCTCCTCGTCGCCCTCCAGGGTCGGCACGGTTACCGTCGTCCCCAGCATCGCCAGGGTGGCCGGGACCGAGACGACGCTGATCAGGTCGCTGCCGTCGCGCTCGAAGCGCTCGTCCTCGTTGACCCGGACCTCGACGTAGAGGTCGCCGGCGGGCGCCCCGGCCTCGCCGGCGTGACCAGAACCGGAGATCCGCATCCGCTGCCCGTCTTCGATCCCGGCCGGCACTTCGATCGCGCTGGTGCGGCTCTGCCGGGTGCGGCCGCTGCCGCCGCAGGTGTCACAGGGGGTCTCGGGGATTTTGCCGGCGCCGCCGCAGACCTCGCAGGGAACGGCGCGGACCATCTGCCCGAACGGGGTGCGGGTCACCTGGCGCAGCTCGCCGGCGCCGCCGCAGCGCTCGCAGGTCCTGATCGGCGTCCCCGGCTCGGCTCCGTTGCCGTGGCAGTGCTCGCAGCTGCCGACGGCGTCGTAGGTGACCTCCCGCCGGGCGCCGGTCGCGACCTCGGCGAGCTCGACGTCGACCTCGACCAGGATGTCTCCGCCGGCCGCCGCCTGCCTGCCGCCGAAACCGAAACCGCCGCCGAAGAAGGCCTGGAAGATGTCGTCGATCGAGCCGAAGCCGGCCCCCGGCTCGAACCCGCCCGAGCGCAGCCCCTCGTGCCCGTAGGCGTCGTAGGTGCGCCGCCGCTCCGGGTCGGAGAGCACCTCGTAGGCCGCGGCCGCCTCCTTGAACTTCTCCTCCGCCTCGGGGTCGTGGTCGTTGACGTCGGGATGGAGCTCCCGCGCCAGGCGGCGAAAGGCCTTCTTGACCTCGGTCCCGCTCGCCTCCCGGGAGACCCCGAGAACCTCGTAGTAGTCGCGCGGCATCGGCTACTGCTCGTAGACGGTCTCGAAGTAGTGAGAGAGCTCGCGCGCGGCGTGGCGTACCGCGGCGATCGCCAGCGCGTAGTCCATCCGCAGCGGCCCGACGACGCCGACGGTGCCGAGGTTGCGGTGCCCGAGACCGTAGTTGGCGCCGACCACGCTGACCGAGCGCAGCGCCGGCTGCGGGTTCTCGCCGCCGATCCAGAAGAAGACCGAGCGCTCATCCAGCGAGGAGCGCAGCATCCGCAGCACGTCGGCGCGTCGCTCCAGCGCCGTCATCAGCTCGTCGGCGCGCGGCAGGTCTGGGCGATGGGCGGCGGACAGCAGCCGCGAGGTGCCCTCCATGTAGAGCTCGCCTTCCTCGGCGACCAGCTCGGTGAAGGTGGAGCCGAGGGTGGCGATGAATTCGGCCTCGACGCCGCCCAAGCCGGGATCGGCGAGGCGGGTGGCGATCATCCGCGCCCCCACCCCGAGCCCCGAGAGCGACTCGTTCAGGTAGCTCGAGGCCCACTCGATCAGACCCGGGTCGAGCGGCCGGTCGAACTCGAAGACCCGCCGGGTGACGTCGCCGGTCGAGGCGATCGCGATCACCACCACCTTGTTCGGCTGCAGGGGCAGGACCTCGACCCGGTGGATCGTCGCCGCCAGGCTCGGCCGCGGCGCGGTCGCCATCGCCACCAGGTCGGTCACCTGGGCCAGGGCGGTGGTCGTCTCCCGCATCGCCTCCTCGACCTCGCGGCGCAGGCGAGAGAGCTCCAGCTCGACCCCGGGAGTGGCCGGGACGCGCCCCGAGGCGACCATCCCGTCGACGTAGAGGCGGTAGCCGGCGTCGGTCGGGACCCGGCCGGCGGAGGTGTGGGGATGGGTCAGGTAGCCGGCGGCCTCCAGCGCCGCCAGCTCGGCCCGAACCGTCGAGGGGCCCCACTCGACCTCGGGCCGCTCGGCAACCTCCTTCGAAGGCACCGGCCGTCCCGACCCCTGGTGGGCCTCGACGACCAGGCGAAGGATCAGGTCCTGGCGCTCGCTCAGCATTGCCTGGAGTTTAGGAGGGGGACCGAACGCCCCCTCCCCCGCGGCCCAGGCAAGCCGCTACAGCTGAAGCTCGGCCTCGGCGTTCTTGATCAGGGTGGTGTCGCCCTGCTGCGCCACGGTGTCGATCACGACCCGGTCGCCGTCGGCCGACTTGACCGTGCCGGTGACGACGATCTCCGCCTCGGGGACGCCCATGCCGCGCATCTGCACCGAGAGGCGCTTCAGCGCCCGCGGATCGCCGTCGGCGGCGGCCGCGTTGGCTTTCGCCACCAGGCCCATCGAGTAGAGGCCGTGGAGGATGTTGCGCGGCAGGCCGACAGCTTTCGCCAGCTCGTCGTCGATGTGGATCGGGTTGAAGTCGCCCGACGCGCCCGCGTAGCGGTGCGGCAGGTACTTGTCCGGGGTGACCTTCAGCTCCGGGATCTGGTCGCCTGCGTTCAAAGCCATTTCAAACCCCCCTGACGATCAGCGTCCAGGTGCCGCGGGCGACCTGGGCGCCGTCTTGGTTGACGGAGTTGGTCTCGAACACGTAGAAGCCCTTGCCGTCCCTCTCCTCGATCGAGAGGCACTTGGTGCTCGTGGTGATCTCGTCGCCGGAGCAGGCCGGCTCGTCCCAGGCGAACTCCTGGCCGCCGTGGACCATCGCCGCGAAGTTCATCTCGACTTCGGGGTCGAGGATCGCCGGCCCGAGCGCCGGGCTGCTGTAGACGACCGCGAACATCGGCGGTGCGACCACGTCGCGGAAACCCGCCGCGCGCGCCGCCTCGACGTCGTGGTGGACCGGGTTGTCGATCCCCAGAGCGTTCGCGTACTCCTTGATCTTCTCCCGCCCCACCTGGTAGGTGGTGGCGGGCCAATCCTTGCCAACAGCATCAGTTTTCAAAGCCATGGCGGGCACAATAACTGGCCAAGCGGCCAGTCGGGCGGGTGGCGACGATCGGACCCGCCCGCCGAGCGCTTCGTCCTTACTCGTCGATCTCCAGCACCGCCAGGAACGCCTCCTGCGGCACTTCGACCCGGCCCACGGCCTTCATCCTTTTCTTGCCCGCTTTCTGCTTCTTCAGCAGCTTGTTCTTGCGGGTCACGTCGCCGCCGTAGAGCTTCGCGGTGACGTCCTTGCGCAGGGCCTTGACCGTCTCGCGGGCGAGGATGTTGGAGCCGACCGCGGCCTGGACCGGAACGTCGAAGAGCTGGCGCGGGATCGTCTTGCGCAGGCGGCCGACCAGGCGCTTGCCCTGGTCGTAGGCGAAGTCGCGGAAGACGATGATCGAGAGCGCGTCGACCTTCTCGCCGGCGAGCAGGATGTCGACTTTGACCAGGTCGGAGACGCGGTTGCCGATCGGCTCGTAGTCGAGTGAGGCGTAGCCGCGGGTGTTGGACTTGAGCAGGTCGAAGAAGTCAAGGACGATTTCGGCCAGCGGCAGGTCGTAGCGGATCTGCACCCGCTCGGGACTGAGGAAGTGCATGTCGACGTGGGTGCCGCGGCGCTGCTGGCAGAGCTCCATCACCGCGCCGACCTGCTCCTTCGGGCAGATCAGGGTGGCCCGGATGTAGGGCTCTTCGATCGTCTCGATCGTGCCCGGGTCGGGCAGATCGGTCGGGCTATGCACCTCCTTGGTCTCACCGTTGGTGAGGTTGACCAGGTAACGCACGTTCGGGGTCGTCGCCAGCAGGTCGAGGTCGTACTCGCGCTCCAGCCGCTCGCGCACGATCTCCATGTGGAGGAGGCCGAGGAAGCCGCAGCGGAAGCCGAAGCCGAGCGCCTCGGAGGTCTCCGGCTCCCAGGAGAGAGCGGCGTCGTTCAGCGAGAGCTTCTCGAGCGCGTCGCGGAGGTCTTCGTAGCGGTCGGTGTCGATCGGGAAGAGCCCGCAGAAGACCATCGGCCGCACCTCGCGGTAGCCCTCCAACGCCCCGGAGGCCTGTTTCGTCTGCGAAGTGAGGGTGTCGCCGACGCGCAGCTTGGTCACGTCCTTGATCCCGGTGATCAGGTAGCCGACGTCGCCGGCGTCCATCCCCTGCACCCCGGTCATCGCCGGGCGGAAGAAGCCGATGTCGTCGATGTCGGCTTCGGTCCCGTTCTGCATCGCCAGGATCCGGTCGTGCTTGCGGAAGGAGCCGTCGACCATCCGCACGTAGGCGATCACGCCGCGGTAGGGGTCGAACTCGGAGTCGAAGATCAGCGCCCGCGGCGGCGCCTCGGGCTGGCCCTGCGGCGGCGGGATCCGGGCGACGATCGCCTCCAGCACCTCGGCGACCCCCTGTCCGGTCTTGGCCGAGATCCAGAGCGCTTCCTCGGGGTCGCCGCCGAGCAGGTCGGCGATCTCCTGGGCGACCCGCTCTGGCTCGGCGCCGGGCAGGTCGACCTTGTTGATCACCGGGATCAGCTCCAGCCCGTTCTCGATCGCCAGGTAGGTGTTGGCGACGGTCTGCGCCTCGACTCCCTGGGCGGCGTCGACGACCAGCAGGGCGCCCTCGCAGGCGGCGAGGCTGCGCGAGACCTCGTAGGAGAAGTCGACGTGGCCGGGGGTGTCGATCAGGTGCAGGTGGTAGGCCTCGCCGCTCTCGGCGGTGTACTCGACCCGCACCGCCTGGGCCTTGATCGTGATCCCACGCTCGCGCTCGAGGTCCATCGAGTCGAGCAGCTGCGCCTGCATTTTCTTCGGGTCTACGGCGCCGGTCAGCTCGAGGATGCGGTCGGCCAGGGTCGACTTGCCGTGGTCTATGTGGGCGATGATGCTGAAGTTTCGGATGTGGTCCATGGGCGGGGTGGGGAGTATGAGGGACGGGAGGTTGCGGGCGCGCGGGTCCTGTCACGGCAGGGGACCCACCATCCCCTGAACTACCAGGGGATGGTCCCCCCTACCGTGCCACCCGCGCGACAGACCCGGTCAGCTACACGCCGCAGGACTGAGCCGATTCGGCAGCTTGAATACGACGGTCGGGGGCTCCTTCAGGAGTACTTTGCCTCCGGCGGCTTCGGTCCACTTGGCCGTGGGGGGATATGGGGGCTTGCCGGGTTCGAGACTGTCCTTGGTGGCTACTACGTAGTCGTAGTTGCCGGCTTGGAGGAGTTGGAGGTATTCCTCACAACTACTCGGCGCCTCGAAGCCACCATGGGGTCGTTCGGTGCCTAGGTATTGGACCTGGTTGGTGAGGTCGGTGCCGAAGAGGGGGTACTGGCGGGTGCTGGTGGTGGCTATTCGGGCGTTGGAGATGTCGCGAGACCAGGCGAAGGCAGCGTTCAGGCCCGGGGCGGTGAACGTGGGGTCCTCGTAGCGGGACTCCAGGTAATGCCGCTGGACCGGATAGCCGACGGCGATCACCAGGGCGAGCAAAGCTCCAGCCACGGCCAGGGTCTTAGTCCCACCCCACGCCGAGCGGGTGCTCCGGTCATTTGCACCGCTATCCGGAACAAATGACGGGCGCACCCCTGGCGGCAGTAGGGCTAGACCGAGGACGAGGGCGGGGGCGAGGTAGCGGAGGCCGGACTCGAAGCCGCGCGGCATCCCCTCGGGGCCCGAAGCCGAGGTTGGGGCGACGAGCCACGCCAGCGCCGCCGCGAGGCCAACAAGCCCCGCCAGGGCCAGCACGCCATCGCGTGGTTCCTTTGTCCTGAATAGCCGGACAAAGGAACCACGCGGTTGGACGATGGCCAGGACCAGGCCGGCGAGGGACGCGAGCAGCAGTAGGGGCCAGAGGAACCAGAGGCCTCCGTGGAGGCCTGGGAGGAGCCAGTCGGACCAGACGGCCCCGTCCGTGACGTAGCCGAGAACCGAGTGGGCCTCGCGGCCGCCGAGGGCCTGCTCGGGCGCCGGCAGGTCGACCGGGCCGAGGTGATGGACCCAGGGCAGCGGGTTGCCGCTTTGGGCGAGGTTGCGCAGGTACCAGTAGCCGCCACCGGCCAGGGCGGCCAGTCCCCCGGCGACAAAGGCGCGGCCTTTTAAGCCGCGCGGCGCGATCAGCGCCAAGCCCATTACCAGCACCGCGGCCGGCAGCAAAAAGTTGAGCTTGGTCCCGGCCGCCAGGCCCGCGGCAAGACCAACCACCAGGGCATTGCGCCAATCCCGTTCGCCGTTCAGCGCCACCGCCACCGCGGCCAGCAGGAAGAAGATCCCGACGATGTCGTTCCTCGCCTCGCCGGCCTGGTCGACCAGCGCCGGCACGCTCAGCGCGATCGCCCCTAGCGCCAGCGACCACGGCCCAACCCGGTACGGCCGCCCGATGCACCAGCACGCCACCAGACACCCCACGAACCACCCGAGGTTCAGCAGCGGCGACAACAGGTCCCGACCGAAGGCCAACATCCCCGCCGCGTGAAAAACCTCCGAGTTAGCCGGGTAGAACCAGGCCAGGAACTGCGGCGCGATGAAGTGCAGGTCCCACGTATCGCCGCTCTGCGTGAACCCCGCCGCGAACGGCCCGTGGTACCAGGTCGAATCGAACCCAGTCATTCCCGTGCTCAGCCTCGTCTTCACGCCACCGGCGAAGTGCACCACCGCCACCAAGGCAACCAGCAGCGCCACCCACGTCGGGAGGGGGGTCTCTCGCAACCTCACCTGCTGAGT
>JBIOTO010000154.1:0-28364 GCA_044865945.1 Solirubrobacterales bacterium
GGGGCGATGGAGGCCGGGCTCGACAGCCTCCTCTTCTGGGGCAGCCTCGCCATCGCATTGGTGATCGCCGGCCTGGTCGCGTGGCCGGTCAACCGCTGGCTGATCGCCCGCGGCAAAGGCCACGCCGTGGTCCACCAGGCCGGCGTCCACGGCTAGGGCGCGGCGGAGCGTCTAGAGCTCGACCGAGCCGTCGATCACGATCTCGGCCCGGCCTCCGACCCAGACCGCTCCGTCGCCGTCCTGGGAGATCTCGATCCGGCCGGCGCGTTCGATCGCGCTTCCCTGCGTCGCCACGAAGGGCGCGGTCAGCCGGCCGTTGCCGAGCAGCCACTGGGCGACCGAGGCGTTGAGGCTGCCGGTCACCGGGTCCTCGGCGGCGAGGCCGTTGACCGGGGCCCAGGCGCGCAGCTCGATCGCCGCCTCCGATCCGGGCGGATGGAAGCCGACGGCGCCGAGGTCGAAGTCGAGGGCGCCGGGGCGCAGCTCCAGCACCCGCTCGGCGTTCTCAAACAGAGCGCAGATCCAGCCCGGGCCGTTGTCGACCCACTCCACCGCGAGCATCTCGCCGGGGTCGACGCCGAGCGCCGCGGCAACCCGCGCCGCGTCCTCCTCCGAGGCCGGCCCCGACCTCACCAGCGGCGGCGCCGCGAAGGCCAGGTCGCCGGCCTCGCCCCGGATTCGCACCAGGCCGGCGTCGCACTCCTGGACGATCTCACCGGGACCGCGTGCCTCTCCCCCGTCCCGCAGCCAGGCGTGGCAGGTGCCGAGGGTCGGGTGGCCGGCGAAGGGCAGCTCCAGCACCGGGGTGAAGATCCGCACTCTGTAATCGGCGTCAGCACGAGTCGGCGGCAGCACGAAGGTCGTCTCAGCCAGGTTCGTCCAGCGCGCGAAGCGCCGCATCCCCTCGTCGTCCATCCCCTCGGCATCGAGCACGACCGCGACCGGGTTGCCCGAGCAGGGACCGCTGCCGAAGACGTCGACCTGGCTGAAGCGGCGGCTGCTCATTCGGCGACGTGCAGCTCCAGCGCATGGATTTGGTCCTGCCCATAGGAGCCGGTCTGCACCGGCCCGGCGGCGCTGATCAGGTCACCGGGACCCGGTAGAGGCTGGGGCCGCAACCCTTTGCGGACGTCGATCGCGGTCAAGCCCGGAAGCGTAATCCCCTGCGAATCGGCGATCACGAAGTGCGCGTCCCCATCCCCATCGGGGTCCACCCGCTCCACATAGACGATCCGCCCCTCAGTCTCCCGGCAGGCCGGGTGCCCGGCGGGGCAATGCGACGGCTCCACCGTCTCTTCCCCCTCAGCGAGTCCGCGAGAGGGTCCGCTATTCGGACTCTGTCGCGGACTCGGCGAATCGGTTGCGGTCGAGTCATTCGACCCGCCGCAGCCGGCCAGGAGCGCGAGAGCCAGGATTGGGATCGCGAGCCGCTTCACATCCGGTACACGGGCGCCACCGGCTCCTCCAGCGGCGCGTTGGCGCATGCCGCCAGGGCGAGGCTGAGGACTTGGCGGGTGTCGCGGGGGTCGATCACGCCGTCGTCCCAGAGGCGGGCGGTGGAGTAGAAGGGCTTGCCCTGGTCTTCGTAGAGGTCGTGGAGGAGCTCGGCGGTCTCGGGCTGGCCGACCTCTTTCATCACCGCCGCCGCCATCTCGCCCCCCATCACGCTGATGCGGGCGTTGGGCCACATGAAGAGGAAGCGGGGCGAGTAGGCGCGACCGCACATCCCGTAGTTGCCCGCCCCGAAGGAGCCGCCGACGATCACGGTCAGCTTCGGCACCCGCGCGGTCGAGACCGCGGCGACCATCTTCGCTCCGTCCTTGGCGATCCCGCCCTGCTCGTACTTGGAGCCGACCATGAAGCCGTTGACGTTCTGGACGAAGACGAGCGGGATCCGGCGGTGGTCGCAGAGCTGGACGAAGTGGGCGCCCTTGAGGGCGCTCTCGGAGAAGAGGATGCCGTTGTTGGCGACCAGGCCGACCGGGTGGCCGTCGATGTGGGCGAAGGCGCAGACCAGGGTTTTGCCGTAGCGCTCCTTGAACTCGCGCAGCTCGCCGCCGTCGACGACGCGGCGCAGGACCTCGCGGATGTCCCAGGGGGCGCGGGAGCCGATCGGGACGACGTCGAGGATCCCCTCGGGGTCCTCGGCCGGCGGCCGCGGCTCGATCCGCGCCCAGGGCGGCGCCGGCTCGACCGGCAGGGTGGCGACGATTTCGCGCAGGATGCCGAGCGCCTCGGCATCGTCGGCGGCGAGGTGGTCGGCGACGCCGGACTTGCGGGCGTGGACGTCGCCGCCGCCGAGCTCCTCCGCGGTCACCTCCTCCCCGGTCGCCGCCTTCACCAGCGGCGGGCCGCCGAGGAAGATCGTCCCCTGGTGGCGGACGATCACGGTCTCGTCGCTCATCGCCGGCACGTAGGCGCCGCCGGCCGTGCAGGAGCCCATCACCGCCGAGATCTGCGGAATCTCCCGCGCCGACATCGTCGCCTGGTTGAAGAAGATGCGGCCGAAGTGCTCGCGGTCGGGGAAGACTTCGTCCTGCAGCGGCAGGAAGGCGCCGCCGGAGTCGACCAGGTAGATGCAGGGGAGCCGGTTCTGCAGGGCGACCTCCTGGGCGCGGAGGTGCTTCTTGACCGTGATCGGGTAGTAGGTGCCGCCTTTGACGGTGGCGTCGTTGGCGACGACGACGCAGCGGCGGCCGCTGACCGTGCCGACCCCGGTGACGATCCCGGCGCCGGGCGCGGCGTCGTCGTACATCCCGTGCGCCGCCAGCGGCGAGAGCTCGAGGAACGGCGTGCCGGGGTCGCAGAGGCCCTCGACCCGTTCGCGGGCGGTGAGCTTGCCGCGGCCGCGGTGGCGCTCGACCGACTTCTCCCCGCCGCCGCCGTGGACCCGCTCCAGCTCCGCCTCCAGCTCGACGATCAGCGCCAGGTGCTTCTCACGCGAGCCCGCAGAAACGGCACTCATTTGGCGGTCCCCTCAGTGTCGTTTCCATCCTTTCCCTCGCTATAGGACGGGAAAGTCTGGAAACGTTGCTCCGGGTGCCACTCGACCGGGCCGGCGACGAGGACGTGGGAGCCGAGGGGGCGGCCGAGGACCTCCTGCGCGGCGGCCGCTGCCGCGATCAGCTTGGGGAGGTCAATGCCGGTCTCGATCCCCATCTCGTGCAGCATCGAGACCAGGTCCTCGCTGGCGACGTTGCCGGTCGCGCCGGCCGGCACCGGGCAGCCGCCGAGCTCGCCGAAGCTCGACTCGAACGAGTCCACCCCGGTCTCCAGTGCCGCCAGCACGTTGGCCAGCGCCTGGCCGCGGGTGTCGTGGAAGTGAGCGGTCAGCTCGACCCCGGAGAGCTCCTCGTGGGCGCGGCGGAAGAACTCGCCGACCTGGACCGGGTTTGCCATCCCGGTGGTGTCGCCGAAGCCGACCTCGACCGCGCCGGCGGCCGAAAGCCGTTCGGCGATCTCGAAGACGCGCTCGATCGGCACGTCGCCCTCGTAGGGGCAGCCGAAGCTGGTGCTGATCACGCCCTCGCAGCGCAGTCCCTCCTCGGTGGCGTGGGCGAGGACATGCTCGACGTTCTCCAGCGATTCCTCCACCGAGCGGTTGAGGTTGTGCCGGTTGTGGGTCTCCGAGGCGGAGAGGAAGACGTTGACCTCGTCGATCTTCTCCCGCACCTCGAGCGCTGCCTCCAGCCCGCGTAGGTTCGGGACCAGGACGCTGACCGAGACGTCGTCGGGGATCGCGGCCCGCTCCAGCACCTCGCGCCCGTCGGCCAGCTGCGGGATCACGTCGGCGCGGACGAAGCTCGTCACCTCCAGGCGCCGCACCCCGGTGCGGGCCAGCATCTCGACCAGCCGCACCTTGTCCTCGGTGGCGATCGTCTCCGGCTCGTTCTGGAAGCCGTCGCGGGGGCCGACCTCGCGGATGCGGACTGCCTTGGGAATCACGCGATCACCGTCTAGGCCCCGAGGGCCCTCGCGATGACCATCTGCTGGATCTCGTCGGTGCCCTCGCCGATCGTGAGGATCTTGGCGTCGCGGTAGAAGCGGCAGACCGGGTACTCCTCGATGTAGCCGTAGCCACCGTGGATCTGGACCGCCTCCTCGCAGCAGCGGACCGCGAGGCGGCCGCTCTTCAGCTTCGCCTGGGCGGCGGTGAGGCTGAAGTTTTCGCCGGCGTCCTTCTCGCGGGCGGCCTTGTAGACCAGCAGCCGGGTCGCCTCGATCTCGGTCGCCATGTCGGCGAGCTTGGCCTGGATCGTCTGGAAGCGGGAGATCGACTGGCCAAAGGCCTGGCGCTCCTTGGCGTAGGCGAGCGCCTCGTCGAGCGCGCCCTGGGCGAGGCCGACGCCCATCGCGGCGACGCCGATGCGGCCGATGTCGAGCACCTGGAGGAACTGGCGGAAGCCCATCCCGCGCGGGCCGAGCAGGTTCTCCTCGGGGACGCGGCAGTCGGTGAAGGTCAGCGGCCGGGTGTCCGAGGCGTTCCAGCCCATCTTCCGGTAGGGCTCGCCCTGCTCGTAACCGGGGGTGCCGTTGGCGACGATCAGGTTGGAGACCTCGTCCTCGCCGGTGCGGGCGGTGATGCAGACCACGCCGGAGATCTCGGTGCCGGCGTTGGTGATGAACTGCTTGGCGCCGTCGATCACCCATTCGCCGCCGTCGAGGCGGGCCTTGGTGCGGACGTTGCCGGCGTCGGAGCCGGCCTCGGGCTCGGTCAGGCCGAAGGCGCCAAGGACCTCGCCGGAGGTCAGCCGCGGCATCCACTCGGCTTTCTGGGCCTCGTCGCCGAAGAGATATATGGGTTGCGTGCCGAGCGAAGTGTGGGCGCAGAGGGTGATCGCGACCGAGGAGTCGACCCGGGTCAGCTCCTCGACGGCGAGCGCGTAGGCGAGCGAGTCGCCGCCCCCTCCCCCGTACTCCTGCGGGAAGGGGATCCCCATCAGGTTGAGCTCGCCGAGCTTGGCGACGATCTCGTAGGGGAACCGCTTCTCGCGGTCGAGCTCCTCCGCGACCGGGGCCACCTCCTGGGTGGCGAAGTCACGGACCGTGCGCTGGATCAGGCGATGCTCGTCGCCGAGGTTGAAGTCCATGCTGAGGACAATACCGAATCAGCGTTCGGTTTTTCGCTACCTTTGGCGCCATGCCAGTTCCCTCCCCCCCGACCCGCCCTGCCCTGCGCGCCCGCTACGACGCCCGCCGCAGGGAGGTCGTCGCGACCGCGGCCAGGCTGTTCGCCGAGCGCGGCTACGACGGCACCTCGATGAGCGAGCTGACCGAGGCGACCGGCCTCGCCGCCGGTGGCCTCTACCACTACATCGAGGGCAAGGACGACCTCCTGATCGCGATCTGCGATGAGCTGCTGGAGCCGCTGCTGGCGCAGGCCCGGGAGATCGTCGCCGAGGACGGTCCCCCGGTCGCGCAGCTGCGCCGGCTGATCGGGGCCTGGGTCGCGCATGTCGTCACCCACCGCGACCACATGCTCGTCTTCACCCAGGAGCGCCAGGCGATCGAGAGCGAGGCCCGCTGGCGTCGGGTCCGCTCCCAGCGCAAGGCCTTCGAGAAGATCCTCGACGAGGTCCTCGCCCGCGGCGAGGCCGACGGCTCGATGACGTTCGCCGACCGCCGCCTTTCCCTCCTCGCCCTGCTGGGGATGGTCAATTACACCGCCCAGTGGGTGCGGCCCGGCGGGCGGCTCTCAGCGGAGGAGATCGCCGACGGCTACTGCGCGATCGTCCTCAGCGGTGGGTCAGCGTGACCGTGTAGGTCCACTTCGCGGTCGCGGTGGAGCTGAGCGATTCCTCGCTCTTGCTGGCTTTGAAGGTGCGGCTCTTGTGGAAGACCAGCTTCGGGCGGTTGCCGGTCAGGGCCGCGGGCGAGGCCTTCAGTTCGAGCTCCAGCGGGTTCGGCAGTTTGTCCTCTGCCGGGGCGAGGCCGCAGCCCGGGACGAACGGTTCCTGTTCGGCCTCGAAGACGAAGCCCTTCCAGGAGTGGATGCCGCCGAGCGGGTTGATGTAGGCGCCGCTGCGCAGGGTCTTGGCGGGGCAGCTCTTGGCCGGAGCTGGACCGTTGCAGCCGACGGGTCGGCCGCTGCTGTCGAGCCCGGGGGTGCGGATTTCGCTGACGTTGGCCTTGTAGGCCGGGCCGATCCGGATCGTCGCCGGCACCCCGTTCGGCGCTTCGTACATCTGGACGATGGTCGGCTTCACGGTCCGCAGCGAAACCGTGCGGGTCACGGTTGCCGAGACCGGCGTCGCCGCGACCTGTTCGGGGTCGGGGTAGCACCGGCTGTCGGTGACGCTGGCGGTGCTCGTGTAATCGATCGTCGCGGTCAGCTTCCAGTCGGCGTCACGAGCCGCAGCCGGCTGAACGGCGAGCAGGGTCAGAGCGATGGCGACGGCGAGGACGCGCGGCACGGCCCAACATTTGCACACCCGCCGGCTAGGCGATCGGGTGCGCGGCGACCGCCAGCGCGATCACGGCGGCGATCACGGCGGTAATCAAGGCAGTCTTGAAAGGTGAAGGTGGGGCGGAACGAATCATGGGACCAAAAGTAGGCACTCAGGACCCGAACACATGTGCGAACGAGCACAGTCGGACATCACTCACATTGAGCAGGAATTTCACACTCGCGACAATGGGGCCGTGCCCATCCTGAGGACGATTGGCGTCTACGGCTTCGACCGCGATTCGTTCCTCGCGGCGCTCACCGGTGCCGGGGTCGACCTGCTGCTCGACGTGCGGCAGCGGCGGGGCGTGCGCGGCAGCGAGTACGCCTGGGCCAATGCCAAGCGCCTGGAAGCGGCGCTCGATGAGGCGGGCATCGGCTACTCGCACCTGAGCGAGCTGGCGCCGACCACCGCGATGCGCCAACTGCAGTACGCCGAGGACGAAAAGCGCGGCGAGGGCAAACGCTCCCGCACCGTCCTCGCCCCCGCCTACGTCGAGCGCTACACCGAGGAGGTACTCGACCAGGTTGAGCTGGCGCCGATCGTCAAGTGGATCGGCAACTCAAAGCCGGCGCTGCTCTGCGTCGAGCGCGACCCGGAGGCCTGCCACCGCTCGCTCGTCGCCGACCGCCTCAGCGGGGAGTTCGGCTTCCAGGTCGAGCACCTTCGCCCTGGTCGCTAAGCGGCCATCGACCGCGCGATCACCACGCGCTGAATCTCGTTCGTGCCCTCGTAGATCTGGGTGATCTTGGCGTCGCGCATCATCCGCTCGACCGGGTACTCGTTGACGTAGCCGTAGCCACCGAGGACCTGGATCGCCTCGACCGTGACCTTCATCGCGTTGTCAGAGGCGAAGAGCTTGGCCATCGAGGTCCACTTGCCGAGGTCGGCGGGGCGCTGGGGCTTGTCGGCCACCGAGCAGGCTTTGTAGAGCAGCTCGCGGGCGGCGGCGGTGCCGGTCTCCATGTCGGCGAGCTTGAACTGGATCGCCTGCAGCTGGTTGATCGGCTTGCCGAAGGCGATCCGCTCGGCGGCGTAGCCGTTGGCGTAGTCGGTCGCGCCCTGAGCGATCCCAACCGCCTGGGCGGCGGCTCCGAGGCGGGTGCGCTCCAGCGTGCCGAGGGCGACACCGAGTCCCTTGCCCTCCTCGCCGATCAGGTTCTCCTGCGGGACGCGGACGTCCGTGAAGGTCGGCGAGCCGGTCGGCGAGCCTTTGATCCCGAGCTTGTGCTCGAGCTTGCCGGGGTCGAAGCCGGGCGCGTCCTTCTCAACCACGAAGGCGCTGGTGCGGCGGTTCTCGCGGTCCGTGGTGGCGAAGACGACGTAGAAGTCGGCGATCGTCGCGTTGCTGATCCAGGCCTTCTGGCCGTTGATCACCCACTCGTCGCCGTCGCGGACGGCGCTGGTCCGCATCGCCGCCGGGTCCGAGCCCGCCTCGGGCTCGGACAGCGCGAAGGCCGGCGACCACTCGCCGCTGGCGCACTTCGGCAGCCAGCGCTGTTTCTGCTCCTCGGAGCCGAACAGCTGGATCGGCAGGGTGCCGAGCTCCTGCACCATCAACATCAGCGCCGAGGAAGCGCAGGCCTTGGCGATCTCCTCGACCGCCATCTGCAGGACGAGCGTGCCGGTGCCGGTGCCGCCGTACTCGGCGGCGAACGGAAGGCCGAGAATGTCGTGCGAAGCGAGCAGCTCGCGCACGTCCCACGCGTATTCGCTCTTGCGGTCGATGTCGCCAGCCCGCGGCGCGATCTTGTCCTGGGACAGCTGGCGGACCATGTCGCGCAGGTCGAGTGCCTCCTGGGAGATCTCGTAGGCGGGGGTAACACTCTCGACGCTCATTCGTTCCTTTCGTGATGCTCGTTTCCACGATTTCCCGTGCTACAGCACGGGAAAGTCTGGAAACGATGTCGGTGTGCGGTGATTAGAAGACGGGTGACTCGGTGTAGGTCCCGAAGACCTCTTGCATCGCCGCGATCATCTCGCCCTCGGTGGCCTGGGCGCGGGCCGCCTCGAGGATCGGCGGCATCAGGTTGCCCTCGCCGGCGGCGGCGCGCTTCAGCTCGGCCAGGGCGGACTCGACGGCGGCGGCGTCGCGGGCGGCCTTGGTCGCCGCCAGGCGATCGACCTGCTTGCCTTCCAGGGCAGGGTCGATCTTCAGGATCGGCATCGCCTCTTCGTCCTCCTGGGTGAAGTCGTTGACGCCGACGACGATCCGCCGCCGTTCGTTTAGCTCCTGCTGGTAGGTGAAGGAGGACTCGGCGATCTCGCGCTGGGGGAAGTTGCGGCGGATCGCCTCGACCATCCCCCCCAGCTCGTCGATCCGGGCGAAGTAGCCGTAGGCGGCCTCCTCCATCTCGTCGGTCAGCTTCTCGACGAAGTAGGAGCCGCCGAGCGGGTCGGCGGTGTTGGCGACGCCGGTCTCGGTGGCGATGATCTGCTGGGTGCGGAGCGCCACCCGCACCGCCTCCTCGGTCGGCAGCGCCAGCGCCTCGTCGAAGGAATTGGTGTGCAGCGACTGGGTCCCGCCCATCACCGCGGCCAGCGCCTCCAGGGCGGTGCGGACGATGTTGTTGAGCGGCTGCTGCGCGGTGAGGCTGACGCCGGCGGTCTGGGTGTGGAAACGCAGCCGCATCGACTCCTCGCGGGTGGCGCCGTAGGTCTCCTTCATCTCCCTCGCCCAGATCCGGCGCGCCGCCCTGTACTTGGCGATCTCCTCGAAGAAGTCGATGTGGGAGTTGAAGAAGAACGAGAGCCGCGGCGCGAAGTCGTCGACGTCGAGGCCGCGCTCGATCGCCCGCTCTACATAGGTGAAGCCGTCCTTGAGGGTGAAGGCGAGCTCCTGCTGGGCGGTCGAACCGGCCTCGCGGATGTGGTACCCGGAGATCGAGACCGGGTGCCAGCGCGGCATGTTCTCGGTGCACCACTCGATCATGTCGGTGACCAGCCGCATCGCCGGCTCGATCGGGAAGCACCACTCTTTCTGGGCGATGTACTCCTTGAGGATGTCGGTCTGGATCGTGCCGCCGAGCTTCTCGGCCGGCACCCCCTGTTTCTCGCCGACCAGGACATAGAAAGCGAGCAGGATCGCGGCCGGGGCGTTGATCGTCATCGAGGTGGTGACCCCGCCGAGCGGGATTCCCTCGAACAGCCGCTCCATGTCGGCCAGAGTGTCGACGGCGACCCCCTCGCGGCCGACCTCGCCGAGGCTGCGGTCGTGGTCGGAGTCGTAGCCCATCAGGGTCGGCATGTCGAAGGCGGTCGAGAGCCCGGTCTGGCCGTGGTCGAGCAGGTAGTGGAAGCGCTCGTTGGTCTCCTCGACGGTGCCGAAGCCGGCGAACTGGCGCATCGTCCAGAGCCGCCCCCGGTACATCGAGGGGTAGGGACCGCGGGTGAAGGGATAGGAGCCAGGCTCGCCGATTCCCTCGGCCGCGTCGGGGCCAAGGTCGTCCTCGGTATAGAGCGGCTTGATCTCCTTGCCGGAGATGGTCGAGAACTCGGCGTCGCGTTCGAGCCGCTTGTCGTCGGAGATCTGGCTCACGAGCTGAAGTCTGACAGCGGGCTCAGCCAGCCGCCACGGCGCGCAGCTTCGGCGCCCAGACCTCATCGAGGAAGTCAGCCAGCTCGTCGTTCAGCCGCTCGGGGTTGAGCCGCCACTCGAGGATCGAGTTGGCTTCGACCAGCCGCGAGTTGGGCAGCTCTTCGAGCAGCATCCCCGAGTCGCTGAACGGGTGCAGCGGGTCGCGCGGGTGGCCGACGATCAGGGTCTGGTGGTCGATCTTCACCCGCTCCTCGCGGTGCGGCGCGGTCTCGCCCAGCAGCAGGCCCTCCAGCACCGCCTGCGAGGGGCCGGGGCGCTGGCGGATCCAGTCGAGGCCGATGTCCAGCAGGTAGTTGGTGCGCGGGATCAGCGAGGTGGCGATCGAGACGCCCTCGAAGACTGGGCGGCCGAGTTTCAGGCCGAGCAGCACCGGCGTGAAGAAGCCGGCGACGAAGGAGAGCGCGTTGTCCAGGACCGGCATCTCGATGAACAGCGCCCGCGCCCGCTTCGGCTGCCGGACCGCCATCTCCAGGGCGATGTTGGCGCCGAGCGAGGTGCCGCCGATCACCGCCTTGTCGATCTCCAGGTGGTCGAGCAGCGCTACCAGCTGGCGGGAGAAGAGCGGCATCGAGTAGAGCCGCAGGTCCTCGGGCCGGTCAGAGCGCCCGTGGCCGAGCATGTCCACGGTGATCACCCGGTTGCCGCGTTCGGCCAGCTCCGGTCCCAGGCGGTCGAACATGTGGCGGTTCATCAGCAGGCCGTGGACGAGCACGACCGGGCGCTCCCCCTCGCCGTAGTCGTCGAAGGAGATCCGGTGGCCCTCGTAGCGGAACTCGCCCATGGGCGGGATGGTACGTCCTGGCTGGGCGGCTAGCCAGCCCTCCTAGCCAGGGGATCGGCCGTCGAGCGCCGCCTCGGGCAGGTCGCGCAGCTGCGTCATCGGCGAGGGAAGCAGCCAGAGGACGCCGAGGAGAGCGCCGATCGCGGTCACCCACATCGTCGTCTGCAGCCCGATCACGGTCGCCAGCAGGCCGCCGCCGAGGGCGCCGATCGGGCGCACGCCGTAGTTGACCAGCAGGAAGGCGCCGGAGACCCGCGCCCGCAGCGGGTCCGGGACCGCGGCGGCGTAGAGGGCGCCGAGGCCGACGTCGAGCAGCATCAGGCCAACGCCGTTGAAGAACTCGGCGACCGCGAGGAGCGGCAGCACCTGGTCAGGCACCCCCGCCGCGGCCGGCACCAAGAGCAGCGGCGCCGGGGTGAGGACGAAGCCGAAGACCAGCGCCCGGCCGAGCCCGATCCGGCGGCTGAGGCGGCCGGTGACCAGGATCCCGACCAGCGAGCCGACGCCGCCGACCGCCAGCACCAATCCCAGCGCCCCCGGGGAGACGCCGAGGCTCTCCGTCGCGTAGAGGACGAACAGCCCGTAGAAGCCGAGGTTGAAGAGGTTGAGCGTGGCCGAGGCGAGCAACGAGGCGCGGATCAGCGGCGTGCGGGCGATGTAGCGCGCTCCAGCCGCCAGCCCGCCGTGTTCGTGCCCGGAGTCCGGCGGCGCCTCCTCCGCGTCCACCCTGCCGACGAAGAAGGCGGAGGCCAGATAGGAGAAGGAGTCGGCGAGGAGGGCGAAGGGCGCGGTGAACCAATGGACGAGCAGACCAGCGATTCCGTCGCCGGCGGTGATCGCCACGGCGCGGCTGCCATTGAGGAGCGAGCTGGCCGCGACGTACTCGTCCCGCTCGACCAGGGAGACGAAGACGACGTTGTAGGCGACGGCGAAGAGGACGCTGAGCGAGCCGGTGGCGAAGGCGACGACGTAGAGCTGGGCGAGGGTGAGGACGCCGAGCAGCGCCGCCAGCGGGATCGTCAGCAGCAGGGCCGCGCGACCGAGGTCGGCGATGACCATCAGCGTCCGGCGGCGATGGCGGCTGTCGGCCCAGGCGCCGAGGTGGATCGAGAAGAGCAGGTTCGGCGCCAGCGCCGCGGCGCTCAGCAGGCCGACCTCGGCAGGTCCGGCGTCAAGCTCGAGCACGGCCAGCAGCGGGATCGCCAGCAGGGTGATCTCGTCGCCGAACAGCGAGATCGTCTGCCCAGTCCAGAAGTCGCGGAAGGACCGGTTGGAGCTCAGCAGCGGCGGGGTCCGCGTCCGCCGCACCCTCAGACCTCGGGCCCTGGCTCGGCCAGGGGGAAGGCGAGAGCGATGACGCTGACCGGGCGGGAGCCCTCCTCGCGAGGACTGCCGCCCTCAAGCCGCTCGAGGAACGGCTCGAACAGCTCGCGGATCCGGGCCTCGACCTCGCGCAGCTCCTCGACGGTCATATAGACGAGCGCGTCGCCGAATAGCGCCGCCTCGGCCCACTCCGGCGGTTCGTTGGGCTGGCGCTCCAACCACTCGATCGCGCTCTCGAAGTAGCGCTCGACGACAACCCGCGAGAGCATCTCCCCCGCTGCCCGCGTCTCCTCGCTCTCGGCGACGACCGGCCATTCGGTGGAGATCGCGGTTGCCTGCCAGGGGCGTTCGCGCCCGCGACCGCCACCCGCTTCCTCGACCAACCCGTACTTCGCCAGCTGGCGCAGGTGGAACGAGCAGCTCGCCGGGCTCTCGCCGATCCGCTCGGCCGCCTGCGTCGCGGTCAGCGGCCCGCCGCGGCGCAGCAGCCCGATCAGCTCGAGCCGGGTCGGGTGCGCCATCGCCCGCAGCGCCCGCGGGTCGGTGAGCGTGACGGTCCGCCGCTTCGCCATCGATTCGAAAGATAGCTTTCGAAAGCTTCCTTTTCAAACTTCGCGCTAGCGCGGCGTCATCAGCGCCACCGGCACGGAGAGGGCGGCGCCGCGGCGCAGGGTGGCGATCCGCCGTCCCGGCTGGACCGCGTCGCGAGCCTCCCCGGCGCGATCGCCGAGGTAGGCGACCGTCGCGTCGAGGTCGGGGGCGACGAAGGCCAGGCCCCAGAAGAAGGCGGGCCGGTCTCCCCCGGCGCGTTCGGTCGCCTCGGCCGGCTCTTGGACGACCTCGAGGATCGCTTGCCCGAGCCGGAAGAAGGCCTGCCGCGGCGCCCCGGCCGGAGTCGGCTCCTCGCGGATCCGCCGCAGGTCGAGGCCGGCGGCCTCCAGCGCGGCGACGGTGCGGTCGAGGTCGGAGGAGATCGCGACCACGTGGTCGAGCGCGGTGACGCCGTTGGGGTGCGCCGGCGCCGCGTCCGGCAGCGGCCGCTCGGAGCGCGTCGTCGCCAGGCCGTCGAGCTCGGTCGACTCGACCGAGCGCAGCGACCAGCCGCTCAGCCCTCTCCCCTCCCCCGGCGCGAACCGGATCCGCACCTCGCCGACGACGCAGACGTCGTCCTCGACGGCGAACCCGCAGGAGCGCCAGGCATCCGCCACGTCCGCCACCACCAGCTCGTCCAGGGTCGCCGCCACAGCCCAAACCGTACTTGTGGTTCCTTTGTCCGCCTATAGAGGACAAAGGAACCACGCGATCGCGTGTCAGCCCGTGACTACGGTCTCGCGCTCCAGCGCCGGGACGACCTTCTCGGCGAAGCACCTGACGAGATCGGGGTCGAACTGGGTGCCGCTGCCGCGCCGCAGCTCCTCGATCGCCTCCTCGCCGCTCATCGGCGCCCGGTAGGGGCGGCCTTCGGTCATCGCGTTGTAGGCGTCGCAGATGAGGATCACGCGGGAGCCGCGGGGGATGTCGCGACCGGCGAGCTTGTCGGGGTAGCCCTCGCCGTCCCAGCGCTCGTGGGTCGAGCGGACCAGGCTGGCGACCGGCCCCAGGGCCGGCGCCGCGTCGAGCACCCGCTCGCCGATCTTCGGGTGCTTGCGCATCAGCTCCCACTCCTCCTCGGTCAGATCGCCGTCCTTGTGGAGGATCTCGTCGGGGATCGCGATCTTGCCGATGTCGTGCAGCTCGGCGGCGCGGACGAGGACGTCGACCTCCTCGGCGTCGAGGTTGAGCTGGCGGCCGAAGACGGCGGCGAGGTGGGCGACGCCGTCGAGGTGGCGCTCCAGCCCGGGCTCGCGCTCGCGCAGGACGCTGAGCAGGACGCCGCGGGTCTGGCTGCGGGCCGAATCGGCGCGGCGGCCCTTTTTCGCGTACATGCGGCGGTCGGCGAGGCGCAGCGCGTCGGTCGGGGAGACGACCTCGACCGGGATCAGGACCTTGCCCCAGGAGGCGCTGATCGAGAAGCCGGTGCCACGATCTGAGAGCGCCTCTTCCGCCCCCTCGCAGATCGCGTCGGCCGAGTGGCCCCGGGTCGAGGCGAGGACGCAGAACTCGTCGCCGCCGAGCCGGTAGGCGCTGCCGAAGGGCGTCATCGAGGCGGCCAGCTGCCTGCCGAGGCGGCGCAGCAGGTCGTCGCCGGCGGGATGGCCGAAGGTGTCGTTGTAGGCCTTGAAGCCGTCGAGGTCGTACAGCGCCAGGACCGTCGGTTCGGGCGGGGTGGCGGCGGCGACGCGCTCGAGGTCGGCCATCAGCGCCCGGCGGTTGGCGAGGCCGGTGAGGTCGTCGGTCAGCGCCTCCTCTTCGCTCGCCTCGAGCATGCCGGTGTTCTGGTTGAAGGTGATCAGCAGCCGGGCCAGCACCGCCACCAGGCAGGCGGCGGAGAGGGAGACCGCGGTGGTGTCGACGTCGAGGAAGCTGGCGGCGACGAGGAGGCCGATGACGACGATCGCCATCGCCAAGGGCACGACGATGCGGCGGCGGCCCACCGCGGCGGTCGCCTCCGCCTCGGTCGCCGGCAGCCAGGAGACGAGCGCGAGGAGGAGGAAGGCGAGCGGCCAACCGACGCTGGCGGCGTTCAGCGCCGTGGTCGACTGCCCGGCGGCAGAGAGGTAGACGACGTCGCAGACGCCGAACAGCAGAAGGGCGGCGGCGATCAGCAGCCAGGGGCCGCTGGCCCGCCACTTGGAGAGGACGAAGGCGGCGCTCAGCAGCCCCAGCAGGACGAGGTCCATGCAGGGGTAGGCGAGGCTGACGGCGACGCCGAGCGGGCTGCCGCCGAGCGCTTCCAGGACGGGCGGGAAGATCAGCGCCGCGGCGACCGCGGCGACGGCCAGCGCTCCGATCAGGGCGTCGACCCAGGCGAGCGGGTCGAGGTGGGCGATCCGCGCCCGCAGCAGCAGCACCAGGGCGACGAAGCTGGCCGGGTAGAAGGCGAGGAACAGCGCGTCGGCGGGCGAGGGGAACGGCGCCGGTTCGGCGTAGTAGAGGACGACCGAGTAGTAGGTCTGGCCCAGTGCCCAGAGGAGCAGGCCGATGCCCAGCGCCAGCCAGGCCCGCCGCTCCGCCGGCATCCGCACCGCGCGCCAGAGGACGATCCCCGCGGCGCCGAGGACGATGACGTCGTAGACCCAGCGGCCGACGGCGGCCTGCAGCCCTTCGCCGGGGAGTTCTCCGACTACGACGACCGCGTAGAAGGCGAGCAGCGCGGAGAGCAACCCGAGCGCGGCGAAGGCAACTAGGCGAGAACGGTCAAATCCACTAGACGATCCGTCCACCCGGGGTACATCGGCCACTTTTTCCAATTGCTTGAGCCGTACGATGCGCCGCCGTGCCGTTCCTCTTCTTCGCCGCCATCGCCCTGATCGGGGCCGCGATCCACGCCCACCGCGACAGTCAGCCGCACAGCACCGCGCGCAGGCTGGAAATCTTTCTCGTCTGGTGGATGGTGGTCGCGGTTGGGGTCGCCGCCATCTTCGGCTCGATGTTCCATTTCTTCGACGGCCCCGACACGGCGCGCGAAATCGGCTACACCAACGGCGACGGCGGCTTCCAGACCGAGGTCGGGTTCGCCGACCTGGCGATCGGCGTGCTCGGCGTCCTCTGCGCCCGCTTCCGCGACGGCTTCCTGCTCGCCGCCGTGATCGCGGTCTCGATCTGTTACCTCGGCGACGCCTACGGCCACCTGCACCAGGCGGCGATCCACGACAACCACGACCCGGACAACACCGGGCTGGTGCTCTGGGCCGATTTCATCGCGCCGCTGGTCGCGATCGGCCTGTACGTGGCTAGCCGCCGGAGCGCGGCCGCGCGAACTCGTCCTTCCGCTTGATCAGCAGCCACTGAGGCTTCTCTCCCCCGCGCGTCCGCTGCAGGGCGAAGCCGCCCTCGAGCTTCTCCCCGTGGAGGACGAAGACCGCGTGCCCGCGCTCCAGCGCCTCGGGCCAGGGCACGCGCCCGCCCTGCTCGTAGGTGCCGCGGTCCCAGATCGCCACCTTGCCGCCGTCGACCTCACCCTCGAAGCTCCCATAGGAGAGCGAGTGGTCCTCGACCTCGATCGCCAGTCGCTTGGCCGCCGGGTCCATCGACGGTTCCTTCGGCACCGCCCAGGAGCGCAGCACGCCGTCGACCTCCAGCCGCAGGTCGAAGTGATGGGCGGTCGCCCAGTGCTCCTGGACGACGAAGGCACCGGCGCTGACGCCGCGGACGGCGAACTGCTCGTGGCCCTCGACCTTCGCCGGCTCGACCTCGACGCCCTCGACCCGGGCGGCGGGCGGTCCCTCTTCGAGGAAGGCGACGAGCTCGTCGACCGCCGAGGCGGGACCCTCGGCGTGGACCTGAACCGTGCCGTCATCGGCGTTGCGGACCCAGCCGAGTACGCCCAGCTCGCGCGCGCGCGAAACGGTCGTGTCGCGGAAGAAAACTCCCTGCACCTTGCCGCTTACCGCGACCCGAACGCCTTTTTTCTCCTCGCTCACAGCGAAAAAGGATCGCAGCCCGACCTCCCCAGCGGTTTACGAAGCGGCCTCCACAGGTAACTGTGGATACGTTGACCAATACTTCGCGGAAGTCAGGGGATATGAAGGTTTTGATCGCGACCGACACCGTCGGCGACGTCTTCGCTTACACGGCCGAGCTCTCGGCGGCGCTCGAGGCCGAGGGGGTCGAGGTCGTCGTCGCGACGATGGGGCCGCGGCTGCGGCGCGAGCAGCGCGCCCTGCTGCCCGCCCGCGTGCACGAAAGCGGCTACCGACTGGAGGGAGCGGAGGACTCCTGGGTCGACGTCGCCGCCGCCGGCCGCTGGCTGCAGATCCTCGAGGAGGAGGAGCTTCCCGACGTCGTCCACCTCTGCTCGTACGCGCATGGGGCGCTCCCCCTGGCGGCGCCGAAGGTCGTCGTCGCCCACTCCTCGGTCCTCTCCTGGTGGCGGGCGGTGCACGGCGCCGACGCGCCGCCCGAATGGGGGCACTACCGCGAACAGATGGCCGCCGGTTTGGACGGAGCCGACGCCATCGTCGCGCCAACGATGGCGATGCTGGAAGAGCTCGAAAGCGACCACCGTCCGCGGCCCGAGATCGCGCACGTCATTCACCACGGTTCCGGCGCGCCGACGGCCGCAGCGGGCCCGGGAAAGAGCGCGCTGGTGCTGGGCGCGGAGCGCGTCTGGGACGCGGCCAAGAACTTGACGACCCTCGACGCCGCCGCCGCCCGCCTCGCCTGGCCGGTGACCGTCGCCGGCGACCTCGGCCCGATGGGCAAGGTGCGCTTCGCCGAGAGCGCTGGCTCGCTCGGTCCCTCCGCCCTGGCCGAGCTGCGCCGCAGCGCCTCGATCTTCGCCGCGCCGACCGCGTACGAGCCCTCCGGCCTCGGCATCCTCGCCGCGGCCCGCGAGCGCTGCGCGCTGGTGCTCGGCTACATCCCCTCGCTGCGCGAGCTCTGGTCCGACGCGGCGATCTTCGTCCAGCCCGGCGACGACCGCGCCCTGCACGACGTGCTGGAAACGCTGATCGGCGACAGCGACCTGCGCGGCCAGCTCGCCGAGCGGGCCCAGCAGCGCGCGGCCGAGCTCTCGATCCAGCGAACCGCACGCGGCTACATCGGGCTCTACGAGCAGCTGGTCGACGCGAGGGCGGCGATGCCCTCGTGCCCGCCGCCGCGGCCCTGACCACCAGCGCCTAGATTGGGGACATGAGCGACGGGCCGGTCGAAACGCTGTCCGGGGACTCGGCCCTGGAGCTGCCCGAGTTCGACGCGCCGCCGGACGACCCGCTGCCGCTGCTGGAGCGCTGGCTGCGGATCGCCGACGAGAAGGGCGTGCGCGAGCCAAGGGCGCTGGCGCTGGCCACCGCCGACGGTGAGGGTCGCCCGTCGGTCCGGACCCTGCTCGTCAAGCGGCTCACCCCCACGCTTGTCTTCGCCGGCGGCTACGACAGCCGCAAGGGCCGCGATCTGGCCGCCAACCCACGGGCGGCGGGGACGCTCTACTGGCGCGAGACGCTGCAGCAGATCACCATCGAGGGCCCGGTCGAGCGGCTGAGCGCGGAGGAGTCGGACGCGCTCTTCGCCGAACGGCCGGCGGCGGGGCGGGCGACCGCAGTCGCCTCGGAGCAGGGCGCGGCGCTCGACGATCCCGAGGCCCTGCGGAGCAAGGCCGACGAGCTGGACGGCGAGGAGCTGCGCCGCCCACCGAACTGGGGCGGCTTCCGCCTCGATCCCGACCTGATCGAGTTCTGGCACGGCAGCCCCACCCGCCTCCACCGTCGCCTGCTCTACATAAAGGGCGAGGGCGACTGGAGCCACCGGCGCCTGCAGCCCTAGTGTCGCTTTTGTAGCCCTATAGGCCACAAAAAGCGACACGCCTACCCCCGGGTGCCGCCGCCCGTCCCGTCCGGCGACCAGCCGGGGCCGCGGAAGAGGTAGCCGCAACGCTCGCGCCAGCTCTTCGCGTGGCGCACGTCGTGGGCGATGGCGATGAACTCGTGGAAGGCGACGCGGGTCGGCTTGAAAGTCCTGATGTTCCGGGTCAGCCCGTAGCGGACCTTCTCGGTCTCGCCCTGGAAGGTGCCGAAGAGGCGGTCCCAGACGATCAGGATGCCGCCGTAGTTGCGGTCGAGGTAGACCTCGTTGGAGCCGTGGTGGACGCGGTGGTGCGAGGGCGTGTTGAAGAAGAACTCGAACCAGGCGGGCATCTTCTTCACCCGCTCGGTGTGGATCCAGAACTGGTAGATGAGGCTGATCGCCTGCTGGGTGAGGATCATCCAGGGCGGGAAGCCGAGCAGCGCCAGCGGCGCCCAGAAGGGCAGCGCCGTCATCGGCGTCCAGGTCTGGCGCAGCGCGGTCGAGAGGTTGTAGTGCTCGGAGGAGTGGTGGACGACGTGGCTGGCCCAGAAGATCCGCATCTCGTGGTGGATGCGGTGGAACCAGTAGTAGGCGAAGTCGTCGGCGAGAAAGAGCAGCGCGTAGGTCCACCACATGTCGGCCGGCATCCGCAGCGGCGTCAGCTCGTACAGGCCGGCGTAGATCGCGACCACGACCAGCTTCCAGACGGCGTTGATGACGACGTTGCCGCCGCCCATCGTCAAGCTGGTGCGGGTGTCGCGCGACTCGTAGCCGACCAGGTCCTCGTCGCGCGCGTACTTGAACGAGAGCAGCTCGACGACGAGCAGCAGCACGAACGCGGGAATCGCGTAGAGGATCAGCTCCGCCACGCCGTGAAGCGTAGAGGGCTAGAGGTAGCCGAGCGGGTCGGTAGCGGCGCCGTTGATCCGCACCTCGAAGTGGAGGTGGGGGCCGGTGCTGTTGCCGGTGTTGCCGCTGAGGCCGATCACGTCGCCCTGGCTTACTGAAGCGCCGACCGAGGTCGAGAAGCTCGACTGGTGGGCGTAGCAGGTGGAGAGTCCGCCGCCGTGGTCGATGCAGGTGTAGTTGCCGTAGCCGCCGCTTTCGTACTCGGACTGCATCAGAATCACGGTGCCGCTGGCGGCGGCGCGGATCGGCGTGCCTTCCGGCACGGAGATGTCGATCCCCTCGTGCATCCGCCCCCAGCGGTAGCCGAAGCCCGAAGTGACGGTGCCTTCGACCGGCCAGATGAAGCCGGCGGCGCTGGGCGAGGGCATCGGCCCGGCCGGCAACGCCACGCCGCCGGTCGCTTCGGCGATTTCCTGGGCGATCTCGGAGCGAATTTCAGCCGCGACTTCCTCGTGCTCGTGGCGCTCGCCTTCGATTCCCTTCAGGGTGTGGCGCCGCTTCGCCCGCGCCGAGAGCAGGGCGCCCTCGCGCGACTCCAGGGTCGAGCGGGTCACTTCCAGCCGCTGCTCCTTGGCGGCCATCTGGTCGCGCGCCTTTTCGATCGTCAGTTTCGAGACTTTGCGGATCCGGACCAGCTTCTTCGCTTCGTCGCGCAGTTCGCGCACCCGCTCGGCCAGCTTCGAGTCGCTTTCGTTGATCGCGTCGAAGTACTCGGTGCGGGCGACCATGTCGCCGTAGTCCTCGGCGCTCAGCACCACCGAGGTGATGTCGGTCGAGCCGTAGGTGTAGATCGCGACGAGCCGCTCGCGGAGGACGATCAGCGCCCGCTTCAGCCGTCCGCGCAGGGTCTCCAAGCGCTCCAGCGCCTTCTTCAGTTCGGCTTCGGCCCGGTCCAGCTCGGCCTGCTTGGCGGCTAGTTCTTCTTCGGCCGCGGCCTCCTGGTTGCGCAGGGCGCTGACCTGGCCTTCGAGGGCGGAGATTTCATCCCCCATCGCTTCGATGTCGGAGGTGAGGACGCCTTCGCGTTCTTCGACCGCGCCGATCTTGCCTTCGACCGCTTCCAGCTTTTCCGAGTTGCTCTTGGCGGGCGCGGTGGCGACCGCGACCAGGCAGCTCGCGAGCAGGGCAAGGGCCATCGCCAGGAGCGATGAAAGCCAGCGCCGGCGCGGTTTTGCGGTCGGTTTAGCCATGAAAGAAAGAGGAAAGCCGGCATAGGCGCCGGCTCTGACGTAAACCGTAGGCGGGCCGAAAGGCTCGCGCCCCCCGCTCGGACCGCCTGCAACCTCAGTTGCGAGCGGCGCTTAAGCGGCTTGGCGCCTGGCCAGCTCGGCGGCCGGGTCGTCGTAGGCGAAGGTGCTGAAGCCGAGCCAGTCGGGCAGGCTGCGGACCAGGTGCTCGGGGCCGTTGATCCGGAGCCGCTTCGCCTTCATCGCCGCGCCAAGGTCGAGCTGGCCGATCCAGACTTCGGCCATCGCCTGCGCCTCGGCGTCGACCTGGAGGTCGATGGCGAAGCCCGGGTCGGTGAAGCAGAGGTCGGCGTTGTCGGGCCGGGCGACCAGCCACCAGGCCCGTTTCCCCTCCTCGGCGTCGCGGTAGCGGAAGAAGGTCACCAGCTGCTCCTGCGGCAGGCGGTCGAGCTGGACGCTGCGCCGCACGTCCCACATCAAGAGCGCCGGGTCCGCCTCCTCCTCGCTGATCTCCCGCTTCAGCCACTCGCGGCTCCAGTTGCCGAGCGAGACGACAAGCGGGCCGAGCGCCTCGCCGGCCGGCGTCAGGTGGTAGGCGTGGCCGCGCTCTCCCTTGAGCGGTTCGCGGGTCAGTAGCCCCGAGCGCTCCATCTCACGCAGCCGTTTGCTGAGCAGGGATGAGGACATCCGCGGCACCCCGCGCTGCAGCTCGTTGAAGCGGGTGCTGCCCATCAGCAGCTCGCGCAGGACCAGCAGGGTCCAGCGCTCGGTCAAGACCTCCGCCGCCTGGGCGACTGGGCAGAACTGTCCGTAGCTCTCCGGCATCTGGCTCTGTACGGAGTCTAGGCGCCTAACTGCAGATCTTGAAGTTGAACGTCCCCTGGGACGGGCGTAGAAAGGGATCATCAACCAATCCAAAGGAGATCTGACGAAGTGAGCACCCCCACGGACACCCAGGGCCCCAGCCCGGAGCTGAGGCAGAAACACCGCAAGATGTGGGCCTCGGGGGACTACCCCTCGATGGTCGAGACCTTCCTCACCCCGCTGGGGCCGCGACTGGTCGAGTTCGCCGGGATCGGCGCCGGGCAGCGCGTCCTCGACGTGGCCGCCGGCACCGGCAACGCCTCTCTCCCGGCCGCCCAGGCCGGCGCCGAGGTGGTCGCCAGCGACCTGACGCCGGAGCTGTTCGAGGCCGGCCGCGCCCGCGCCGCCGCCGCCGGGGTCGAGCTGGAGTGGGCCGAGGCCGACGCCCAGGAACTGCCCTTCGGGGACGACAGCTTCGACGCCGTCATCTCCGCGATCGGCGTGATGTTCGCCCCCTTTCACCAGGCGGCCGCCGACGAGCTGGTCCGCGTCGCCCGACCCGGCGGCACGATCGGCCTGCTGAGCTGGACCCCGGAGGGGATGATCGGAGGGTTGTTCAAAACCATGGGCCAGTTCATGCCCCCTCCCCCGGCCGGCGCCTCACCGCCGCCGCTGTGGGGTGGCGAGGACCACCTGCGGGAGCTGTTCGGCGACCGGATCGAGCTGGAGAAGGCAGAGCGCGACGTGCTGGAGGTGACCGCCTTCCAGACCCCCGATGAGTTCGCCGAGCACTTCAAGGGGTTCTACGGGCCGACGATCGCCGCCCGCGCCAACGCCGAGAAAGAGGGCCGCACCGAGGAGCTGAACCAGGCGCTGAGCGAGTTCTTCGCCGAGCGGAACCTCGGCAGCGACGACGGCGCCCGCTTCGAGATGGAGTACCTGCTGACCGTCGGGCGGGTGCGCTGATGAGCGCCGGGGGCAGGAGCTACGACGCGGTCGTGGTCGGCGCCCGTGCCGCCGGCTCACCGCTGGCGACGCGGTTGGCGGAGCAGGGCTGGAGCGTCCTGCTCCTCGACCGCGAACCGCCGCCGGCAAACGTGCTCTCGACCCACTGCCTGTTCCCCAACACGCTGGCGCGGCTGGCCGAGCTGGGGGCGATGGAGCGGATCGAAGCCGATCACCGGGTCAACTTCATCGATTACGGGATCCGCACCCTTGGGCGCGAGGTGTCGGGGTCGTTCACCCCGATTGGCGGCTTCGACCGCGCCGCGACGATCACCCGGCCGGTGCTGGACATGGCGCTGCTCGACGTCGCGGAAGCGGCCGGAGCGGAGACCCGCTTCGGCGAGAAGGTGACCGGGCTGATCGGCGCCGGGACCCCGGATCATCCAGTGCGCGGTGTAGTGCTGGAGGGCGGCGAGGAGATCAAGGCCCGCTGGGTGTTCGGCGCCGACGGCCGCGCCTCGACCGTGGCGAAGCTGCTCCAGCTGGAGAAGGAACGGCCGCTGGCCGGCGAGATGGCGTTTATGTTCGGCTACTGGCGTGGGCTGCCGGAGAGCGACCGCTTCTTCATCGACGTGGTCGAGAGCGGCTCGCTGGCCTGGTCGCCCTGCGAGGACGACCTCTCGCTGCTGATCCTCGGCATCGACCCGGAGCTGACCCGCGGCGACCAGGCCAAGCGGCAGCTGACCTTCCTCGAAGGCGTGCGCAAGTTTGACGACTGGTTCGACAGCGGCTGGCTGGCCGACGCCGAGCAGGTCGGCCCGATCCACCTGGCGCCGGAGACGATGCTGCGCGGCTTCTTCCGCCAGGCCAACGGCCCGGGCTGGGCGCTGGTCGGCGACGCCGGCCACTTCAAGAACCCCTCGACCGCCCAGGGCATCTCCGACGCGATCGAGCAGGCTCTGCACGTCGCCGGCAAGCTGACCGGTTCCGAGGAGAGCCTCGACGGCTACGAAGCCTGGCGCGACGAACGAGCCCGCGAGCACTACGAGTGGTCCTTCGACTTCGCTCGCTTCCCCAACCCGGCGGCGGCCGGCCCCATCTTCGACGGCCTTGTCGCCGACCCCGAGGCCGGCCAGAACCTCCGCGACGCGCTCAGTCGCCAGCTGCGTCCCCGCGGCGACGTATTCACCGACGAACGATTGGCCAACTGGTTCTCGGCCGTCCCCAGCGCGGGTTAGAGTGCCGCGCAATGCCGATTGAAAGCCGTTCCCTCCGCGTCCGTGTCCCCCTGATCGCCGCCCTGGCGCTCCTGGCCCTGGCGTTTTTCGCGCCCCAGGCGCTAGCCCGATACGTCTACACGGGCAACTACAACGACAGCACGATGTCGGTGATCGACACCGCCACCAACCAGGTGGTCGGCTCGCCGATCCCGACGGGGAGCGGCCCTGACTCGATCGCCATCGCCCCCAACGGCCAGACCCTCTACGTGACGAGCGGGGACGGAGTCATAACGGTCGTCAACACGCCCACCAACCAGGTCGTGACCTCGATCACCGGGCTGGGCGGGCTGGAAGTGATCGCCATCTCGCCCGACGGCAAGACCGCCTACGTCTCCATCCCCGGCGACAACATCATCGTCGTGATCGACCTGCAGACGAACCAGGCGGTCGGCTCGATTCCGGTCGGGGAAAACCCGATAGGCGTCGCCTTTTCGCCCAACGGTGCTGTCGCCTACGTGGTCAACGAAGAAGACGACAACGTCTCGGTGATCGACACCGCCACCAGGCAGGTGGTCGGGGCGCCGATCCCGGTCGGCGACGAGCCGATCAACGTCGTCGTCTCCTCCGATGGCAAGACCCTCTACGTCAACAACGAATCGGGGAACAGCGTCTCGGTGGTCGATACCGCAACCAGGCAGGTCGTTGGCACGATTCCGGTCGGCGCGGAACCGTGGGGGCTCGGTTTGTCCCCCGACGGTACCCGCCTCTACGTCAGCAACTACGGCGATGAAAACGTCTCGGTGGTCGACACCGCCACCCGGCAGGTCGTCGGCGCGCCGATCCCGGTCGGCAACCAGCCTTACGAACTCGCCGTCACGCCGGATGGCAAATCGGTCTACGTGGCCAACTACGGCACGGTGGACAGCGTCACGGTGATCAACACCCAGACCAACGGAACCAACACCATCCCGGTGCCCGGCGGTCCCTGGCAGGTCGCGATCGTGCCCGACCAGTCGCCGATCGCCGCTTTCACCGCGCCCGCGTCGAAGAAGCAGCCGCTGAAGCGCACCTTCAACGCGGCGGGTTCGGTCGACCCCGACGGCACCATCGCCCAGTTCAACTGGAACTTCGGCGACGGCCTCAGCGCCCTTAACGCCGCTCCGAAACTGAGCCACACCTACAAGAAAGCCGGCACCTACGCGGCCAGCCTCACGCTCGTCGACAACGAGGGCTGCTCGGGCTTCGTCTTCACCGGCCGCACCGCCTACTGCAACGGGTCCGGGCCGCTGGTGAAATCGCTCAAGGCCAAGGCCCCGAACACCTTCAAGTTCGGCAAGCTGACCCGCAACACCAAGCAGGGGACCGCCAAGCTGAAGATCAAGCTGCCCGCTCCGGGCAAGCTGACCGTCTCCGGCAGGAAGGTGAAGGCGGTCAAGCGCGGCACCAAGCAGGCCGCCACCGCGACCATCAACATCCGCCCGAAGCCGAAGGCGAAGAAGCAGCTCGCGAGCACGGGTAGCGCCAAGGTCCAGATCAAGGTCAAGTTCGTGCCCACCGGCGGCAAGGCCCGAACCAAGGGCAAGACGGTCAAGCTGATCAAGAAGTAGCGGCGCTCGCTACGGCTGCGGGGAAAACCTTCGCAGCCGTAGCGAGTTGGTCACCACGAAGACGCTGGAGAAGGCCATCGCCGCGCCGGCGATCAGGGGGTTGAGGAAGCCGGCGGCCGCGAGGGGGAGCGCGGCGACGTTGTAGGCGAAGGCCCAGAAGAGGTTGCCCTTGATCGTCGCGAGGGTGCGGCGGGAGAGGCGGATCGCGTCGGCGATCGCGCGGGGGTCGCCGGAGATCAGGGTGATGTCCGAGGCCTCGATCGCGACGTCGGTACCGGTGCCGATCGCCAGGCCGAGGTCGGCCTGGGCGAGGGCGGGCGCGTCGTTGACTCCGTCGCCGACCATCGCCACGGTGCGGCCCTCGCCCCGCAGGCGCTCGATCGTCGCCGCCTTCTCGTCGGGCAGCACTTCGGCGATCACCTCGTCGATTCCGACCTCGGCCGCGACCGCCCTCGCGGTCGCCTCGTTGTCGCCGGTCAGCAGCACCGGTCGCAGGCCGAGCTCGCGCAGCTCGGCGATTGCCTCCCGGCTCGTCGGCTTGACGGTGTCGGCGACGACCAGCAGGCCGCGGGCCTCGCCGTCCCAGCCGACGGCGATCGCCGTCTCGCCCAGGGATTCGGCCGCGCGGCGCGCCTCCTCCAACTCGGCCGGCAGACGCATCGCCCATTCGGCGAGAAAGGAGGCGCGGCCGACGACTACAGCCCGCCCGCCGACCACGCCCTGGACGCCGAGCCCGGCGGAGCTGGCGAACTCGTCGACCGCCGGCAGCAGCGTGAACTCCTCTTTGGCGCGGACCGCGACCGCCATCGCGATTGGGTGCTCGGAGGCGTCCTCGACCGCGCCGGCCAGGCGCAGCACCTCCGCCTCGTCGGCACCCGGTGCCGGGTGGACGGCGACGACCGACATCTCACCGCTGGTCACGGTGCCGGTCTTGTCGAGGACGACGGTGTCGATCTCCCGCGTCGACTCCAGCACCTCCGGCCCCTTGATCAGCAGCCCCAGCTGGGCGCCGCGGCCGGTCCCGACCAGCAGTGCCGTCGGCGTTGCCAGGCCCAACGCGCAGGGGCAGGCGATGATCAGCACCGCGACCGCTGCGGTGAAGGCGAAGCTCGCCCCCGCCCCGTTGCCGAGCCAGAAGCCGAGGGTGGCGACGGCGAGGCCAATCACGATCGGTACGAAGACGCCGCTGACCCGGTCGGCCAGGCGCTGGACCGGAGCCTTGCCCGACTGCGCCTCGGTGACCAGGCGGGCGATCTGGGCCAGCGCGGTTTCCTCGCCGATCCTGGTCGCCCGCACCACCAGCCGGCCGCCGGCGTTGATCGTCGCGCCGATCACCTCGTCGCCGGGGCCGACCTCGACCGGGACCGACTCGCCGGTGACCAGCGACTGGTCGACCGCCGAGGCGCCGCTCTCGACGACGCCGTCGGTGGCGATCTTCTCTCCCGGCCGGACGACGAAATGGTCGCCGACCGCAAGCTGCTCGACCGGGACCTGCCGCTGGTTGCCGTCGGCGTCGAGCAGCGCGACCTCCTTGGCGCCGAGGTCGAGCAGCGCCTCCAGCGCCGCGCCGGCCCGGCGCTTGGCCCGCGCCTCGAAGTAACGCCCGGCGAGGATGAAGGTGGTGACGACCGCGGCGACCTCGAGGTAGATCTCGTCGGTGCCGGCGCCCCGCTCGGTGATCAGTTCGAAGGGCATCTTCATCCCCGGCATGCCGGCGTCGCCGAAGAACAGGGCGTAGAGCGACCAACCGAGCGCGGCAAGGGTGCCGAGCGAGATCAGCGTGTCCATCGTCGCCGCCCCGTGCTTGAGGTTCTGCCAGGCGGCCTTGTGGAACGGCCAGCCGGCCCAGAGCACCACCGGGGTCGCCAGCTGCAGCGAGAGCCACTGCCAGTTCTCGAACTGGAGCGGCTCGATCATCGCCATCGCCAGGACCGGCAGCGAAAGGACGGCGGAGAAGACCAGGCGGCGGCGCAGGTCCTCGGTCGGGTCGGCTTCGACGGCCTCGTCCTCTCCCCCGGTCGCCACCGGCAGCGAAGCCTCGTAGCCGACGTCCGCGACCGCCCCGACCAGATCCTCGGGCTCGACCCGGGCCGGGTCGAAGCTGACCGTCGCCCGCTCGGTGGCGAAGTTGACCGTCGCCTCGACCCCGTCGAGCCGGTTGAGGCTCTTCTCGACCCGGCCGGCGCAGGAGGAGCAGGTCATCCCCTCGATCGGCAGGTCGACCCGGCTCATCGCGGCACCTCGACCGTGAACTCGGCCGTGCGGACGGCGTCCCCGGGCTTGAACTGGAGGTAGAGGCGGTAGCGGCCTGCGGTCGGGAAGGTGGCGTCGAAGACGATCTCCTCCGGCGCACCCTCCGTCTCCTCCGGGTGGACGTGGAGGAAGGCGAGGTCCCCTTCGCGCAGCGCCACCAGGTGACCCTTGGCGCCGAGGTAGGGCCGCAGGTCACCGGCCGGGCGGCCGCCCTCAGCGACAGCGAAGCTCAGCTCGGAGTGCTTGCCAGCAACCAGGTCTCCCCCCTCCAGGCGGACCTCGTAGCCGTCGGTTAAAGCGACCTCCTGGGGCGTCGGGAAGGGCCGGGACTCGAACTCGCCACCGGAGACGAAGAGGTCGCCGGCCAGGGTGTGCTGCTCGCCGCCGGCTGAGAAGTCGGCGAAGGCACGGTAGACCCCGGCCTCGGCGAACCGAACCGGAACGCTCCAGGTCCCAGCGGCGTCCATCTCCGGGTGCAGGTGGCGGAACTCGCTCCCGTCGCGGCGAACGACGATCAGGTGCATGCGTCGCTCGTGCAGCTCGTCGAACTCGGTCACCGGCTCGCCGGCGACAGTCGCGACGGCAAAGCGCAGCTCACTCGCCGCGCCGCGCTCGAACTGGGTCGGGGCAAAGCGAACGGCGTAGCCGCCCTCCGCGACGCCGAGCCCGGCCGGTTCGTGGGCCCCCTCGCCGTGCGTTTCGGTTCCTGCGGTGTGAATCGCCATCTCCTCCTCCATCCCACCCTCCTTCGTCTCGGCCGGCTCGACGAGTGAGCCAAGCAGCGCCGCGGCGCCGAACACGATCGCGAGGGCAGCAGCGAAGAGAGCAATCTTTTGATACGGCCGGGGGGTATCCATGCGATGACTGTAGCAGATACCCAGAGGGGGTATACTCGCTGCGGCGTTCG